>CP081098.1:0-300000 GCA_025141015.1 Rhodobacteraceae bacterium M382 | reverse complement strand
CGGGGGCAAAACTGGCGCTGGGCCTGATCATTGCCACGATCCCGACCGTGATCGCCGGGGCGATCCTGCATGTCACCGGGCTCAGCGATGCCATGCGGTCCATGACCGTCATCGGCTGGACCATGTTGGGATTCGGTGCGGTTCTGTATTGGGCCGACACCCACAGCCCGTCCACCAACACGGCCAAAGACTGGACAGCAAAACATGCGCTGATCATGGGGCTGTGGCAGGTTCTGGCCTTGATCCCAGGCACCTCTCGGTCCGGCATCACCATCACCGGTGCCCGCACCCTGGGATATGACCGCACCGATGCGGCGCGCCTGTCGATGTTGATGTCGATCCCTACGATTCTGGCCTCGGGCATCCTGCTGGGCACCCAAGTCGCGGTCCAGGCAGATCCCGGCGTCATCCGGGATGCGCTGATCGCAGCCGGGCTTGCCTGTGTTTCAGCCTTGGCCGCGCTAAGCCTGATGATGCGGTTGCTGCAAAGCGTCAGCTTCACCCCATATGTGATCTATCGGGTGGTTCTGGGATCCGTTCTGCTGATCATCGCCTACAGCAACTAAGGGGCGCGCCACAGCCCGGCAATCCCGACCCCCATGCAAAAGAAAACGCGCCAACCTGATGGCTGACGCGCTGCATTGTTCCAGTGTCCTAGATACCCGTCAGGTTTGCAGGTTCTTGGCCGAATCCTTGATCGCATCATATTGACCCGAAGGCCGGAATTTCCACAGGTAATCCGGCAGAACCGACGCCAGAGTTACCGGCTTGATCCCCAGCTCAGCAAAGCTGTTCGCATCTTCGGCCACAACATTGTCGGTCTTGAGGCTGCGCACCTGATCACGCGTCAGGATGTTGTTGGATATCAGCTGAAAGCTGACAAATTGCACGATATCCAGGCTACCGGCCAACAGGCGCGCGACAAATCCGGGCATCGGCAATACCAAACGGCGACGGTGAATCACGTCCAGCATCTGGTCGAGCAGCGCCCCGAGCGATTTGACCTCTGGGCCACCCAATTCATAGATACCGCCCGGCACTTCGCCCAACAGCCCTTTGACCGCTGCTTTGGCCACATCATCCACATAAACCGGCTGAAACAGCGTGTCGGCCCCGGCAATCGGCAAAACCGGACCAAACCGGGTTGTCCCGGCAAAGAAGTTAAAGAACCCGTCTTCGGCCCCAAAGATAACCGACGGGCGCAGGATCATGGCACCCGGCATATGCGCCAGAACAGCGGCTTCGCCAGCGGCCTTGCTGCGAGAATACGCGCTCGCGGCCTCTGCATCCGCGCCAATTGCGGACAGGTGCACCATTGTGGCGATACCCTGATCAGCTGCGATCCGGGCAATCCGCCCAGCGCCCTGGACATGCACCTCGTCAAATGTGCTCTTGCCGGTTTCGTTGAGGATTCCGACACAGTTCACGACCGCATCCGCATCCTGCATAACGGCGGCGACCGATGCATCATCGCGGACATTGCAGAACACGGGTTCAACCTGCCCCACGACACCATAAGGTTTGACATGCATTGCCTCGTTCGGGCGACGCACGGCGACGCGAACGCGCCAACCTTCTTTGGCCATGCGGCGCGCAATATAACGCCCGACAAAGCCTGAACCGCCGTAAATCGTGACCAGCTTGGACATGGTATGGCTCCTGCGAGTTAGCTTTGACACCGATCTACCGCTCTGAACCCCGGCAAACAAGGCGCAAAACGCCGCTTTTGCAGGCTTCGCTGCGTTGCCGCCGATACGGCACCATTTTTTTTCCACAGGAATGTTCAAGAAGTTTGAAAAAAATCGGATTATTCCGATTGACACCCTCAGCGACTGGGCTTAAACGCCCCCTCACGACACCTGCCCAGGTGGCGGAATGGTAGACGCGCTAGCTTCAGGTGCTAGTGTCCTTTTGGACGTGGAGGTTCGAGTCCTCTCCTGGGCACCAAATTCCCCGATAGAAATCTCACAGACAAAATCCAGCTCCGCCACGAATCGCGGTGCTTTGTCGGACTATCGGGTCTGTGCATCAGCGGGGAATGGCGAACGGCGCGATTGCAGGTGCCCGCCCGTTGAGTTTGCCCGCCAAAGCGCCTATCTCAGTCCCGATCCATATATTCTCCAAAGGGACGACATCGTGGCCAACCATCTGTACAAAAACGATCTGCCCGATGGGCTGGATATGGGCCCAATCGTGGCCATCGACTGTGAAACCATGGGGTTGAACCCGCATCGCGACCGCCTGTGTGTGATCCAGATGTCCGGAGGCGACGGCAATGCACATATCGTGCAGGTCGAAAAAGGTCAGACCCAAGCCCCCAACCTGTGCGCAATGCTGACCGACCCCAACGTGCTCAAGCTGTTTCATTTCGGCCGGTTTGACATTGCCGCCATGTACAATGCCTTTGGCGCGCTGACCGCCCCGGTCTATTGCACCAAAATCGCGAGCCGTCTGGTACGCACCTATACAGACCGCCATGGGCTCAAGAACCTGACACAAGAGCTGATCGGGGTCGACATTTCCAAACAGCAGCAAATGAGTGATTGGGGGGCCGAAACCCTGACCAATGCGCAACTGGAATATGCCGCATCCGATGTTCTGCACCTGCACCGTCTGCGTGAACAGCTGGACAAACGTTTGGCCCGCGAAGGACGTACCGAGATGGCCCAGGCCTGTTTCGACTTTTTGCCCATGCGGGCAAAGCTGGACCTGGCAGGCTGGCCCGAAATCGACATTTTTGCGCACTCATGAGCGGGTTTCAGGACACCGCCCGCCGGGTTGTCGGCATCGAAGCCCAGGCACTGAGCCTGCTGGCTGACAGCCTGGATGACAGCTTTGACCAGGCCGTGGACACGTTGCTGAATGCAACAGGTCGGGTGATCATCTCGGGCATGGGCAAGTCGGGCCATATCGCGCGCAAGATCGCGGCGACCCTGGCATCGACCGGAACTCCGGCGCATTTCGTACATCCGGCCGAGGCCAGCCATGGGGATCTGGGCATGATGGCCCAGGGCGACGTGGCGTTGGTACTGTCGAACTCTGGCGAAACACCAGAGCTTGCCGATATGGTCGCCTATACCCGCCGTTTTGCCATTCCGTTGATCGGTGTGGCCAGCCGGGCGGAATCGACCCTGTTGAAGCAGTCCGATGTGGCGCTGTTGCTTCCCGCCGCGCCCGAAGCCTGCGGATCCGGCATCGTTCCGACCACGTCGACCACCATGACATTGGCGCTGGGCGATGCCCTGGCCATTGCGTTGATGGAACACCGCCAGTTCACACCCGAACATTTCCGTGAATTCCACCCAGGTGGCAAACTGGGCGCACGGCTGAGCAAGGTTCAGGACCTGATGCATACCGGCAATGAGTTGCCGCTGGTTCAGTTGGACACCCCGATGGGCGACGCGTTGATCGAAATCAGCCAAAAGGGGTTTGGCGTCACGGGTGTAGTGGGCGCAGACGGGGGGCTTGTCGGCATCATTACCGACGGCGACCTGCGTCGAAACATGGAGGGGTTGCTGGCGCTGAGCGCCAAAGACGTCATGACCCGCGATCCTGCCACGATACGCCCCGGTGCGCTCGCCGAAGAAGCCGTTGCCTTCATGAACACCAATTCGCCACGCATCACCTGTCTGATGGTTGTGGATTCCGACACAGGTGGCGACCCGATCGGGCTGCTGCATATCCACGATTGTTTGCGCGTCGGATTGGGATAGGACAGTGGACGGCTATTCCCGCATTGTTGCCTTTCTCAAGGTGCTGCTGCCGCTGGCGGCACTGGGTTTGCTGTCGACCCTGTTCCTGATTTCGCGCGGCAGCGAGACCGAAACCAAAATTCCCTTTGCCAAACGTGAAATCGAAGAGCGCACCCGCGACCAACAGGTTACGGCCCCGTTCTTTTCCGGCACCACAGCGCAGGGGGATGAGATCATGGTCACGGCCAGCCTGGCCCGTCCGGGCGGCAATGACACTCCCGCAGTTGCCACCGATCTGAATGCCCGCATCCGCATGGCAGACGGGTCGGAAATGACCCTGCAATCAGATACGGGACGGGTGCGGTTGGACAAGGACAAGGCCAGCTTTATCGGCAACGTCGAAATCGTGTCGTCGACCGGGATCGTCATCAATACCGATCGTCTGAACACCGCATTGAGCGGCGTGTCCGGAAACAGCCCCGGACCAATCACCGGAGCCGGTCCAATCGGTGACTTTACGGCTGGAACGATGCATTTTTCATCAAAAAGTGAAGGTGGCCCCGTGCACATGCTTTTCAATGAGGGCGTGAAGCTGATATACACCCCCCAAAAGCCGGAAAGATAACCTGTGATCTACTTGCGTCGCCTTCTAATTTCACTGACCTTCATGGCGACTGGCGCCGTGGCGGCGGCAGAAGGGACCAATGTCGCCTTTGGCGCAGTCAAGGCGGACCCATCGTTGCCGGTCGAAGTCACCGCCGACAATCTGGACGTCAATCAGGAAAACGGATCTGCGGAATTCACCGGAAATGTCCTGGTGAACCAGGGCGTGATGAAGCTGTCTGCCGCCCGGGTTCTTGTGATCTACAACCAAGAAGCCAGCAGCATTCAACGGCTGGAAGCAACCGGAGACGTTTTGCTGGTCAATGGCCCAGACGCCGCAGAAGCGGAGCGGGCGGATTACACCATCGACAGCGGTGTCATCGAAATGAGCGGCAATGTTCTGTTGACCCAGGGTCCCAATGCGTTGACCTCGGACAGGATGACCGTACATCTGACCGATGGAACGGCTCAGATGATCGGCCGCGTTAAAACTGTTCTCAATTCCGACGGCAACAACTGATGGCGCGCCCCAATTTGACTGTAACGTCGGGGTCTTCGGGGCTGCGTATCGACAAGCTGCGCAAATCCTATCGCAAACGCATTGTGATCCGGGATGTGTCCATGACGTTGGACCGGGGCGAAGTCGTGGCCCTGTTGGGCCCCAACGGCTCTGGAAAAACCACCAGCTTCTATGCGATTGCCGGTTTGATTTTCCCCGAGGCCGGCACTGTGACCATTGATGGCCAGAACGCCACCAGCCTGCCAATGTATCGTCGCGCGCGCATGGGTATCGGTTATCTCCCACAGGAAATGTCGATTTTCCGCGGGCTGTCGGTCGAAGACAATATCACCGCCGTTCTGGATATCTCGCAGCGCGATCGCCACAAGCGGCGTGAACGGCTCGAAGAGTTGTTGTCAGAGTTTTCCATCGAGCACCTGCGCCGCGCCCCTGCATTGGCCCTGTCGGGCGGTGAACGTCGCCGGGTCGAAATCGCCCGTTGCCTGGCCGCTGACCCCAAATACCTGTTGCTGGATGAACCATTCGCAGGCGTTGACCCAATCAGCGTGGGAGACATCCGCCATCTGGTTGCCGACCTCAAAAAACGCGGGATTGGCGTGCTGATCACCGACCATAACGTGCGCGAAACGCTCGAGATCGTGGATCGGGCATATATCCTGCACGACGGGCAGGTTCTGATGTCAGGCACCCCGGACGAGGTGGTCGACAACGAAAACGTGCGCCGTGTTTATCTGGGTGACAATTTTCGGATTTCGTAACCCGTCAGGCGGCGCTCCCGCCCGCACGGATTGCTTTTGAAAAAGCATCCGGTGCCGTTGGGCCACGCAGCGCGCGGTCGCGCGCTGAACACAGACCCCAGCGGATCGCGCACGCATAGCAGACCCAGCCCCATACGCGTCTGGCGCAGACCTGCGATGTTTTGCCGGTTTCCCGACCCCGGAAAAAGATTCCGGTAAAACCGCACTGGATTGCATTGACACTTTGGATCAGTTGCGCCTGAATTGGAGTATGGCAAACACGCTGTTTTCTGCGCATCCGGATCTGACCTTTCTCCAAAGGTCTGGACACATGCAATCAGCGGGTCGGCCTATTCCCCTCATCTTTGGCTGGTAGCGGACCCGTCTGATTGGATGGCCGTGCTGAAGATGAAAATACGTGAAGGAGACCACATGCGTTACCAAATCAGTGGAAAGCAAATCGACATTGGCGAAGCTCTGCAAACCCATGTGCAGACCGAGTTGAACGAAGCGGTGAAAAAATATGCCGAACGTCCGACAGACGCCAATGTGGTGTTTTCCCGTTCGGCGCATGAATATGTGTGCGAAACCACAATTCATCTGTCCACTGGCCTGACCGCTCAGGCAAAAGCCCATGCGAACGAGATCTACGCCGCATTCGAAGGCTGCTGTGACAAGATGGAAACCCAGCTACGTCGATACAAGCGCCGACTCAAGGATCATCACAAGGATCGCTCCGAACCGGTTGAACTCTTCGGTGCAGCCTCTTATATCCTCGCATCGGAGGAGCAAACAGAAGAGACCGAACCAGAATCGTTGCAGCCAATCATCGTGGCAGAGATGGAAACCAAGATTCCGTCCCTGACCGTAGGAGAAGCTGTCATGCAAATGGAACTGGCCGGGGCACCTGTTTTGATCTTCCGGAACGAGAAGAAGGATGGATTGAACGTCGTATATCGTCGCGAAGACGGTAATATCGGTTGGATCGATCCATAATCAACCTGACCCAGCGCATCCGAGAATGCGATAGCGGAGCAAGCAACAATGGAACTTTCGAGCATCCTCGCACTTGAGGCCGTAAAGGTTATTGCCTCTGCGTCGAGTAAGAAACGCCTGTTCCAGGACATATCTGATGTGGCCCAGTCCGCTTATGGGCTGGACGCACAGACAACGCTCGAAGCTCTGCTGGAGCGCGAAAGCCTTGGCCCAACTGGTGTGGGCCATGGCGTTGCATTGCCCCATGCGCGTCTGGAAGATCTGGACCGGGTAACCGGCGTATTTGTGATTCTAGAAAAGCCTCTGGATTTCGGTGCCGTGGATCGTCAGCCGGTCGATGTCGCCTTTGCATTGTTTGCGCCTGAACAGGCCGGAGTTGAACATCTCAAGGCGTTGGCTTTGGTGTCGCGTACACTGCGCGAAGCCTCGGTCTGCACCAAATTGCGGGCCAATTTGGACGCCGCGACGCTGTACACCATTCTGACCGAAGGCCAATCTGTTCAGGCTGCCTGATAGGCGTTTTGCGCATCCGGTCTACAAAGGTCCCTGCAGCGACATGTAACGGACTGGTGCTGTGTCAGGAAAATCGCACATTTCCTCTTATGTCATTTGCACCACCCCGCGCAGCGGCAGTACGCTATTGTGCACATTGCTGAAAGCAACGGGTATTGCTGGAAACCCAGACTCTCATTTTCACAGCACGTCGCTGGATGGATGGTTGCAGGCCTATGGGGTGCGCACGACGGATCCATCTGCGCAACAGGCGGTACGAACGGTCGTAAATGCAGCCATCGAAATCGGTACGGGCGATACAGGAGTATTTGGTCTCAGGATACAGAGGGCAAGCTTTGATCATTTCATTCAGCAAATCGGCGGTCTCCACCCACAAGCCGATTGCGATCTGGATCGCATTCAGGCCTCTTTTGGATCGACCCGTTTTATCCACCTGACCCGAAGCAACAAGTTGGAACAAGCGATCTCGTTGGTCAAAGCCACTCAAACCGGGCTTTGGCACAGGGCCGCGGACGGGAGCGAGTTGGAACGCCTGTCTGCGCCCAAGCCGCCTGTCTATGATCCCCAACAGATAGAGAAAACGCTCTTGGAGCTCCTTGAGATGGAGCGGGCATGGGAAGGTTGGTTCGTGCAGGAGGGGCTATCTCCTATGCGCATTTCCTATGATGAACTTGCCGCCAACCCTGCGGGTACTCTGGCAAAGTGTCTGAATTTCCTGGGTCTCGCGTCACAATTTGGGGAAGATATTCTACCCCCAACCGCGAAGCTCGCAGATGCACTGAGCCAAGAATGGGCCGAACGATTCCGCGCCGAATATCCCGCGTATTTTCAGGATTAAGGTTTTGATAGGTTGAGAGGAGCATACCCAATCATTTGATCTGAATTTTGTCGTTATTTCCCAATATTGGATACATTTTCCCGCGCGCGTCTGGGTAAATATGCGCCATCTTAATTTGGAGACATCCCATGTGCCGGTTTCTCGCCTGGAGCGGTGCTCCGCGTTATCTTGATGAGCTGGTTTTGAACCAGCAACAGTCGCTGGTCGCGCAAAGTCGAAATGCTCTGATCGGCAAGACGGCCATCAATGCCGATGGGTTTGGTTTGGCCTGGTATTCGGATCGCAACAATCCCTGTTTCTACAAGGATACGCACCCGGCGTGGTCTGACGCCAATCTCAAACAACTGACACATCATACCCGTTCGGGGTTGTTTTTGGCCCATGTACGGGCATCAACCGGAACGGCAACATCGCGCAATAATTGCCATCCTTTCGGCTATGGCCGGTGGTGCTTTATGCACAATGGCCAGGCCGGAGGGCATGACGCCATCCGCCAACAGCTGGATGGCATGATTCCGGCCTCTCTGTACGGAGACAGATTGGGGGCCACGGAAAGCGAGGCCATTTTCCTGATCGCTTTGGGCGAAGGGCTGGATCAAAATCCAATCGCGGCAATGGCGCGGGCTGTTGCGCGGGTAGAATCCCTGTCCCGCGACAGCGGTGCCCTTCCGTTCATGCGTTTTGCAGCCTGCTGGTCAGATGGAGAACGCCTGTTCGCGGCGCGCTATGCGTCGGACCGTCACGCCCCCAGCCTGTTCTATCGCAAATGTAAAACCGGCATTATCATCTCTTCGGAGCCGTTGGATGCTGACAATGGTGAATGGATCGAGATCGCTGCCGGTACCGCGATTGAAACACAGGGCACGGTCCTGACGTCCCACCCCTTTGCACCGGGAGTGGCCGTGACATCTCCACAGATCCGGGGTCAGCACGACGCAGCCTCGTCAGCTGCCTGATACCAGAACCCGGCTCATCCAGCTGACCTGTGAGATAATCACATTTTCTTCCACGGTCCGAACCCGAACATGACGTAATCGCGCTGATAGATGTCTGCCACGACCTCTTCGAGGGTCTTGTCATAAATCTCGGCCAGACCAAATGGCGCGTTTTCGGCATCCCCGGTCAAAACCGGCACGGGTGGTTCGACATGCCCATAGCGCTGCGCCATCAAAGGCAACATTTCGGCCAGCTCCTCTTCGCGCAGCACCATATCCGGTGAGTTGAAATCACCAAAACTGCTCAGGGCCTGGGCCTGCGTACACCACGCCGCATCGACACGAATCCCTGTCTGCCCTGCCAGGTTGGCTTTGACAAAGGCCAAAAACACCTCGAACGCGGCGCGATGATCGGATTTGCTATAACTCTTGTTTGGCCAATCCTTGGGGATCGGCAGTTGGAACTGGCGGCGCAGAGTATTGCGGATCTGGAGATAGCTGCCTTCGCCGGTTTGCAGAATTCGATCACAAAACACCGCATGTGCCCGCGCAACAGGATGGCGCAGCACGGTAAAGCTTCGGTGGCCAATGCTGCGGCGCTTCCATTGGCGCAGTTGTTTCTGGTTCATCTTGGTTGGCAACTTGTCAATCGCCACGCGGTCCAGATCGGCCATCCATTGAAGAACATCCTGTTCCGGTCCGCCGCGCATCGGCAGGTACAGCAACGGCGTTGCCACAGCCGCCACATACGATGGCACAGCGGCCCCGCGCCGGGGTTCGAAATTGGGCGTGCGTGACAGATTGAACCGGTCCATGCCACCGAGCGCAGAAATCATTTCATCTACGTTTGCCACTTTGGATGTGATCGGGGCCGGATTCTGCCGTTTCAAGCTTTTGTCCAGATGTTCCAGCTGATCATCGCATCCCAGCCAACGTGCCAACCCGTTCAGAACATCCAGGTCCTGAAGATCTTCGTACGGCATATAGAATGGCACCTGCGCGGATCGCTGCAACCGGTTCAGCAGTGTCACCTGAAAATCCTGCAGCGCCTCGACGTGGGCTCCAAATTCATCACCGTTGAAAACCGCCTGCGCTTCCTTGCGGCTTTTGACATTGGTGAGCTTCCATTGTCCGGTGGCCTTGGCGATCTTCCAGGATACGTAGCTCTCCAATGGATTCCGGGTCAGGATGATCTTGGCGCACCGGGGGTCGTCCATCACCAGCTCCAACACACGCGGATCATGGTCATGAAAAAACCGGAACCCGCCCAGGGTTCCGGATTGCTGTTTGATCCGGTCAATCAATCTGGACGGATCAGCATCGCGTTCCGATTGAGTGACGCCCTGGATTTCGGTCGTGTTCGGGTAACCAATGAAATGAGGGTTGAAGGCCTCGCCATGGCATTCAAGCCCTTGGAATGCATTCAGGTTGGTTTCCAGAAAATTCGATCCTGTTCGCATTTCCGCGAAAATAACAAAGTAATCAAAGCTGTTGGACATTCGACGTTACCGCACCAAATATGGTTTTCGGACAGGCTTTGGCATATTCATCGGTCCTTGTTCCACCGGGAAATCCCCCATCAGATACGGGTGCATACCCTGGTTTTTTAGATTTTGCAGAAATTGCCCGAACCCTTCGAGTTCGACCATGGTTGGCGCTTCGGTCAGGCGGCGCTGGTTCACCGGGCCGACTTCGTCGATTATCGTCTGGATCGGTTCCATCGGGGCTTCGACAAACTCGGCCATGGACCAGATCCGCACCCGCGCCTTGGTATATTGTGATCGCAGCACGCCCAAATGGTCGCTTTCGATTCTTTGCAGGCGGGCGGCCTCGCGCCGAAGGTCGGCAAAATTGCGATTCGACTTGAACAGTGGCACCGCCCAGGCACCGGAGATGACCGAGATCTGGGCATTCGGGTCTCGTGCAATCAACCAGTTGATTTTTTGGTTGTCGGCCGGACCAAATTGAAAACATTGCCGTTCACCACGGGTGTTCCAGATCAGGTTGGTCAGAAAGCTGTTAGGGTTGTAGTCACGTTGTTCGGCGCTGTCCGACAGGGCACCGTTGATCATCGATTGCCCATCTGCAAATTCGACCCGATCCGGCGCAAAAAGATGGCCATGGACCCGCGCCCCTGTCGCCTTTTCCAGCCAGGGTTCGAAATTCTCGAACAGTTCGGTAAACCCTTCAAAGATGGAATAGGGGTTCGATGTAATCCCGTTTTCCGCCCCGTGTTTGGGGTAACGGCTTTGCATATACAGGCCCGGGCGCCCTTTGACCCGACGTTCGACCGCCTTGGCGAATATCCGGTCGATCTTGCCCGGATTAGGCTCGGTACGTTTCATCGCCCCCGCCTGGTCAGTCAAAAACGCCTGATACAGCCGGTTGGCCCGTGGCCAGATCTTGCGCGCAACAAAACAATCCGACCGACGCAGCAATTGCAGGTGGTCATCATAGAAAATATGCGGTTTGCCCTGAAAGTCGAATTTGGACAATGTCAGCGACCGGCTTTCAATATTGCTGGAGAATTGGCGGACCAAAGTCTGGTAATAGCTCTCGTCCGGAATCCAGACCCGTTTGAAATAGCGATCAAAGGCCGGTCGTTCCGGATCCTGCAATATCGCCGACAAGGTCTGGCGGGTCAGGCACCACCATTGGCTGCCCATGTGGGGAACCAGACCGGCAGGAACGATCCGTTTGACCCGTAATTTACGTTGCAGATCCACATATCGATCAAACAAAAAACGGTGTTTTTTCCAGGAAAACGGAAACCTGAGGGTAAACCGCTCTGCATCCAATCCCCCGACCGTCCACGGCACATCCGCTGTTGTAGCGCTTTCGATAAAGTCTGTGCGTGGGCGAGCGGCCAGGTAATCCACCAACTCTTGGACGGGTCTCAGCGGCAAGCAGGACCCGGACGCCAAATAGACATGTCGCACGTCGGCAAACTGTTTCAGCATCAATTCGGATCCGGATTGGGACGCCGCAACGATACCCCACATACCCCACTCGCATTTGTGCCGCTTGCAGAACAGGATCTTCGGGTCATCCGACAACGCTTCGACAAAGCTGCGATAGGTGCGCCGGGAGACATTGCGATCCACATGAATAACAACGGGGCAGCCACCTGCCGTCCAGTGACGCGCCACCTGTTCGGCCCGGTTGAGCGCATTATGCACCAGCATGACCACCCCCACCGTCATGCCCAGTTCCCCTTGGACATCAGCCCCAAAATCTCAAGCTGGCGCCAGTTGATATATTTCTCGGACCACTTGCACCACAGTTCTGGTTGGGTATGGATCTGTTCGGCGTACGCCTTGTATTCGGCAGATTCCGAATAATGCTGACCGCGGGTCAGTTCCTCTTGGGCCTTGGCGGTAAAGGTGTCGAGGAATTTAGTGTGCAGCAGAATGCCGCTGGCCTTTTCGCCACCCCAATCGTCATAGACCTGATTCAATCCTCGCGGCAACAACGTGTGGGTTGAACTGACATAGGCGTATTTTCGATCCCATTTGACCAGAGGCGTCTTGTTCAGCGCTGGTGCCTTTTTGGGCTCATTGGCAAAAAACACCCGACTGCGTGGGCCACCCTGTATCCATAGATTGCTGTAGGTCGGGTTGCGGGTAATCATATAGTTGCCACTGTCGAACCACGACGCAATATCCAGTGGATCCTGGCCGGGCTGATAGGGCACAGCATCAATCGGCCCCTTGGGATAAACATCCAGCAACATGGCGGCAAAGCTGCGAATGGCAGAATTATCCAGCCAGTCGGTCAACGCCCGGATTGACCGTGTGTCGCAGAACGGGAACACAAAAAACTCATCCGGATCGACAACAAGAGTCCAATGCTCGTGACAATATTTGCGCTGCAACCAGTTCATCCAGTCCACGCCATATGTCGACCGCTTGTAGCTGGCACGTGTGTGCCACAACGAGATATCTGGTTGCCCGATCAAATACTCCTGTGTGCCGTCGGTGCTGTCATTGTCTACGAACAGGAAATGATCAACGCCCAAATCCCTGTAATACCGCAGAAAATACGGCAGGCGGATCTGTTCGTTGCGCATGGTCGAAACCAAAATGATATCGTCCGGACGAATACGCCCGGTGTGGTTCTGCACCACATTCAACTCACTGGATTTACGAATGGAGCGTATGATCCGGCGTTTGCGCCGTACCCGCATTCGATAAGAATCCCAAAGGCCCACGTTCTTTCCAATCCCGTTGAACCAAAAGCGCAGCCGTTACCCCTGATCTCCTGATCCTGTCTGCCCCAGCCTTTTTGCGCAATATGTCACAATTTTCTTCTATAAATCAATGAATTTAGAAACCGTTACAGTTCTGGCTTCTTTTCATCAATTTGTCTCGATTCATCACTTTTTGGCCTGTGCACCGGACGAAGCAGGCCCAGTTTCTCCAATTGCTGCGGTCCCGTGTAGCGCAAAGATCCGTCAAACGACATATCTGGTGCCTGGGTGATCCGATCATAATACCCGTCAAAATCGGCAGGGGTATGGAAATGCTGCTGCCTCTGTTTTTCGATTTCAGATTTGGAAACAATCTCGGGCAGGAATTTGGTGTGCAACAATACGCCGCCCGGCTCACGACCAGCTGGCCCATCATAGGTTCCATTCAACTGAGGCGGCAGCATGGAATGGGTCGAATTCACATAGGCATAGCGTCGGCTCCATTTGACCAATGGAAGCTTGTTCAATGTCGGAGAGCGTGCTGGATCATCCGCAAAGAAAACACGTTCCCGTGCACCGCCCTGAACCCACAGGTTGCCCAACGGGTATTGTCGCTTGGCCCGAAAGGGTCCAGCATCAAATCCGGTCAATACATCGGTTGGGTCCTGTCCAGGAACATATGTCTGCATCCCCAGGGAACCTTGGGGATACAGGTCCAACAGAACCGCGCCATAGGCGTTGCGGTTGCAGGCCTCCAGATTGGCCGAGAGTTCCTGCAATGTGTCACCGTCGCCCACCGGAAACACCATGAGTTCATCCACATCCACCATCAGGCACCAATGCCCGTCTGCGTAACGGATCTGCAACCAGGTCATCCAGTCCAGACCAAAGCGTGACGCGCGATAGCTGTCACTGGTGCGCCACAGCGATACATCAGGTTGGCCGGCGAACAACTGATCGCTGCCATCGTCGCTGTTGTTGTCGACAACCAGAAAATGCCCCGCACCCAGCTTTCTGTAATACTCTAGAAAATATGGGATCCGCCCGGCTTCGTTGCGCACGACCAGCACAACCAGAATGTCGCTCTGGGCAATGGTTCGGGTGCGGTTGACGACTTCGGTCAGCTGATGACGCGACCGAAAGGACCGCCACAGCAGCCGTCGCCGCTTCCACCGCATGCGGTAGGCTTCAAGCCAAGTCAAAGCGCGCATCCCCGGGGCGGTCGTGTCCGTCATGTCAAAGGCAGGTGTTTCGTGGTCATAGTGGCCAGTTTGATGCCATTTTCAAACCTCCGCAATCACCGAGGTCATTTGTGACCACTTCATTGCCCAGCGCCGCCCATCGTTCTGGCCCCGTCAACATCAGCAGGGTCAACCCGACCGGGATCACACCAGATTTGCACTGCCGCCCGCGCGCCTTTGGTTTTGGCATCAGGGTCGCCGACTTGGTCAACTGGATTGTCTATGCACAACCTGTCGTCAGATAATTCCGCGCAGCCGGCAAAACCGGGGCCAAACATTGGCGTTCCAGCGTGCGGGCAAAGTAACCCGCACTGCCTGTTGCCAGCATGCGATCAAATTATGTCTGGTGCGATTATTCCGCGGCTTTGCCGACCTGCCGAATATCTTCGAGATACTGCATGAGATCGTCTCTGAGGTCGTCCCGCGCGAGGGCGAAGGCGACGGTGGCCTGCAGGAAGCCGGCCTTGGAGCCGCAGTCAAACCGCTGCCCGCGGAAGCGGTAGCCATACACCGACGTGCCCGCGTCGATATCGGCGGCGATCGCATCGGTCAGCTGGATTTCCCCGCCGGCACCGGATTTGATCTTGTTCAGGTTGCTCAGCACGCTGGGGCTGAGGATATAGCGCCCGATGACCGCCAGGTTCGACGGGGCCTCTTCGGCCTTGGGTTTCTCGACCATCCCATTGACCGACACGATCGACCCCATGTCCTCCTTGACGTCCAGCACCCCATAGGCGCTGGCCTTTTCCGGCGGGACTTCCATCGCCGCAACCATGTTGCCGCCGGTTTCTTCGTAGGCCTCCACCATCTGCTGCAGACAGGGAGTTTCGGCCGCAATGACATCATCCGGCAAAATCACGGCAAAAGGTTCATTGGCGATCAGCCGCCGCGCGCACCAGACCGCATGCCCCAGACCCAATGCCCGGTGCTGACGCAAATAGGCGATGGCACCGCTTTCCATATTGGTCGCCTTGAGCGTCTCCAGAAGCTCGTCCTTGCCCTTCTTGCGCAATTCCTGCTCCAGAACAGGAGAGGTATCAAAGTAATCCTCCAACGCCCCCTTGCCGCGCGACGTCACAAAGATGAATTCCTTGATCCCAGCCGCCCGCGCCTCGTCAATCGCGTATTGAACCAGCGGGCGATCCACCAGCGTCATGATCTCTTTTGGAACCGATTTGGTCGCAGGCAAAAACCGCGTCCCCATCCCCGCAACGGGGAAGATTGCTTTTGTTACCTTTTTACGCATGGTCCATCCTCGATCAAGAAATTTTCACGTCTATACACAGCGACATTACAAATACTCACAATTCCATTGTATCTTGTAAATACCGCGGAATCTTGTGTGAATTCCAAGTATTTTTTCCCCAGCGATCTTGAAGGCGTCAAAAGCACGAGATCTGCCTGCAAAGTGGTCAATCCAATCCCATCTCTGCCATCATCGCCTCGATCTTTGGTACATCTTCTGGATTGTTGAGTTCCCAGAACTGGCGCTCTCGCGTCTCCACTTCGGTACACAGAACTTTGCGGCCATTTTCCATGAAGCGCAGCTGCTCCAAGCCTTCCAGCTGTTCCAGCGGGCCGACCTTCCACTCTGGGTAGCTTGCCAGTGCATCGGGGCGATAGGCATAGACGCCGACATGATGAAAGACCGGCGTTTCATCGTCAGTTGCATAGGTTGCGGCGGTGTAGGGGATCACTTCCTTGGAGAAGTAGAGAGCACCGTGATCGGCACCAAATACCGCAGTTGTTCCGCCCACACGGCCCGCCTTGCGGTCCGCCAACAGGCTGTTGAGCGCCGCACCGTCACAGCGCAGAACGGGCGTCGCGATTTCGGCGTCCGGATTGTCGCGCAGGCCAGCAACCAGATCTTCGACGAACCAATGCGGGGTCAACGGGGCGTCGCCCTGCAGGTTGACCACGATGTCATAGCCCCCACCCAGCACCTCATGCGCCTCGGCACACCGTTCAGTCCCATTGACACAGTCGACAGACGTCATCACCACTTCGGCACCAAAGGCTTGGGCTGCGTCGCGGATGCGGTCATCATCCGTTGCCACCACGACCCGGTCAACACCGGTCACAGCCTTGGCTGCCAGCCAGGATCGTTCGACCAGAGACCGTTTGTCTCCATTGGCACCGGTCAGCGGAACCAGTGGTTTCCCCGGATATCGGGTCGAGGCATAGCGGGCAGGGATAACAACCAGAACGGACATCAGGCTTCCTTCAGCTCTACACCCGGTGCATAGGCGATGAAGAACGGGTTGGCATACCCGTCCTTGCCGTACATCAGGGGCGCATGGTCATCAAAACGCACCACCTTGCCGCCTGCGCCATGCAAAACAGCATGACCAGCAGCCGTGTCCCACTCCATGGTGCGTCCGACACGCGGATAGATGTCAGCTTCGCCCGTGGCAACCAGACAGAATTTCAATGACGAGCCTGCACTCTTGCTGTCTTTCACATTATACTTGTTGATATAGTCTTCGGTCGCCTGATCACGGTGGGATTTGGACGCCACGACCATCAAGGCCGCATTGTCGCTGTCTGCCACGCGGATCGGGCGCGTTGCGCCGATGGTATCGGGGTCGAAATCGCCGGTTTCTTCGACGGTAGACCCATCCGCCAGAGTAAAGAACATCCGTTGTTTGGCAGGCGCGTAGACAACACCCCGCGTCGGCACACCGTTTTCGACCAGTGCAATATTCACGGTGAAGTCACCGCGGCGGTGAATGAACTCCTTGGTCCCGTCCAGAGGATCAACAATCAGGAAGGTGTCGCCGGTGGTTGAATGCGACGCCGATTGTTCTTCGGTCACCAACATCACGTCCGGGAACGCAGACCGCAATCCTTCGGAGATCAGCGCATCCGCAGCTTCGTCCGCTTCGGTCACGGGGCTGTCGTCCGATTTGACCTTTACGTCAAAATCGTCGGCCGTATAGAATTTCATGATCCGTGTTCCCGCCTGAATGGCCAGAGTACGGATTACCGGGATAAGGGCGTCATAGTTCACGAAATCTCTCCAGCGATGGGGTTTTATTGAAAATCCACGTTTGCCCCCTTATGGTGTGCTTGAAACGGAACAGCAAGAATTCCGTGTCACATTGAGTACAGCAGCGTACAAGGCGGGTTGTCATGTTTCAGCAACGACGGCATCAATCGAATATCGGCGGCCTGTTGGTCATGGCCGAGGTCACCTTTCATTCGATCGTCCGCAATATCCGATCCCGGCATAACAACGCATTGGTTGCGTTGGGGATGAGCCTGATGCAGGTCGTCACCTTTGTTGTCGTGTTCTATCTGATGTTCGCCCTTATGGGCATGCGAAGCTCGGCAGTTCGAGGCGACATCATATTGTACATCATGACAGGTATCATGCTGTTCATGTTGCAGACCAAGACGATTTCCGCTGTCGCGGGAGCGGGCAGTCTCAACAGCCCGATGATGATGCATTCACCGATGAATTCGATTATTTCGATTGTGTCTGCGGCCATGTCGACCCTGTATCTGCAGGTATTGACCATGGGTATCATCCTGTTGGGATACCACATCATTTTTACTCCGGTGCACATCGAGGATCCGGTCAGCACATTCGGAATGGTGTTGATGTCATGGTTTTCAGGGGTTTCGATCGGGTTGCTATTGTTGGGTTTTCAGCCGTGGTTTCCCAGTATCACCGGCATTTTGCGAACTGTTTACCAGCGGGCCAACATGATCGCATCCGGCAAGATGTTTCTGGCGAATACGCTGCCATCATCCATGTTGGTCATGTTCGACTGGAACCCTCTGTTTCATATCATCGACCAATCCAGAGGGTTTGCGTTCATCAACTACAATCCGCATTTCACCACTTGGCAATATGCGTTCTGGCTGAGTGTTGTCTTTATTGTCATCGGCCTGATGGGCGAATTTTTCACACGCCGCCGGGTTTCGCTCAGCTGGAGTGCGCGTC
Source organism: Rhodobacteraceae bacterium M382 (assembly GCA_025141015.1). Lineage (NCBI taxonomy): Bacteria > Pseudomonadati > Pseudomonadota > Alphaproteobacteria > Rhodobacterales > Paracoccaceae > Rhodobacteraceae bacterium M382. Next base: position 281,787 of record CP081098.1, on the reverse strand, counting down.
GCTGACAAGTCGTCGCAGCTCGCGACCTGAATGTCCGCTCTTGCTGCATCAGCAGCGGCTCCCGCCCGTCGTTGCTCCCCTATCGGGGAGCTTCCGCCCGTTGGGCGTGGCGCAGTCAGGTAAACCTGCCTGCGGTCCCATACCCCCTTTGTTTCCAATCTTAGGTCGCTACGCGCAACGTCAGATTCAACCGCCCCCCCTTGGGTAGCAGACGCGACGATTTGAACCGAATCCTGTCCACGCCGTGGTAAGTCAGCCGCGCCGGTCCGCCCATCACCACAACATCTCCCGAGTTCAACCAGATTGATTCGGTCTTGCCACCGCGCGCCTGTTGGCCGATGCGAAACAATCCGTCGTCTCCCAAAGAAATAGACACCACGGGAAAGGAAAAATCCGCCTCGTCCTTGTCCTGGTGCAGCCCCATGCGGGCCTCTTCACCATAATAGTTGATCAAGCAGCAATCCGGATCCCGGACTCCGCCTGCCAAATCCCGCCATACCTCCAGAACCTTGGACGGAATCTGTGGCCACCGCTGCCCCAGAGGATGATCCGACTGATATCTGTATCCCTGTGTGTCTGACACCCAGCCCAATTTTCCTGCCGATGTCATACGCACGGACATCTTGCGCCCGCTTGGCACCGTAGGTGTGAACAAGGGCGCAGCTTTCAAGACCGGTTTCAGCGCCTCGATCAGCGCAGCCTGGGCGGCAGGATCCAAAAAGGACTTGTGAATTTCAAACCCGCGAACATTGAGCCGCACCATCACTTGATTTCCATTTCTTGCCAGAGACTTTCCAATTTCATCACAGATTCGCGAAAACCAGCGTCAAAGGGCGGTTGCAGGCTGTATTTTCGCTCCCTATATACGCCGAGACGCGATGTGGTGAAGCCCACCCGTCGCATGAGAATCGGGGCCAGGATGCCAAAACGGGTTCAGGTCTCGGGTAATCGCCTTGAAGAGTAAAGGGATCAAAAATGAGCAAAGTAATCGGCATTGACCTTGGCACCACCAACTCCTGTGTGGCCATCATGGACGGCAGCCAGCCCCGCGTTATCGAAAACGCCGAGGGTGCCCGGACAACCCCTTCAATCGTCGCATTCACCGACAATGAACGTCTGGTTGGGCAGCCTGCGAAACGCCAGGCCGTGACCAATCCTGACAACACCATCTTTGGTGCCAAGCGCCTGATCGGCCGTCGTATCGACGATGCTGCCGTAACCAAAGACCAAAAAATGGTCCCCTTCAACATCGTTGACGGTGGCAATGGCGACGCATGGGTCGAAGCCAAGGGCGAGAAATACTCCCCGTCGCAGATCTCGGCCTTTACCTTGGGCAAGATGAAGGAAACTGCGGAAAGCTATCTGGGTGAGGAAGTCACTCAGGCAGTCATCACCGTTCCTGCCTATTTCAACGACGCCCAGCGTCAGGCCACCAAAGACGCGGGCAAGATCGCCGGTCTGGAAGTGCTGCGCATCATCAACGAACCCACGGCTGCGGCTCTGGCCTATGGCCTGGACAAGGAAGATAGCCAGACCATCGCGGTTTATGACCTTGGTGGTGGTACATTCGACGTGACCATTCTGGAAATCGACGATGGTCTGTTCGAAGTCAAATCGACCAACGGTGACACCTTCTTGGGTGGTGAAGACTTTGACATGCGTATCGTCAACTATTTGGCGGACCAGTTCAAAAAGGAAAACGGTGTCGATCTGTCCAAGGACAAGATGGCCCTGCAGCGCCTGAAAGAAGCCGCTGAAAAGGCCAAGATCGAACTGTCGTCTGCCAGCCAGACCGAAATCAACCAGCCGTTCATCTCGATGGACCCCAACAGCGGTCAGCCGCTGCACATGGTCATGAAGCTGACCCGCGCCAAGCTGGAACAGCTGGTCAACGACCTGATCAAGGCGTCGATGAAGCCCTGCGCCGCTGCGTTGAAAGACGCGGGCATCTCGGCCGGTGACATTGACGAAGTGGTTCTGGTCGGCGGTATGACCCGTATGCCCAAAGTGGCCGAAGAAGTGAGCAAGTTCTTTGGCAAGGAGCCGCACAAGGGTGTGAACCCGGACGAAGTGGTTGCAATGGGTGCTGCCATTCAGGCCGGTGTCCTGCAGGGCGATGTCAAGGACGTGGTTCTACTGGACGTGACCCCGCTGTCGCTGGGGATCGAAACGTTGGGTGGTGTGTTCACCCGCCTGATCGACCGCAACACCACGATCCCGACGAAAAAGTCTCAGGTCTTCTCGACCGCCGAAGACAACCAGAACGCCGTGACCATCCGCGTGTTCCAGGGCGAACGGGAAATGGCAGCCGACAACAAGATCCTCGGCCAGTTCAACCTCGAAGACATCCCGCCCGCACCGCGCGGCATGCCGCAGATCGAAGTGACCTTTGACATCGACGCCAACGGCATCGTGTCGGTTCAGGCCAAAGACAAAGGCACGGGCAAAGAGCACAAGATCACCATCCAGGCCTCGGGTGGTCTGTCCGACGACGACATCGAAAAGATGGTCAAGGACGCCGAAGAGAATGCCGACGCCGACAAGGCCCGCAAGGAGCTGGTCGAAGCACGCAACCAGGCCGAATCGCTGATCCATTCCACCGAGAAGTCGATGGAAGAGCACGCCGACAAGGTCGACCCGACCACCATCGAAGCCATCGAGCTGGCGATTGCCGCGCTCAAGGACGATCTCGACAGTGACAAGGCAGACGCCGACAAGATCAAAGCCGGTGTCCAGAACGTCACTGAAGCGGCCATGAAGCTGGGCGAAGCCATCTACAAGGCCTCTGCCGAAGAAGCTGGTGATGAACCGGCGGCAGCCGACACAGACACCGGTCCCGGCGATGACGACATCGTCGATGCCGAATTCGAAGACCTGGACGACAACAAGCGCTAAGGCGTGAACTTGGCCAAAAATGGGCCGGTCCGGACCCCGGACCGGCCCGCTTTCGTTGAGGCAAAAGGATAGATCGATGTCAAAACGCGACTATTACGAAGTGCTCGGCGTGTCCAAAGGCGCATCGGCGGATGAAATCAAGAAAGCGTTCCGCGGCAAAGCCAAGGAACTGCACCCCGACCGCAACAAGGACAACCCCGATGCCGAAGCCCAGTTCAAGGAAGCTGGCGAGGCCTATGAAGTTCTGAAGGACGCCGAGAAAAAGGCGGCCTATGACCGCTTTGGCCATGCAGCTTTCGAAAATGGCATGGGTGGCGGCGGGCGCCCCGGTGGTCCCGGAGGCCCCGGTTTTGGGTCTGGTGATTTCTCTTCGGCATTCTCGGATGTCTTCGACGACCTGTTCGGAGACTTCATGGGGGGCCGCGGTGGCGGTGGCGGCCGTCGTGCGGCGCGTGGATCGGATTTGCGCTATAACCTGCGCGTCACGCTCGAAGACGCCTTTTCCGGCCTGCAAAAGACCATCAGGGTGCCCACAGCTGTGGGATGTTCTTCCTGTGATGGAACAGGAGCCGAAGGTGGCGTCGAACCAACCACCTGTCCGACATGTTCCGGCATGGGTAAGGTGCGCGCGCAACAAGGGTTCTTTACCGTCGAACGCACCTGTCCCACCTGTTCGGGTTTGGGCCAGGTGATCAAGAACCCCTGTAAATCCTGTCACGGTCAGGGTCGGGTGGAAAAAGATCGCTCACTGTCCGTCAACATCCCCACCGGCGTTGAAACCGGCACGCGAATTCGCCTGGCCGGCGAAGGCGAGGCGGGCATGCGCGGCGGCCCACCGGGTGATCTCTACATCTTTGTCGAGGTGGCCCAACATGATCTGTTCGAACGCGATGGCGTCAATCTTTATTGCCGGGTGCCGGTCAGCATGTCCAAGGCTGCCCTGGGCGGCTCTATCGAAGTCCCCACCATTGACGGTGGGCGCGGGCGGGTTCAGATCCCCGAAGGCAGTCAATCCGGGCGCCAGATGCGTCTGCGTGGCAAGGGCATGCCAGCTCTGCGTGGCGGTGGAATCGGCGATATGTTCATTGAATTGGCTGTGGAAACACCCGTCAATCTCACCTCCCGTCAAAAGGAGTTGTTGCGCGAGTTCAATGATCTGAGCGAGGACAACAACCCTGAAAGCAATAGCTTCTTCAAGTCTGTCAAAAGCTTTTGGGATTCGATGAAGGGTTAAGCATCGCGATCCCATTCAGAAGAACCAAAGAAACCCGCGGCTTCAAACCGCGGGTTTTTTTGCGGGGTTCCTGTGACCTTGTTGCTTCTTTCTGGTCCAAAATACCTTGGGGGAGCAGCCACAGGCTGCGGGGGCAAAGCCCCTTGTGCGCGACATTCATCACACAATGTCCGGCCCCAGCGGGTTAACGAATTCTTCACCATGATCGAGCTATTGTCCCTGAATGAGCCGCCCGTCTGCCTTTCAGGAAATGTCGCTGCCGCTGTTTGCCGACGGCGAAGAGGCCCCGGCTACGCGGCTGCCAACTGGCCAGCTTCCCTCCTATATCAAAGACCACCGTGCGCGCCTAAGGGACCGCTTTATGACTGGTGGTGCCGCTGCTATTCCAGACTACGAACTTCTTGAACTTCTCCTGTTTCGCTCGATACCGCGTCGGGATGTGAAACCGGTAGCTCGGGCTTTGCTGGATCACTTTGGCGACTTCAACCGGGTGTTATCCGCCCAACCCGACCAGCTCGCCCGGATCCAAGGTATCGGAGATGCAGTCATCACCGATCTGAAAATCGTCGAGGCAGCCACCCACCGAATGGCCCGCGCGCGGGTAATGCAGCGTCATGTGATTTCGAGCTGGGACGCAGTCCTGGACTATTGTCACACCACGATGGCACATCGAGAGACCGAACAATTCCGCGTTCTGTTTCTGGATCCAAAGAACACGCTGATTGCAGACGAAGAACAGGCGCGCGGCACCGTCGATCATGTTCCGGTGTATCCACGCGAAGTTGCCAAGCGGGCGCTGGAACTGAATGCCACTGCCTTGATCCTCGTTCACAATCATCCGTCTGGTGATCCAACACCGTCTGAGTCTGATATCGTGATGACAGATCAGATCAATCAGGCCTGTATTGCCCTGGGTCTTTCCTTGCACGACCATCTGATCATCGGAAAATCAACTGAGCTCAGCTTTCGCAGCGAAGGATATCTGTAAAGGGTCCGATGCGCGCCCCGCCGGCCGCACACAAGCCCTCCTGCCCGATGGGCCGCGCCTTTCCATTCCCGGTCAAAACCCGGAGAGAGAAAGGCGGTCACACATAGATCGCCAATATGGCTCGGACAGAGAACGGGTTACCTCACCCAGACCTCGACCCGCCGGTTTACCTGGCGTCCCCATGCACTGTCATCACAGGCCATGGGCAAGGCCTCGCCAAAGGCTTCGATCCCAATTTCAGTACGGGTGGAATCCATCGTCTCGGCCGCGGCCAGCACGGCATCCCGAACCGCCTGTGCCCGCTTCAAGGCAATCCTACGGTTTCCCTCAGCAGCGCCTTCCCCGTCAGAAAACCCGACAAAGATCAGTTTGCGCGCATCATAAGTGCCGACCTCTAGCGCCCGGGCCAATTGCGCGATATTTGCCCGAGACTGCGCATCCGGACGTGTTGATCCGGTCTCAAAGCGAAACGACGTCGACAACCGTGTTGTCGGTTTCATCATTTTCACCATCCTGTGCAACTCGGACAGCTTAACCTCTTCCCCCGCGGCTTGGATCGCATTGGCCAGGCGATCTCCCTGTGCGCTGACCCGAATATACTCTGGTGCCTGGTCGACAAACCCGGCACGGCGGATGACAACCTGGGCTGCCGGGCTTTGGGCATAGGACAGAAACTCGCGACCGATCTGGGGGAGCCGGCGGGCCGGAAGATACAGGAACATGGGCGAGGTCAACGGGTAGTCTTCGGTCTTGATCGTGCGGCGGGTCGCCGACAATCGATAGCCGCAGGATCCTGTCAGTGTCAGCGGACGGGCGGTGCCGGTCTCGGAAAAGCTGGCGATACCCAACGCGAACGGATCAGTGGTGACCGCGCGCGCCAAGGTACCGCTGCGATCGTGTCGCTGAATGTCGTCGGCAACATCCAAGCGAACCGGAGCCAACAGGCGATCTTCGACCGCCTGTGCCATTCCAGATCCAACCGCAGGCAAGTGCAGGGCAATTGGTGCATTTGGTCCCCCCAGTTCCTGCCAGTTCACGATCTGACCAGAAAAGACTTGTGCCAATTGTGGAACGGAAACCGTCCGTACCGGATTTCCCGGCGCGACCACTGGAACCATAGCATCCAATGCCAGAACACGGCTGCGCCGGGCATCAGTCATATTGCCCATACCCGCTTCGTAGGCGCGCTGATGTTCATTTGACCGAATTTCCCGCAGCGCCATAACCACGTCGGCCTCATTCGCCAACAAGTCGGCAAATCCTTCGTCAGTGGTGGTGATGCGAAACAAAAACCTGGCAACAGCAACACCATCATCAGGCCGGTGCAGGCTATAATCAAAATGGGTCGGATCCTGGTTTATGCGATTGGTTCTGAGCCCTTTGCGCAGCGCAAATCCTTCGATCAGGGCAGGCAGCAACACCTCACCCATGGCCGATGACCCGGAAAAGGCGAGCTCGGCAACAAATTCCGAGAGGTTCGGGCATCCTGGCCCGTCGCAAATTACCCCGGACCCGTCCACTGTCAGTTCGCCATATTGGGTATCAACCCGATAAAATTCGCCATCAAACCCCAACAGGGTTCCCGAAATTTCGACCGCACCATCTGGCGATGTCAGAGTAACATCTTGTGCCCGGGCAGGTGTTGGTACAATCCAACCAAGAAAAAGTGCGGCGAAGACCGCCGCACGAAGAAAAGCCATGTGAGAATCCTATTAAAATTGCGGATCACTTGGCCGCAATTTTCAGGTCATCCACCAAATTATTCAACACCAGAAAGTCACCAATTGCAGAACAATTCGGGACAGAGAGCACCATATCGCGGGTGCGCAGGGATTGACCGCCACGCAATTCAATGGATTGGGCCGAAACGTCCTTGCCGCAGTTGTGGGCCGTGACTTCTGTTTCGACTGTCATCGCGATGGATCCTGACTGGGTATTGGTGGCGCGGGGGAAGGTGTAGACTTCGGCCATCAGCGGGTTCAGGCCCTGATTTTCACCCAATCGAACGACCTGACCTGTTGCAGATGTATCCGTCCCGGACCAGACATGCCCATCATCTCCGTATCCGGCACCAAATTCACGGGCATGAATTTCAAAACCCGAATTGCCGCTCCATTGAACAGCTATGCGATCATATTCGGCCAAATCCGAAACAGACACCGACGCAACCATGTCAGTTCCATTGGCAAAGTCGACGATAAAGACAGCCTGTTCTGACATCGCCGGAACAAGCACAGAATAGATCCCGTTTTCATCCGTCGCGGCGCTGAACATCAGACCGCTGTGATGCACAGTCAGACGTTCATTCTGCTGGCAAGGCGCAATGACGCCAATCCGGACATGACCCTGGTCCACGGCGATGGCGGACAGATCTACATCACAACCCAAGCGGGGCGTTTTCGGGTCTTTGGGAGTTTCCGGCAATTGATCCGGCGCGGTTGAACGGGCAACGATCAGGTCCTCGTCGGGTTGCGCCGACGTCAGGGTGATACCGTCGATTTCCAACGGCTCATCCGAGACAGGATTGGTCTGAATGACCGGATCGCTGATAGTTTGGGCCTGGATAACCGGCACCGGTTGCGGGGCCGGAATCGTCTTTTGCATGACAAAGCCAATTCCCAGCGCACAGGCTGCGGTTCCACCAATCATTACGGCCAGACGTTTGTTCAACATGACACCCTCCACTACCTAGCAGGTCGGGACAACTGTCATGGAAAAAGGCGGCCAGTTTGTGGCCGCCTTGGGGAGTCATTGGGTCATTTGTGGCAAGTTCAAGACAAACGGCCGTGGCAATGTTTGAACTTTTTACCGCTGCCACAAGGGCATTTGTCGTTGCGTGACGGGTTACCCCAGGTTGATGGATCATCTTCTACAAACCCATCCGAAGCCCCTTCGGGCGCGATACCTGCCGCTGCACGGGCCTGTTCACGGGCTGTATCCTGGATCGCCTGTTGCTGTTGCGCCATCTGCAACATCATTTGCTGGCGCTCCTCATCGCTGAGCGGACGAACCAGGGCCAATTGCTTGGTCACCGTGGCCCGCAGGCTCTCCAACATGTTCTCGAACAGTTGGAAGGATTCGTTCTTGTATTCATTCAAAGGATCGCGCTGTGCGTAGCCGCGGAACCCAACGACGGATCGCAGATGTTCCAACGTCAACAGGTGTTCACGCCATTTGGTGTCAATGGATTGCAACAGCACCTGCTTTTCAATCAGACGCATATTTTCGGGGCCAAAATCCACCGCCTTCTTGGCCATCATCTCGTCCGATGCCTTGACCAACCGCTCGCGGATTTCTTCGTCATCAACGCCTTCTTCTGCGGCCCATTCAATGACCGGAACGTCGATGCCCAGCTGTTCGATAACCTGCGCATACAAGCCTTCGGTATCCCATTGTTCAGCATAGGATTTGGGTGGCATATGCGCGTCGAGCAGGTCGTCGATCACCTCATACCGCATGTCAGAAACAATTTCAGACAAGTCTTCGGCAGCCATGATGTCCAGCCGCTGGCCAAATATCACCTTGCGCTGATCGTTCATCACGTCATCGAACTTCAACACATTCTTACGCATGTCAAAGTTCCGGCCTTCGACCTTGGCCTGGGCGCGTTCCAGCGACTTGTTAACCCATGGATGCACGATCGCTTCGCCTTCCTTGAGGCCCAGCGTCTTGAGCACCTTGTCCAGACGATCCGAACCAAAGATACGCATCAGATCGTCTTCAAGGCTCAGATAGAACGCCGTGCGTCCCGGGTCACCCTGACGACCGGACCGGCCGCGCAACTGGTTGTCGATCCGACGGCTTTCGTGCCGCTCTGACCCCAGAACGAACAGGCCACCGGCATCCAGCACCTTTTGCTTTTCTTCGGCGTGTTTGGCTTCTTCGGCCTCACGTGTAGTCACCGGGTCAGCTTCGGGGTTTTCGGCCAGCGCCTCCAGAACCTTGAGCTCGACATTGCCGCCCAGCTGAATGTCGGTGCCCCGCCCAGCCATGTTGGTGGCGATGGTAACCGAGCCCAGACGACCGGCGTCGGCAACGATCTGTGCCTCTTGCTCATGATGACGGGCGTTCAATACGCTGTGCTTGATCCCGGCCTGAGTCAGCAGCTGGCTCATCAATTCCGATTTTTCAATCGAAGTTGTCCCCAACAGGACCGGTTGCCCTTTTTCGTTGGCGGTCTTCACTTCATCTGCCATCGCCTTGTATTTTTCGGCAGCTGTGCGGAACACCTGGTCATCTTCGTCCACACGGGCAATCGGACGATTGGTAGGCACTTCGACCACACCCAGACCATAGATCTCGGCGAATTCTTCGGCCTCTGTCGCAGCGGTGCCGGTCATGCCGGCCAGCTTGTTGTAAAGACGGAAGAAGTTTTGGTAGGTAACAGACGCCAGTGTCACGTTTTCCGGCTGTATTTCGACACCTTCCTTGGCCTCGATCGCCTGATGCAGACCTTCGGATAGACGGCGGCCATCCATGATCCGGCCAGTGAATTCGTCCACCAACATCACCTGATTGTCGCGCAGGATATAATCCTTGTCCTTCAGGAACAGCTTGTGCGCGCGCAGACCCTGATTGACGTGGTGCACCACGGATGTGCTTTCCGGATCATACAGGGACGCGCCTTCCTGCAACAAACCACGGGCGATCAATTGCTGTTCCAGGAATTCGTTCCCAGTGTCGGTGAATGTGACGTTGCGGGTCTTTTCATCGAGCTCGTAGTGTTCTTCCGTCAACAACGGAATCACCTGATCAATAGTGACATACAGTTCAGAACGGTCTTCGGCAGGACCCGAGATAATAAGCGGCGTCCGTGCCTCGTCGATCAGGATGCTGTCGACTTCGTCAACAATGGCGAAATAGTGATGACGCTGGAACAGTTCGTTCAGCTCAGACTTCATGTTGTCGCGCAGATAGTCGAAACCGAATTCGCTGTTGGTGCCATAGACAACGTCGCTCTGATACGCGGCCAGCTTGTTCTCGGGGCCCATTCCTGACCAGATCACCCCGCAGGACATACCCAGCGCATTGAACACCTTGCCCATCCATTCGCTGTCACGTTTGGCCAGGTATTCGTTGACGGTGACGACATGGACGCTTTTGCCGACCAGCGCATTCAAATAGCACGGGAAGGTCGCAACCAGCGTTTTACCTTCACCGGTTTTCATTTCTGAAATATTGCCCTGGTGAAGAAAGATCCCACCCATCAGCTGCGTGTCAAAAGCGCGCAGACCCAAGGCCCGGCGGGCCGCTTCGCGGCAATTGGCAAAGGCTTCGACCAGCAGGTCGTCCAGCGATGTACCGTTTTGCGCCTTTTCCCGCAGCTCGGCAGTTTTTTGCTTGAGCTGCTCGTCGCTGAGCTTTTCGAACTCCGGTTCCAGCGCGTTGATCTGTTCGATCAGCGGGCGCGTCGCCTTGATCTTGCGGTCATTCGGTGTTCCGAACACCTTTTTGGCGAGAGTTCCAATACCCAGCATATTCACTCCAACGGATCTATAACGGTCCTGTTAATCGGGCAGTCTTGCCCGCCTCGTTCACAACCCATAGATACGGGGGACAAGACGGTCCTGCACAAGGCCTCAAGGCGATGTAAGGGGCAGGTACAACAGTGTCAACGCCGGGTCCGGTCGCGGCCCCCGAATAGGATGAATCTATGCTCAAAGGTCTCACTTTTCTGCCATCTCTCGTATTGGCAGCCAGCCTTGCCATGCCCATTGCCAGTGCGGCAGCACCACATTCCGAAACCGTGGTGGCCCGTGTCAACGGCGAAGAGATCACATTGGGTCACGTCATCATCGCCCGGCAAACTTTGCCGCAACAGTATCAGCAGCTTCCAAATGACGTGTTATATGATGCCATCGTGAAACAGCTGGTTCAGCAAACAGCTCTGAAACAATCACTTCAGGGACCGACACCGCAGCTGGTCGAACTGTCGCTGGAAAACGAACGCCGCTCGCTCTTGGCGGGCGAAGCGATCGACCGCGTCATGCAGGACGCTGCCACCGAAGACGATGTACGCACTGCCTATGAGACACGTTACGCCGACGGCTTTGGCGGCACGGAATACAACGCCTCGCACATTCTGGTCGAAAGCAAGGAAGACGCGTTGGACATCAAGGATCAATTGGATTCAGGTGCAGATTTTGCCGAAATGGCCAAAGAAAAATCCACCGGCCCCTCTGGTCCGAACGGGGGATCGTTGGGGTGGTTTGGCGAAGGACGCATGGTCCCCGAATTCGAAGAAGCGGTCAAATCGCTTGAGCCGGGTCAAATATCCGATCCCGTTGCCACGCAATTTGGGTGGCACCTGATCCAACTGAGTGACAAACGCCAGCAATCCGCGCCTGAATTGGACGCTGTTCGGGGCGAATTGGAAGCCGAGCTGCGTGAAGAAGCCGTCGGGAAACGCGTTGTTGAACTGGTCGAGGCCGCCGAGGTGGAGTATCCCGAAATTGAGGATCTGTCGTTTGACATGATCCAGGATCTTGATCTGGTGAGGAATTAATCATGGCGCAATCGCTGCCCCGTTCTCCGCTGGCACCGGCCAGCTTTCCCGATCTGCCCGTGATCAAGGGCGCACAATTTGCCTCGGCGGCAGCCGGTGTGAAATACCAGGGGCGAACCGACGTGATGCTGGCGGTTCTGGACCCGGGCACATCTGTAGCTGGGGTGTTCACGCAATCTGCAACACGCTCAGCACCGGTTCTGGATTGTCAGGCCAAACTGGGTGGAGATAGCGCGACCGGGGCAGCGATTCTGGTCAACTCGGGCAATTCCAATGCCTTTACCGGGCATTATGGCCAGAAATCTGTGGCAGATATCACCGCCGCAGTCGCTGCCACAGTCGATGTCCCGGCTGATCGCGTGTTTACGGCATCCACCGGGGTAATTGGGGAGCCATTGCCGCATGACCGTATCGTCGCCAAGATTGGCGAGCTGAACAATGGACTCGACGCTGGTCGGATGGAAGATGCGGCCAACGCAATCATGACCACCGATACCTTTGCCAAAGCGGCCACTGCCCAGGTTGAAATCAACGGCAGCACTGTTTCAATTGCCGGAATTGCCAAGGGGTCAGGCATGATCGCGCCAGATATGGCGACCATGCTGGTCTATATCTTTACCGACGCGAAATACGAACAGGGCGCGTTGCAGGCCCTGCTGTCAGACCTGAACAACACCAGTTTCAATTGCATCACTGTGGACAGTGACACCTCGACTTCGGACAGTCTGTTGCTATGTGCCACGGGCGCATCCGGTGTGGATGCAGAAGGGAATGAAGCCTTTGCCCAGGCGCTGAACACCGTGATGCTGGATTTGGCCCATCAGGTTGTGCGCGATGGGGAAGGTGCCAGTAAGTTCATAGAAATCCAGATCACAGGCGCAGCCAATGACACCGACGCCAAGGTACACGGCCTGTCGATTGCCAACTCGCCGCTCGTCAAAACTGCGATTGCTGGCGAGGACGCAAATTGGGGGCGCGTTGTCATGGCCGTGGGTAAATCCGGTGCCGCGGCGGACCGCGATCTTCTAAGCATCTGGTTTGGTGATGTTTTGGTTGCGGAAAAAGGATGGGTTTCCCCGAATTATCGCGAAGAGTCCGCTGCCGCATTGATGAAGAACGACGAAATCATGATCAAGGTAGACCTGGGTTTGTGCGATGGTGCCTGCACTGTCTGGACCTGTGACCTGACCCACGGGTACATCGAAATCAACGCGGATTACCGGTCGTGAAAACACTACTTGTTTCAGCTGTTGCGCTCATTGATGTCGACGGTCGGGTGCTGCTTGCGCAGCGCCCCGAAGGGAAATCCATGGCCGGGCTTTGGGAATTCCCCGGTGGCAAGGTCGAAGCCGGTGAAACACCCGAAGCCGCACTGATTCGCGAACTGCACGAGGAGTTGGGTATTGATACCTGGGCTTCGTGTCTGGCACCTTTGACCTTTGCCAGCCATAGCTATGATGACTTCCATTTGTTGATGCCGCTGTTTGCATGCCGAAAATGGCAGGGAATACCGGTTGCACAGGAAGGCCAAACACTCAGGTGGGTTCGCACGAATGAGCTGCGCAACTATCCTATGCCGCCTGCCGATATTCCCCTGATTCCGATCCTGCGTGATTGGTTATGAATTTTCCCCACAACCCTGACGTGTTCAATATCATCAGGATGTTGGGGGGGGCGCAGTGTGATTCGGCTACATAATGTGTGAAGGATCGCTAAAGGTGTAAAATCTATGGTAATTTTGTAGATCATTTTTTAATCATTTTGGTGTAAAAAGAAGCTGTCTCGTTCTTTGGGGAGGATTTGGCATGCTAAGGACTATCACTTTGGGCAGTTGCGTCTCAGTGCAAGGTACATTCGTTCGGGCATTCCCGGACGGCAGGATCGCCGTAAAGGTTGGTCGCAATGTATATGAGGGGCGACCGGTGCAAACCGCCGCCTAACACGATTTTGGCAACTTGTTTGGTTTACTTGCCCATATCAAACTTGTTCAACACCACTCACAAACCAAAAAAGGACAGCTTTTCAGCTGTCCCTTTTTGGTTTCATAAGGTCGGTTGGATCACGTCAGTGTCCGGGTAACCTCTTCGCGTTCAAAGATCTCGATGACATCGCCTGCGCGAATATCATCATAGTTCTCGAATGCCATACCACATTCCTGACCCGACTGGACCTCGTTCACTTCGTCCTTGAAGCGCTTCAGGGTCTTCAGCGTGCCTTCGTGGATGACCACGTTGTCGCGCAGCAGACGCACACCCGCAGAGCGGCGTGCGACACCTTCGGTAACCAGACACCCGGCGACCTTGCCAACGTTGGAGACCTTGAACACATCCTTGATCGTGGCGTACCCGATAAAGTTTTCCTTGATCTCTGCGCTCAACAAGCCAGATGCGGCTGCTTTTACGTCATCGACCAGATCGTAGATCACCGAATAATACCGGATCTCGACGCTCTTTTGGTTGGCTGTATTCCGGGCCGAGGCATTGGCACGTACGTTGAAGCCCATGATCGGAGCGCCGGACGCTTCGGCCAGCCCCACATCGGTTTCGGTGATCGCACCAACACCCGAATGCAGAACCCGTACGCGCACTTCGTCGTTGCCGATCTTCTCCATCGCCTGAACGATGGCTTCAGCAGACCCTTGCACGTCAGCTTTGACCAGAATTGGCAGCTCAGAGACGGTTTCGTCGTCCTTGGCCTTCTGCATCAGCTGTTCCAGCGTGGTCGCAGCCCCCGCAGCGGCACGTTTGTCCTTGGCCGCCTGTTCGCGATAATTGGCGATTTCACGCGCTTGGGCTTCGGTCTCGGTCACGTTCAGCACGTCACCCGCTTCGGGAGTGCCGTTCAGGCCCAGAACCTCGACGGGAACCGACGGACCCGCTTCGGTGACGCGCTCACCCTTGTCGTTGATCAGCGCACGGACCTTACCGTATTGCTCACCCACAACAAAGATATCGCCCTGACGCAAAGTACCTTTTTGGATCAAAACCGTAGCAACCGGGCCACGTCCCACGTCCAGCTGAGCCTCGATCACTGCACCTTGGGCAGCACGATCAGGATTGGCCTTCAGTTCCAGGATCTCTGATTGCAGCGCAATTGCTTCGAGCAATTCGTCCAGACCCTGACCGGTGACGGCCGACACTTCGACGTCCTGCACTTCACCGGACATCTGCTCTACGACCACTTCGTGTTGCAGCAGTTCGGCGCGTACCTTGTTCGGGTCGGCAGCCGGTTTATCGATCTTGTTGATCGCAACAATCATCGGAACCTTGGCCGCTTTGGCGTGGTTGATCGCCTCAATTGTCTGCGGCATGACCGAATCATCGGCGGCCACAACCAGAACCACGATATCGGTGACCTGAGCACCACGTGACCGCATCGAAGTAAACGCAGCGTGGCCAGGTGTATCGAGGAAGCTGAGAACGGTGCCGCTCTCGGTTTTCACCTGATACGCACCGATGTGCTGGGTGATCCCGCCTGCTTCACCAGACACAACCTTGGCGTCGCGAATCGCATCCAGCAACGAGGTTTTACCGTGGTCAACGTGACCCATGATGGTGATGACCGGCGGACGCGACTGCAATGTGCCTTCGTCATCATCGATATCAGCAATAACATCTTCGACGTCTGCATCAGAAACGCGCACAACATTGTGACCGAATTCCTGAATGATCAGTTCTGCGGTATCGGCATCCAGCGGCTGGTTCTGCGTTACCATCATGCCCATTTTCATGAGCTCTTTGACAACGTCAGCCACACGTTCGGCCATACGGTTCGCCAGTTCCGAAACTACAATGGATTCCGGCAACTGAACGTCGCGGATTACCTTTTCACGCTCGACTGCGCCACCCATGGCTTTTTGACGGGCACGTTCCTGCTTGCGCTTCATCGCGGCGACAGAACGATGACGTCCGCCTGCACCACCTGTGGCCTGGCTCAGCGTCAGCTTGCCAGAACGGCGGCTATCATCACGGCCCTTGTTGCGGGCCGGCTGACGCTGGTCGCGGTCGGTTTTGCGGGGCGTTGCATCGGCACCAGTCGGGGTCTTAAAGGTCCGCGGCTGCTGGGCGGCAGGCTCGACTTTTTTCTTGTCCGCGACAGAAGCGGCTTCGGCAGCCGCCTGTTTGGCAGCATCTTCAGCTTCACGCTTCTTCCGCTCTTCGTCTTCCGCCTTCTGGCGGGCACGCTCTTCAGCTTCACGCTGTTCGCGTTCCTTGGCTTCCATCTCGGCCCGGCGGCGTGCGCGGTCTTCCTCGCGGGCCTTTTCTTCGGCAGCACGCTTGGCTGTCTCTTCCGCTTCGCGCGCCTTGGCCGCCTGAAGGGCCTTCAGACGACGCGCCATTTCTGCATCAGAGATCCCGGCAGGACGGCGCGATGGATCACCGGATGGTGTAGCACCACCACCCGCTTTGCCAGCGCCCGGCTTGGGAACCACAACGCGCTTGCGTTTTGTTTCCACCACGACATTTTTGGTCCGTCCGTGGCTGAAACTTTGTTTCACATTGCCCGGACGGGCCCCACTACGCAGACCCAAAGTCTTTTTGCCGTCACTATCGCTCATAAAGCTCTTTATCCTTCCGTTCGGCGGCCCTTGCCACCGACAACATTACGCATACCGTTCAGTCGTTGCGCTTCCTCTACAACACGTTTGCCGAGTCCACCAGAGGCGAGCGCCGCATGTATCACAGTTTCGCGACCAAAAGCCATGCCTAGTTCGTCTGCCGTGAGGCTTCCGATATATTTTCCGTAATGCGGTGTGCTCAGTTTCGATTTGCCGCGCCCAGACCCATCCGAGGCCTGGATCAGAACTTCGGCTTCCTCTTTGGAGAGCCAGTCCTTGACCTTTTCGTAACCTGCAACCGCATGGCCCGACTTGCGGGCCAAACTCAGCAGTTCGACGATCCGGCGGACGATCTGTCGTTCGACTTCGTCCACCAACCCGTCTGGAACGGTGACCTGAGCCTTGAAGCCGCGGGCAAAGAGTTTCTTCTCCACCGCTTTGTTCAACGACTCGCGATCCGCCGTTACATAGACCCCGCGCCCAGGCAACTTGCCCATGACATCAGGAACCACCTGTTCATCGGGACCCATGACGAAGCGGACCAACCCGTGTTTGGGCTGAGCATCACCAGTGGCAATGCATTTCCGGTCCGGACCGTCCGAATGGTCTTTTGTGACACCACCGCGTCCCATTTACACCTCCAACGAGACCTGAAATCAGGCCTCGTCCTCCTGCTGGCTTTCACCTTCAGGGGCTTCTTCTTCTGTTTCCAAATCCGCAGGATCAACCCAACCCAGAAGGATACGCGCAGTCATGACCATGTCCTGGGCTTCTTCCAGCGTCATGCCAAAGGGTTCCAGAATACCGTCGTCCTTGACCCGCTCACCATCGGCTGTGGTCCAGCCACCAGCCAGTTCCCAATCCGCACAAGTGGCGAAATCTTCCAGGGTTTTGACGTCATCCTTGGCCAGAGCCTCGACCATTTGGGGCGTCAGACCGTTGAATTCAATGAGGCTCTCTTCGGCACCCAGCGCACGGGCTGCATCCAGGGCTGCCTTGGCCTGTGCTTCGAGATAATCGCGGGCACGAGCCTGCAGTTCCTCGGCGGTGCCATCATCCACACCATCGATGACCAGAAGTTCATCCAGCTCGACATACGCGACCTCTTCGAGGTTGGTAAAGCCTTCGGACACCAACAGCTGGGCAAAGAATTCGTCCAGATCCAGTGTTTCCATGAACAGACCGGTGCGCGCTTCGAATTCCTTCTGGCGACGCGCCGATTCCTCTTCCTCGGTCATGATATCGATGTCGAGGTTGGTCAGCTGGCTGGCCAAGCGCACATTCTGACCGCGGCGGCCAATTGCGAGGCTCAGCTGTTCTTCGGGCACGACAACTTCGATCTTGCCGGCTTCTTCATCCAGGACAACCTTGGACACTTCTGCAGGCTGCAAAGCGTTTACCAGGAAGGTTGGCTGATCTTCGTTCCACGGGATGATGTCGATCTTTTCACCCTGCAATTCATTGACAACGGCCTGCACGCGGCTGCCGCGCATACCCACACAGGCCCCTACGGGGTCAATCGACCCGTCATAGGAAATCACGGCAATCTTGGCCCGCGAACCCGGATCACGGGCAACGGCCTTGATCTCGATGATACCGTCATAGATCTCCGGCACTTCCATCTTGAACAGTTCGGCCATGAATTCTGGTGCAGTTCGGCTCAGGAAGATCTGCGGGCCACGCACTTCGCGACGCACGTCCTTGATATAGCAACGGATACGGTCATTCGGGCGATAGCTTTCGCGACCAATCTTTTCGTTGCGGCGCAGGATCGCTTCGCCAGCGCCCACGTCGACGATGACGTTGCCGTACTCTTCCCGCTTGACCAGACCGTTGATGATGCTCCCGGCACGATCTTTGAATTCTTCGAACTGACGATCGCGCTCGGCTTCGCGGACCTTTTGCAGGATCACCTGCTTGGCCGATTGCGCGGCGATCCGGCCCATCTCGACCGGCGGGACTTCTTCGACGAATGTATCGCCGAGCTGAGGGTCCGCCATGTACTGTTTGGCCTGATCAACGGTGAATTCTGCCTGGTAGTTTTCCAGCAGCTCATCCTCGACCACTGTGCGAACACGGGTAAAGGTGGCGCGACCGGTTTTGCGGTCGATGGACACACGGATGTCCATCTCCGCGCCGTAACGGCTTTTGGCAGCGCGAGCCAGGCTCTCTTCCATCGCTTCGATGACCAGACCGGGGTCGATCATCTTTTCGCGGGCCACGGCCTCGGCGGTTTGCAACAGCTCGAGCTGGTTTGCAGAGGTGATTGCCATTACTTCGTCTCCTCTTCGGACCCTTCGGTCTCGATCTCGTCGAATTGGTCTTCGTTCAGGTCGCCAGCATCTTTGCGCTGGCGTAGCATTTCCTTGATCAGGTCGTCGGTCAGCACCAGTTTGGCGTCGCTCAGCCAATCAAATTGCAGACCAATGGTCACGGTCTCACCCTGATCTTCGATATTGATCAGCACGTCTTCGCCTTCGATCCCGGCCAGTTCACCCTTGAACCGGCGACGCCCATCGATCAACTCGTCTGTTTCCAGCTTCGCTTCATAACCTTCGAATGCCTCAAAGTCCTTGAGCCGTGTCAAAGGCCGGTCAATCCCGGGGCTGGAAACTTCGAGTGTATAGGCATCCAGAATCGGGTCTTCGACATCCAGAACCGCGCTGACGGCGTTTGAAATCTCGGCGCAGTCATCGACTTCGATTCCACCGTCCGCTTTGTCAGCCATGATTTGCAGCGTCGAAGTCTTGCCAGACATCAGCCGAACGCGCACCAGTTCAAAGCCGAGATCCTCGATCACCGGAGTGATGATTTCGGCCATGCGGCGATCAATGGCTGCCTTGGCGATCAGGTCGTTGGTCATCAGGTCGTCCAAACACAAAAAAACGGGCGCGCGGCCCGTGAAACTATCCGGTGGAACCCCGGGTTGGTGCCCGACGCGCCGCTGTTGAGAGAGGCATATACGCCGCAACTCCCGATACTTCAAGTCCTGACTTTGTCGTTCACCCAATATCCGTTTTCATGCCACCCACCACCGCTGGACGATTCGGCCATCATCCATTGGAGCCCTGGCTCCGATGCGGCGCGGCAGACCGACACCGGCGTGCGTCGCCAGCGCCATATCGTGGGCCGACGGGTGATAGGTGAACTCACCGCGGTGCAACAGGCCTTTGGGTTCTGGAAGGGCGGCAATATCGACATATCCATCGCGCAGTGCTTCGGCGCGCACAGACGCATCGGGGATAGTTATGACTTCGACCCTGTCGACCCATCCGGCCTGCCCGTCCTTGAAATGCTGCGCCAATCGGGTCGCGCTGAAATGACGACCGTCCTGCGCCTGAGACACCTGATAAACCCCGGTTCCGATGGCCGCATTCAACGGTGCCCCAATCTGTCCCGCACGGGCGATGATCAATTTGGGGTCAGCCAACAGGTAGGGCAGATCCGAATTCGGTTTGACCAGCTCCAACTGCAATTGTGTCGTGCCGATCACCTTGATTCCCAGGCATCCATCGGGGAAATCATGCGCCCGCAAAGACGCAGCCACATCCTCGGCATTGAGCATCGCGCCATCGTGAAACGGTACTTCGTCGCGCAACTGAAAATGCCAAACCCGCGCATCCGGGCTGCTACGCCAACTGGTCGCCAATTCACCCTTTAGAACGCCATCCGGGCCGATTTCGGTCAACGTGTCATAGACCGCACCGCGGGCCACGGATTCGAGCATGTCGCCATCCCGCGGCACTGCCAAACGCAGCACCCCACCACGGCGAGGGGCCGCTGTTACGGACGTGCCCGTTGCCGCCAGCAACGCCGCGGCCGCACCAGAAGTGAATAACGCGCGTCGGTCGATCCGGGTCATTGCATCTCCTCGGCAATCCGATCCATTGCTCGTACCAGTTCGGCGCTTATACCTGGCTCTGACATGGCGTGACCTGCATTGCGCACCATCCGCAGATCAGCGGCGGGCCACAGCTCGTTCAGCTTCCAGGCCGATGAGGGCGGGCAGATCATATCATAGCGTCCCTGAACAATAACTCCGGGAATATGCGAGATTCGCGCCATGTTGGCCAGTATCTGTCCGTCGAATTCCAAAAAACCATCGTTCAGAAAGTAGTGATTTTCGAGCCGGGCGAACGCGCGGGCATATTCTCCTGGCGTTTCACCGACGACACCGTTCGAATGAATAGACGCCAACGCGTTTTCCCAGTTGGACCAGGCACGACCATGGCTGATTTCTTCGGCGCGGTCGCCCGAAAACAGCCGCTTGTGATAGGCCCCGATCAGATCGTCGCGTTCATTTTCGGGAATCAACGATACAAAACGGGCCCATGGCTCGGGCCAGAATTTGCCAGCCCCTCCGCCATAGAACCACTCCAGTTCTGCTTTGGTCATTAGAAACACACCGCGCAGGATCAGATGGTTGGTCCGATCCGGGTGCGTCTGGGCATAGAGCAGCGACAGGGTTGCACCCCAACTGCCGCCAAACACCATCCAACTGTCGATTTCCAGACCCTGCCGGATTTTCTCCATGTCGGCGATCAGATGCCAGGTGGTATTGTCCTCGCAGGCTGCATGGGGACGCGACCGGCCACAGCCCCTTTGATCAAACAGAATCACCCGGTAAACCGCCGGGTCGAAATACCGCCGCATCGCCGGGCTACACCCACCACCCGGTCCGCCATGACACACAACAACAGGGACCCCGTTTGGGTTCCCATTCTGCTCGACATAGATTCGATGACCCTGGCCTACATCCAGCATACGCTGATCAAAGGGTTCGATCGGCGGGTACAAATATTGCACTGCGCGCTTTTGATCCGGGTATTTGTCCATTACAGGCCTATATTAATCACTGACTGGTAAAAGAGCATACGGAGACAGGAATGCAAGCGCCTCAATCCACCGTTGACCCATCCGAGATCGCCAAATTCGAGGCGATGGCCGCCGAATGGTGGGATCCCGAGGGCAAATTCAAGCCACTGCACATGCTCAATCCTTGTCGTCTGGACTATATCACCACTCAGATCGCAGGGGAATTTGACCGCGACCTCAAGTCGCCCCAGCCATTTCAGGGCCTGCGATTGCTCGACATCGGTTGCGGCGGTGGATTGTTGTCCGAACCGATGGCTCGCCTGGGTGCCACTGTTGTCGGTGCCGATGCGGCCGAGGGCAACCTGCCTGTGGCCCGTGTCCATGCCGAGCAATCCGGGTTGGAGATTGATTACCGCCACACAACTGCCGAAGCCATGGCCGACGCCGGCGAACAATTCGACGTTGTTTTGAACATGGAAGTCGTCGAACATGTGGCCGATCCACTGGAATTTCTGACTGCGACGCGGCGTTTGTTGAAACCCGGTGGCTTACAGATCTGTTCCACCATCAACCGCAATCCCAAAAGCTTTGCCGTGGCGATCGTCGGAGCCGAAGTCGTGATGCGTTGGCTGCCCCGTGGCACCCATGAATGGTCCAAATTCATCACTCCCGATGAACTGTTCGAATTGTTGAGCACATCTGGGCTGACGCCGGTGGATCGCAAGGGGTTCGTTTTCAACCCATTGGCCTGGAGCTGGTCGATTTCCGATCGCGACCTGAGCGTCAATTACGTTACTGCCAGTACCAAACCACTTTGATGAGATTTGCCGTGGGTGGGTAAAGCCAACCCGTTCCAGACAACAAGGTGACGCCAAGTAAGGTCATTCATGTGAACCTAACTAGCGTCACCCTCTTTTTGCGGCTTAAAATACTATTTATTAACGCTTTTTTCTTGATCTTCCAGGTATCCCCGAAACAGCATGACGCCAGTTGGCGTCACATTATCTATCCTTTCGTATAGGATTAGATCCTAATGCACAGTTGAGCCGATTGCTGTAGTTGCTAGTTTGAGTAGGTGGACAGGCGGAACGGCCAACGCCACAAAAGCAGACCGAGAGGTCTTCACCGAGTGAGTAATACCCCATGTTCCTCAAGAGCTGGGTTTATCCAAAAGCCAAAATACACTCACGGGGCATTTTGGAGCGAAGAACGGGACGTTTGGGGATAGACGTCCCGTTTTTCATTTCGGTTGTCACCTGGGCTGCATGACCATCCATCACAGAACCCTGGATCAGGCGATCACACCCTAACCGTCATTTTCCAACTTGGTCCGCAGTTCGCGCAGGATGGGCAATGTTGCCTTGACCCGATCCTGACCCAATTCGGCAACCACTTCGGAAATGATTGGCGCGATTCCGGCGATAGCTGCATCCCGCGCGTTTCGCCCTGCCGGGCTGATGGCAACCATCTTGCGTCGGGCATCGTCCCAATCCGGGCGAATATGGATATACCCGGCCATCTCGAGCTTGCCCAACGTATTGGTCATTGCCCCACGGGTGACGTGGAACGTCTTGGCCAATTGCGCGGGTGTCCGTTCCAACCCTACCCGAACCAAATGATTCAGCACCGAAAAATGCGACAGTTCCATGCCGCGCGGCAACGCACGAGTCAGGCGAGACCGGGCAAGCTGGTCCGCCATAAGAATTTCGCTGAAAAGCGAAACAGCCAATGCGTTGTTGTCATCCATTTCGGGTCCGTTTCAGGGTCCGTCAAATTCACGATCGTGGGTCAGTGAAGGTACGCGTTTGCGTGCTTGTGCCACCAAACCCATGTCCAGATCAACGAAACTCACGCCTGGGTCTTCACCAGCGTCCAACAAAATCTCGCCCCAGGGTGCCACAACCAGGCTATGACCATAGGTCTGGCGGCTTTGACCTCGGCTGGATTTGTGTTTCCCCGTCTGAGCCGGGGCCACGACGAAACACCCGGTTTCAATTGCCCGCGCCCGCAACAGTGCATGCCAATGCGCCGCGCCCGTTACATAGGAAAACGCTGCGGGTGCAGTCAGAATCTGTGCGCCACTCTGCGCCAGGGCCCGGTGCAGACGCGGGAAACGCACGTCATAGCAAATGGTCATGCCAATGCAGGCAAAAGGCGTTTCAGCCACCACTGCCTGTGTCCCCGGGCGATAGCCATCTGATTCTCGATATGTCTCTTCGGGTGACACCTGAACATCGAACATGTGGATCTTGTCGTATCGTGCTGCGATTTCGCCGTCCGGGGCTATCAGGAACTGTCGATTTGCAAAGCGCCCATCGTCATCGTGGGTCTTGATCCCCAGCGACCCCAACAACAGCCATATTCCGTGGCGCGCCGCCTCCTGGCGCAATGCGGCCAGAGTCGCGTCGTCCTCTTCGTGACAAAGCACCGCCTTTTGATGGCGTCGCGATGTGGACAGACAATTGGTGACTTCCGGGGTCAGCACAAATCCGGCACCGCCCGCAACAGCCGTGTTGATCATGTCAGTGACCGTAGCCAGGTTTTCGACCGGGTCATCCGAAGAGGTCAGCTGAAGCAGCGCGGTCCGCATCAATCAGGCCGCCAACAGCGGGTCAAGCTTGCCCGCATTTTCAAGTGCAAACAGGTCGTCGCAGCCGCCCACGTGGGTTTCCCCGATGAAAATCTGCGGTACTGTACGCCCACCGTTGGCACGGTCGATCATCTCGGCTTTGCGCTTGGGATGTACCAGCACGTCGATTTCCGAGAACTCTACGCCCTTTTGATTCAACAGTCGTTTGGCGGCATGGCAGAAGCCACACAGAGGCGATGTATAGATTTCAACCGGCTTCATGCGGTGGCTCCTATTCGGGTTTGATGATGTTTTGAGCGATTTAGGGAGTCATTGCAACTGTCGCCACCATTTCACGACAAGGTGATCACCTCCTTTCCCTATGAGAGAGCCGGTTGGACCTGGATGTCCGCAATCTATCGGTCCCGACAAGCCCGTGCCAAAGTGATGACAAACACCTCACGTGCGCCAGCCTGTAAACAGGCGTTGGCGCAGGCGGTCAGCGTTGCGCCTGATGTCATCACATCATCCACCAACACAATATCGCGGGCTGCCATCCTGTGTCGTCGCTTGCGATGATCTGTAATGGCATCGGTTAGCGTTGCGAACCGCTGATCTACGCCCTTGTGGTCCAGCATCGGGGTACGACGAGTTCGAACCAACAGATCCGGACACCAGCTCAAACCGGTTTCATCAGCCAACGCCTGCGCCAACAGCGCCGCCTGATTATAGCGACGCTGGACCAGCCTGGTCCAATGCAACGGCACCGGCGCAATCAAAAGGTTCGGTCGCAGGAAGGGTTTCGCCGCCCGGGCCATCCACAGCGCCGCCGGACGGGCGATTTCAGGCCGATCACCATGTTTCAACGCCAACACCAACTTGCGCGCCCGCCCTTCATAGACCAGCGCCGACCGCCCCATGTTCCACGGGCGCGGCCGTTCCATACAATCATCACATTCGATCCGAAATCCGTCCGGGGCACCCATCACCGGGGTTCCGCAGGCTTCGCATACCGTGCCTGACACAAATGGCGTATCCCGCCAGCACGGCCCGCATAGGCCAAAGTCGCTGTCGACCATATCACCACACCCCAGGCATCGCGACGGATAGACGAGACGAACTGCTGTTTGAAAACCGGACCACATCACTTTAGTTAGCCCCCATGACTCAAGCACCGAACCAGACTCCGAATCAGGCCCCACTTTTTGACAGGACTGCGCTGATCGCGCACCGCGCCCGCATTCGCCCGGACGCGTTGTTCCTGCATCAGACGGCGTTGGACGAGGTACAGGATCGCCTCTCTATGGTTAACAGAATCTTTACAACCCCGGCGATTGTGACCCCAGTCCCAGATTTCTGGGCCCCGGGTTTTCCGAATGCCACAATCGTTCCGGATGACGACGTGCTGGATCTGGAGCCAAGCTCACACGATCTGGTGATCCACGCCATGGGGCTGCATTGGGCCAATGACCCGGTTGGCCAGTTGATCCAATGCCGTCGCGCGCTGAAAGAAGACGGTCTGCTGCTGGTTGTAGCCTTGGGCGGGCAAACCCTGCACCAATTGCGCGCCGTCCTGGCCGAAGCCGAGACCCGCGTGTCTGGCGGGCTTTCACCGCGTGTCGCGCCAATGGCGGAAATCCGTGATCTGGGTGGATTGCTGCAACGCGCCGGGGTGAATCTGCCTGTGGCTGACGTGGTACCATTAACCGCAGAATACCGCGACATTTGGCATCTGATGCACGACCTGCGCCACATGGGCGAAACCAACGCCATGTCGGCACGGCTGCGCAAGCCCACCACCCGCACCCTGTTTGACGAGGCCAACAGATTGTATTTTGAACATTTCGCCACCGCCAAAGGTCGCATTCCGGCGATGTTCGAAATCATATGCCTGACCGGATGGTCCCCGTCTGACAGCCAACCCAAACCGCTGCGTCCCGGATCGGCAAAATCCCGGTTGGCCGATGCCTTGAAAGTGCCTGAGACAAAATTGCCTGATTGACCCGGCACGGTTTCCGCTTATCTCGATCCCATACGCCCTCAGACTGACAGGACCCGCCATGCTGGACGCCAAATCCCAAGCCACCTGCCCCGCCCACGCCCCGGCGAACCATCCAAAGGTTCCATCAGAAAAGGTGGGTGTTCTGCTGGCCAACCTGGGCACGCCGGATGACTACACATACTGGCCAATGCGGCGGTATCTGAATGAATTCCTGTCGGATCAACGGGTGATCGATTATCCGAAATGGAAATGGCAACCGCTGTTGCAAGCAATCATCCTCACGAAACGGCCGTTCAGTTCGGGCGCGGCGTATAAATCCATCTGGAACCACGACCAGGGCGAAAGCCCATTGATGACCATCACCAAGGATCAGACCGCCAAGATCACCACCGCGATGGCCGACCGATATGGCGACCGGGTCATGGTCGATTTCTGTATGCGGTACGGCAACCCGTCGACCAAATCCAAGGTGCAGGAAATGGTCGCCGCCGGATGTACCCGAATTCTGTTCTTTCCGCTTTACCCACAATACGCCGGTGCCACATCCGCGACCGCCAATGACCAGTTCTTTCGCGCCCTGATGGACGAAACCTGGCAGCCTTCTGCACGTACAGTACCCGCCTATTTCGACCAACCAGCCTATATTGACGCCCTGGCTGGATCAGTCGAAACGGCCTATGCCGCGCTGGACAGCAAACCTGATATCCTCGTTGTTTCCTACCACGGAATGCCGGAACGGTATCTGCAACAGGGTGATCCGTATCACTGCCAATGCCAGAAAACCACGCGCCTGCTGAAAGAGCGCCTGGGCTGGACCGACACGGATATCATCAGCACCTTTCAGTCCAAATTCGGCCCCGAAGAATGGTTGAAACCCTATACCGTCGATCATGTTGCCGAGTTGGCCAAGCAAGGCAAAAAGAACATCGCGGTTGTCGCTCCGGCCTTTTCTGCCGATTGCATCGAAACGCTCGAGGAGATCAACGAAGAGATTCGCGAGAGTTTTGAACATGCGGGCGGCGAGCGCTTTACCTATATCCCCTGCCTGAATGATCAGGACGCCCATATTTCGGCTTTGTCATCCATCATTCAGGACAATCTCAAAGGGTGGCTGGACTAAACGACCGACCCGGTTCAAATAGGATCCAATATTGGATCTGGAATTCTACTGGACCGGGGAGCAAGGAATGAGCAACACACATTGGGCCAGTGCCCTGTTGGATAATTGGGGAATTCGCGCCGATCTGACACGGTTGGACGGTGAATACGACCTGAACTTTCTGGCGACTGCGTCGGATGGGACCGGGTATATCCTCAAGGCCATGCGGCCCGATTGTGAATCCTGGTTGGTCGACATGCAGATCAAGGCGCTGGACCACATCCGGGCGGTGTCGCCAGAGCTTCCGTTTCCTGCTGTCATTCGCGCCTCTGATCACAGTTCGGTCGTGACACTTGCCGACGACCAGGGGGCACAGCGGCTGGTTTGGGTTCTCGAACGTCTACCAGGTCGCTGCTATGCCCAGACCGAGCCCAAACGTCCTGACCTGATCCATGGGGTTGGCGAGGCTTTGGGCGGGGCTGCCAAAGCGTTGGAAGATTTCGACCACAAAGGTCTGGACCGAGATTTTAAATGGGACCTGATGAACGCCGGGTGGATTGGCGAGGATCTGGATGTGGTGGTCGACCCCAAACGCCATGCAATCCTGGAGCAAATCCATACCGATTTCACAGCCCTGACATCTGCGTTGGCCCGGCTTCCCAAACAGGCGATCCACAATGATGCCAATGATTACAATATTCTCGTCACAGGGACCCTGAACGAACCGCGCACCATTTCGGGCCTTATCGACCTAGGCGATATGTGCCGCGCACCCCGGATCTGCGACCTTGCGATTGCTGCTGCCTACATCGTGCTGGACCACCCAGCACCCGAAGCCGCGTTGGCCGCGCTGGTGGCCGGGTACCATTCGGCCAATTCGTTGACACCGAATGAAGTTGACCTGATCTGGCCTTTGCTGCGGACCCGCCTGGCTGTCAGCGTGGTGAATTCAAGGCTGATGGCAGCGGCTAACCCGAACGACCCCTATGTGACGATCTCGCAGGCACCTGCCTGGCGTTTCCTCGAAGCTCAGGACATCAACCCCGCCCTGATCACTGCCCGCCTGCGCGCGGCCTGTGGGCTGCCTGTGGTGGACGGCGCAGATCGGGTAATGGCGTGGTTGAACAACGAGCGCGGTAATTTCGCTCCGCTGATGGGTGAGGATCTGGGCGACGCGCCGCTGGGGTCGCTGTCGGTGGAACACTCCACCTGGCCGCAGAACCCGTTTCACATGCCGCTGGAGGAAGCCGCCCGCGTAGGTGAGGAGTTCGAAGACAATGGCCGCATCTGGCTGGGCTATTACCACGAACCGCGGCTGATCTATGCTGAACCGGCCTTTCGCAAAGGGCCATGGAAGGCCAGCGACCGGCGCACCGTGCATCTGGCGGTCGATGCATTCGCCCCTGCCGAAACGCCAATGTTCGCGCCGCTGCGTGGCGAGGTTTTTGTCGCCGAATATCGCGCCGGTCATCTGGACTATGGCGGGGTGATCATCCTGCGGCATAAAACACCGGATGGAGACCCGTTCTATACGCTCTATGGTCACCTGAACCCCGAATTTCTGGACCATCTGAAACCCGGCGATGTCATCGAAAAGGGCCAACAGTTCTGCCGTCTGGGAGACCCCACGCAGAATGGTGGCTGGGCCCCGCATGTGCATTTCCAACTTGCGCTGACCACCCAAGGGATCGAGGCCGATTGGCCCGGTGTCGGCGACCCGGACGAGATGTATTTGTGGCGCGCAATCTGCCCCAATCCGGCGGCGCTGCTGAACCTCGCTGACGATCTGGTGCGTTATCACCCGACCGACAAGGCGGGAGTACTACAAGACCGCCGCGACCATTTTGGTGGCAACCTCAGCCTCACCTACAATGACCCGGTCATGTTGGTGCGCGGTTGGAAGCATCACTTGTTCGATGAATGGGGCCGCCCTTATCTGGACGCCTACAACAATGTTCCCCACGTGGGTCACGCGCACCCCCGGATCCAATCCGTTGCCGCAGACCAGTTGAAACGGATGAACTCGAACACCCGCTATCTGCACCCTGCCCAGACGGCATTCGCCGACAAGATACTGTCCAAATTGCCAGACCACTTCGAGGTTTGTTTCTTTGTGAATTCGGGAACGGAAGCCAATGAACTGGCCCTGCGTCTGGCCCGTGCACATACCGGTGCGCGCGGGATGGTCACACCCGACCACGGCTATCACGGCAACACCACCGGAACGATCGACATTTCGGCCTACAAATTCAACAAACCCGGTGGAACCGGTCAGGCGGATTGGGTCGAACTTGTCGAAGTAGCGGATGACTATCGCGGGTCATTCAAACGCAACGACCCAGATCGGGCTACCAAGTTTGCCGAGCTTGTGGACCAGGCTATCGAACGTCTCCAGGCCAAAGGACACGGGCTGGCTGGCTTCATTGCCGAAACTTTTCCTTCGGTCGGCGGCCAGATCATTCCGCCTCCGGGCTATCTGGCTGCTGTCTACGACAAAATCCGCGCAGAGGGTGGTGTCTGCATAGCAGACGAAGTCCAGACCGGACTGGGCAGATTGGGGCACTATTATTTTGGTTTTGAACATCAAGGTGCCCTGCCTGATATTGTTGTCATGGGTAAACCGATCGGCAATGGTCATCCACTGGGTGTGCTGGTCACAACCAAAGCCATAGCAGCAAGTTTTGACAACGGGATCGAATTCTTCTCGACCTTTGGGGGATCAACCCTGTCATGCCGCATTGGCAAAGAGGTCCTGGATATTGTCGATGACGAAAACCTTCAGGACAATGCACGCGTCATGGGTGCCAGGCTGATTGATGGACTCGCAACTTTGAAGCAAACACATGCATGTATCGGCGACGTGCGGGGGATGGGGTTGTTTGTCGGAGTGGAGATGGTCAACCCGGATGGGACCGAAGCCACGCAGATCTGTTCCTATGTCAAAAACCGAATGCGCGATTTCCGCATCCTGATCGGCAGCGAAGGACCCAAGGATAATATCCTGAAAATTCGCCCACCCCTGACAATTGATACCCAAGATGTCGATATGATCCTTTGGGCATTGAACCAGGTACTCTCCGAAGTCACCTGAGGTTTGGACTGTAGGGTGTGTGCTTGCACGCACCCATCACAACAATTGCCTCAGGCAATAAAAAAGGCGATGGGAAAACCCATCGCCTTTTCTTTGGTATTCAGCGTACAAGCAATTAGTTGCTTGCAACAGCTGCGCCAACCAGAACCAGCAGCAACAGCGGCAGCAGGATGCCGCTGGAAGAGCTTGTGGTTTGCTCAACGATAACCGGTGCTTCAACAATAGGCTCAGCAACGTTGCCAGCAAAGGCGGTCGAAGCAGCACCAGTCAGAGCAGCGGCGAGAACGAGTTTTTTCATATTAACCTCCAGAATTCGCGCAGAACAGACGAATCCGTACCACGCACCCAAGACTTACCTCGTATGTTTTTCTTTGCAGCAAAATGGGCTGATTGCAAATGCTTGTTTTCCTAAACACCCGTCTATGCACCGAAATGTCGTCAAATTAGCAACACTTGGGTTCCAACCTTGGCCATCGAGAACAGTTCTGCAATATGTTCATTATATAGACCAATGCAGCCGTTGGACGATCTTCGACCAATTTTGCGCGTGTCGTGTGTGCCGTGAATACGGTAGTATTTCCAAGACAGATACAATGCGTGTGTTCCCAAGGGATTGTCTGGCCCCGGAGGAATGAAACTTGGCCATTCCGGGTTCCGCTTCTTCATCGACGGTGTCGGTGCCCAGCTGGGTCCCTCGACTTTGCGAATGACACTGGTTCGCCCGCGACGGGTCATTTCTTCGGACAAAGGCACCGACGAAGGATAAAGCTTGTAAACAGATTCATCTGCGGACCAATAGTGCAACGCACGCGACTGAGTATCTACCAAGATCGCTCCGCCCTTCAGCCCGCTAAAGTATGGACGCCAGTCCAGGGAACGGAACGATGAAATGTTACGGCGGACCGCTGGCTCCGGCTCTGGCGGCGGGCGCAGGGGGTCGTATTCCTGCGTTTCTTCGACTTCCGAAAGATCCTGCGCCCAAGCAGGTGCGCCGATCAGGGCAGCAGAACCGGCAATAAACTGTCGGCGCGACGGGAATTTGAATTCATTGTGAGACATGTGATAACCAACCTGGGGTCTGAATCCTCGATTACCGGGCATAATATGACCGGAAAGCCGCAGTCGCAAATCAAACCAGCTTGAAGTGTGGCAGTAATTGGCTTGTTGATTTGCGCCGCTCGGAATCGCAGGTTAAGTGAACTTGATACATTGGACAGCAAGGAGCTGAAACTGTGCGGATTATTTCGATTGTTCTGGTCGTTTTCACGGCGCTAGCAGCTTGTACGCCGGTTCCGTCCAGCAACCAACTGGGATCCGACGGTAAACCCCTTCCAAAAGCCTATCGCATTCGGGGCGGCGAAACTGGGAAGCTGCAATTCCGGATTCTCGATTCGGTGAACGCCCTGCGCCAGGCGGCAAACCAATCACCGGTCCAGCTGAATGCTCAGTTGACTGCCGCTGCAGCAACTCACTCTCGCGATATGTCGGTTCAGAACCGCCCGTGGCATTTTGGGTCTGATGGATCGTCTCCGCTCGATCGTGTCGCTCGTGCTGGTTACAATGGACCAATGCTGGGCGAAGTGATTTCTGAAACCTATGAAACCGAATTGGAAACTCTGGCGGCCTGGATGGAAGAACCAGGAACCCGCAGCGTCATTCTGGACGCCAATGCCACGAACATGGGTTTCGCATGGCACCAGGAATCCAGCGGCAAACTGTGGTGGACATTGATTATGGGCGGCTGATCCGCCACCAGCCAATACTTTTAGAAAAGTATTGGCAAAAGTTTTTCAAAACTTTTGCGCGTCACGGCCGGAGTGAAATCAGAGTGCCGTCCTGCACCATGGCATAAATTTCTTCAATCTCGTGGTTTTTGACGGCAATGCAACCAGCTGTCCAATCCGGTGTCTTGCGGGCGCGTTTCAGATCGCGCAACAAGTTTGGTTGCCCATGGATGAAAATTTCGCCTCCAGGCTTTTTGCCGATAGCCTTTGCCTCGGCGATATCTCTGGAATTGGGATAAGAAATCCCAATTGACAGATGAAACGAGCTGTTGGGATTGCGCCGGTCGATCAGATAGGAACCTTCGGGTGTCTTTCCGTCCCCTTCGATCTTCTTGTCTCCATTGGGCGCAAACCCCAGATCTACCTTGTATTCGCGTAGAATCTTTTCATCATGCATCAGGTACATCTTGCGTGCACCCTTGTTCACCACCACCGATGTCACCTTGGGTCCATTGTAGCGACGAAATTTGCTAGGGCCTCTCGACGCGCCGCATCCCGCCAGAGACAAGGCGGCAATTGCTCCAATTCCAAATACACGTCGTTCCATAACCTGCATCTCAATCCGATTGTTCTGCCCCTTTTCCCTTACTGGGTTTCAGGGTGGGTTCAAAATCACTTCTTTGTCTGAGCGCCGGTGTGCTCACTCAAACGCTGTTCAATCGCTTCAAGCCGGCTCAGAACCTCATCCCGGTAGGCGTCGGTTCGCTCGCCATCCTCTTCATGGTGTGCGTCCTGCATTGAATTCACGATCAAACCCACCAGCAGGTTCACCACTGCGAATGTCGTAACCATGATGAAGGGCACAAAAAACACCCACGCGTAGGGGTAGATCACCATCACGGGTCGCACGATACCCATAGACCAACTCTCCAGAGTCATGATCTGGAAAAGCGAATATGCGCTCAGCCCCAGGGTGCCGAACCATTCGGGAAAAGTGCTGGCAAACAGTTTGGTGGCGATCACCGAACCAATATAGAAAATGATTGCCATCAACAGGAACACGCTTCCCATGCCCGGCAGCGCGGTGATGAAACCTTCGACCACGCGTCGCAGCCGTGGAGCCACCGAAATAACGCGCAATACCCGTAGAATCCTGAGCGCCCTGAGAACGGACAGCCCCTGTGCGGCCGGCACCAGCGCGATGCCGACAATCACAAAATCAAACAGGTTCCAGCCGTTGAAAAAGAAACGGACCCTATAGGCAACGAGCTTTAACAGGATTTCGATAACAAAGATCGCCAGGCAGATCTTGTCGAGCAACAGGATCATCTCGCCAAAGCGAGCCATCAAGGTTGGCGACGTCTCCATCCCCAGCAAAACGGCATTGACCAGGATGACTCCGGTGATCAACTGCCCAAAACCCGGTTTTTCCAAAAATCGGATCAGGGCTGAAGTCTTCGAAGGTGTCACGGTTTGTGTCATCAGAACAATCTGTCAATCAAAGCGAAAATGAAGCGGCAAGTTCGGTATGCGCGGACCAGCGGAACTGATCCACTGTTTGCACCCAGTTAAGCGTGTAACCGGCAGATACAAGAGCCTTGGCATCCCGGGCAAACGTCACCGGGTTGCAGCTAACATATGCGATCCTTGCGGTTTGAGCTTTGGCCAGTTCGGCAATCTGAGCTTCTGCCCCGGCGCGAGGCGGGTCAATCACCGCTGCTTCGAATGGTGCGCCAAATGGGTTCAGTTCGTCCGGCAAAACCGGTCTGCGAAACAGATCCCGGGTCTCCGAGGTTACCTGCTTCAATCCTTGCGCCATCCGCCAGCCAGCGTCCAATGCACGGATCATATTGGCGTCGCCTTCAACGGCGTGAACCTGGGCCGTGCGCGCCAAAGGCAAAG
Organism: Rhodobacteraceae bacterium M382; assembly: GCA_025141015.1. Classification (NCBI taxonomy): domain Bacteria; kingdom Pseudomonadati; phylum Pseudomonadota; class Alphaproteobacteria; order Rhodobacterales; family Paracoccaceae; species Rhodobacteraceae bacterium M382. The sequence continues at coordinate 248,405 of CP081098.1, read as the reverse complement.
AGAAGGTTCCGCAACCCGCAAACAAATCAACAATACGCCGCGCACCCTGGGTGACTTCTTCCACAGCATGCAACAATGCGGCCTCGCCGTCTCGGGTGGCCTGGAGAAAGGCACCGGGAGGTGGGCAAACGCGGGCATCGCCAAATGGCTGTGTCGGAGGGCGCTCCATCCCGATCAGTTCGTCATCCCAGGCCAGGCGCGCCAGACTGTATTTGTCGACCAGCATCGCCAACTGCTGTCGCAGTTCGCTATCCAATGGTTTGCCGTGTTGGACCAACACATCCAAACCGATGTCGGACTGGGTCACGGTCACTGCCAAGGGTGTTTTGCGGCTGGCTCCGAAAATGGCCAGATCTTCGGCCACTGGAATAGCCCCCATCAAAACCGGCTCCAACAACTGGCAGTCGGAAATTTCGGTGATCACATCTGTCGCCCGGCCATGAAATCCAACCAAAGCGCCTTTTTTTGTTCGACGGGCTGCCAGAGTTGCCCGACGACGGCTGTGTGGTGGCGATGTGTGGATCGGTCGCATTTCGGTTTCCAACCCCTGCGCGGCCAGGGCGTGGCGTACGATGTCCAGTTTCCACGCTGCAACAAATCCGTCGTCGGCATGTTGCAATTGGCACCCGCCGCAGGATTTGTAATGGCGACACGGGGCGGCTACGCGGTGTTCGGACGGCGTTTCAATCCGGATATCGGTCAGCTGGGTACCTTTGGCGAAACCGCTAACGATTTCACCTGGCAGGGTGCGCGTTGCAAACAAGGGACCATCGGCGACGCCGTCGCCTTGATGTCCCAAACGATTGATTGTGACTGTGGTGTTCATGGCCGCTCAATAGCCTGACTTGGCAGCTGGAGAAAGAGCGGAAACCTCATTCAGCAGCTTCGACGTCAGCGTCGGTTTTAATGAACCCGCCAGATTGGCGATGCCAGAACTGGGCGTACAGCCCGCCTTGGACCAATAATGTTTCGTGACTGCCTTCTTCGACAATGCGACCGTTGTCCAGCACAATGATCCGGTCCATTTCGCTGAGCGTCGACAAACGGTGCGCAATGGCCAAAACGGTTTTGCCCTGCATCACCCGGTGCAATGCCGTCTGAATACTGGCTTCGACCTCGGAATCCAATGCCGAGGTCGCTTCGTCCAGCACCAGAACCGGAGCGTCTTTGAGGATCGCGCGGGCCAATGCAATCCGCTGTCGTTGACCACCCGACAATTTGACACCGCGCTCACCCAAATGCGCATCATAGGCCTGGCGTCCCTTTCCATCCTGCAATCCACAAATGAACTCATGCGCTTCAGCCTTTTTCGCAGCAGCGATAACCTCGGCCTCAGACGCATTGGGCCGGCCATACAGGATATTGTCCCGCGCCGAACGATTGAACATCGCGGTTTCCTGGGTAACCATGCCGATCTGACGGCGCAGGCTGTCCTGAGTGATGGTCGAAATATCCTGATCATCAATCAGAATTCGGCCATTTTCTCCGTCATAGAGCCGCAACAAAAGCGAAACCAGTGTCGATTTACCCGCTCCTGACGCGCCGACAATACCCAGCTTTTCACCCGGAGCAATGGTCAGAGAAATGTCCTGAACCCCGCCGATGTCCCGCCCATAGGCAAAACCGGTGTTCTCGAACCGGATCTCTCCTCCCGCGACCTTCAGGTCCGGTGCGTTTTCAGAGTCTTCTATGCGGCGTGCAGGTGCCAGGGTGCGCATGCCATTCTCTACCTCGCCGATATTCGCGTACATGCCCATCAGCGTAAAGCTGACCCAGCCAGTCATCTGAGCGATGCGAATTGCAACATTCCCAATCGCTGCAATGTCCCCAGCGGTTGCCATTCCGTTGCGCCACAACAGCAATGTGGCTCCGATCAGTAATACCGGCAGGACTCCGGCCAGCGCCATCAGGAGAAACCGAAAGGACGCTGCCATCGCACCAAATTCCAGTGCGCGCTCCCGGTAGGTCACCATGGCATCACGGGCGGCAATGTCTTCGTGGTTTGCAGACGCAAACAGCTTGACCGTCTTGATATTGGTAATGGTATCGACCACCTGCCCGGTCACAGTGGCGCGCGCGCCGGCCCGCGCCGCCGAGCGTTTTCGAATCCGCGGCAAATACCAGCGGATCAGAAAGAAATAGATCGCCAACCAACCGATAAACGGCAGCACTACATATGGATGAATCGATCCAAGAAGTGCCAACGCGCCAACCAGAGACGCCAGCGAAAACACGATGGCGCTGATGATCTCGGATACCACCGATGCCACGGCATTCGATGTCTGCACCTGTTTCTGCGCGATCCGCCCCGCGAAATCATCGTCGAAATAGGTCACCGATTGACCCAACGTCCAGCGATTCAGTTTGGCCAACACCAAAGGCATCACATTGGGCATGACCACATAGTTGTTGAACAGCGCCGACATCCCGAACAACGCCGGGCGCAACAGCATGAAAAAGGCCACAGCCGCAACCATCATTCCGACATTGCGCGGATCAAAAAACCCGTCAGTCCCGGTCGCCACCGCAGTGTCAATCACCTGCCCCAGGATCCAGGCAGTTCCCGCTTCCATCGCGCCAGCCGAAGCAGAAAAGAAGGCTGCCACAAACAGGACCGGCCAGGCCCCCTTTAAGGCCCAGCGCAGGAATGCGCCCAGAGTTTCCGGTGGAGGGGTGTGGTCCGATCCAAACGGGTTGATCAGGTGGCCCAGCCTCATTCAGCGGCCTCCGGATTGAGGAACCCGCCAGATTGACGTGCCCAAAATTGCGAATACAGACCCTGAGCGCCCAGCAACTCGGAATGGTTGCCCTCTTCCACGATCCGACCCTGGTCCATCACCAGAATTCGGTCCATCTGGGCGATCGTCGACAATCTATGCGCAATGGCTATCACGGTTTTCCCCTGCATCATGCCATAAAGCGTGTCCTGAATGGCGGCCTCGACTTCACTATCTAAAGCCGAAGTTGCCTCATCCAAGAGCAGAATTGGTGCATCTTTCAGAATGACCCGCGCCAGAGTGACCCGCTGGCGTTGTCCACCGGAAAGTTTCACCCCGCGCTCGCCCACATGGGCGTCATAGCCGCCGCGCCCCTGTGGATCCTCAAGGTCCAGAATGAATTCATGGGCTTCTGCCTGACTGGCAGCACCCAGCATTTCAGCCTCTGTCGCATCGGGGCGGCCATACAGGATGTTGTCACGCACTGACCGATGCAACAGCGAACTGTCCTGCTGCACCATGCCAATGTGGCTGCGCAGACTGTCCTGGGTCACGGCGCGCAGGTCCTGCCCATCAATCAGGATTTGCCCCCGATCCGCGTCATAAAAGCGAAGCAACAGTTTGACCAAGGTCGATTTCCCGGCACCTGACCTGCCGATCAAACCAATCTTTTCACCCGGTCGTATGGTCAGGTTTATCTGATCCAGACCCCCAGCCTCGCGCCCATAATGATGGGACAGATTGCGCAGTTCGATTTTGCCCTCTGTCAGACGCAACGGTTCTGCATTGGCTGCATCCACCAGATCGATAGGCTGGGCAATGGTCTCCATCCCTTCGGCCACAACACCCAGTTGGCGGAAGAACGTGGTCAGCGCCCACATGATCCAGCCGGTCATCGCGTTCAATCGCAGGGTCAACGCCGTTGCCGCCGCTACCACCCCGACCGAGGCCGACCCCTGCATCCACAGGGCAATTCCCCACCCAACAACGCCGACGATCAACAAACCATTCAATGTAACCAGAACCGCGTCCATGATCGTATAGATCCGCATTTCGGCCTGGAACGTCTTGCGGGTGCCCTCTATGGCCTCTTTCGCAAAACTCAGCTCGCGATTGTGGTGGGCGAACATTTTGACCGAATGAATATTTGAATAGCTATCGACCACCCGTCCAGTCACCGTTGACCGCGCATCAGAGGCGGCCTGGGAGGCCGGGCCAACCCGTTTGACCGTCCATTTGGTCAGAAGCGCATACAACCCAAACCAGATTACCAACGGTACCAATAGACGTGGATCTGCCGCCATCAACAGGATTGCCGCCCCGATCAGATAGGCCAAAGCAAAAGTAATGGCGTCAAACACTTGGAACACCACTTCGCCCGCGGCCGGAGGTGTTTGCATGATCCGGTTGGCGATCCGCCCGGCAAAATCATTTTCAAACCACCCCACCGACTGACGCAACACATGTTTATGCGCCCGCCATCGGATCAAGGTGCCAAAGTTGGGCAGGATCGTATTGTTGAGCAACAGCACGTCGAACAATTGTAAAGCGGGCCGCACCGTCAGAATTAATACAGCCAGAACAATTAACTCCGTGCCGTATTCGGCCCAGACCTGCGCCGGTTCACCTGACAAAAGGTCAACCACCCGCCCCATGTAATAGATCAGGCCGATTTCAATCGCCGCCACGATCACCGACATGATGGCAGTCAGCCAAAAGATGCGTTTGAACGGCTGTGCATAATCGCGCAAAAACGGCCACAACCGCGTTGGCGGCGTGTCGGATTCGACGTAGTCACAATAGGGGTCGATCAGATTTTCGAAAAAGCGAAACATTGGGGTGCTCCAAAGTGCGAGCATAGTGAAATGCAAATGAGTTTTCAGGGCAGCGCCAAAGGCCCCCCGAACCAAACGGGCAGGGTCTCAGGCGTTATTGAAACCAGATCCCGTAATACATTAGCATTCCTCCCAATACGTACGATTGCCTCAAAGAGGTAAAACAGATTCGCCGTTTTGTCACCCCCCGACAATTTGACGTAGGGTCAGTCAAGCGTTCCCAACAACTGATCACGGTCCAGGGTGAACCCGCTGTCAATCCAGGTCCGTTCAAGCGATTTGAGCGTGCGACCCAATTCCGGACCTGTCATTTCAGGCATCAGATCACGGGCCGACACAGGAAATGTCGCGCCTGCCCCCAATGCGATATCTGTCTCGACTTCGGGTGATATCGGTTGTTCCATCAAGGCGGCGCGCAGCAACATCGCATCACGCGCATGGTCATGACCCAGCTTATACCCCAGCTCGGCCGCACCCTGAGAGCCGACGGCAGCCTCTCGCAACATGCGTAATTCGGTGAACCTCTGTTTGGACATGCGCAAATCCTTGGCAATTTCCGGATCGCCCAGCGCAGCCAAACGTCGAACTGGATTTGTTGGTGCTTCTCCTTCCAGATGTACGAGAATGGCCAACGCCCGGTCATCTGACCCGGGCAGGATCTGAGCGAGCACGCCGCTTTGACGCATTGCAGCAACCGACAGGGCCGGATCCCGCGCGCCCAGTAATTTCAGCACCTCCGACCCAACCCGTTCCCGGGACAGCTGTGCAAGCCCATCCAGGTTGGCAGAGATCGCCGCCAGTGCTTCGGGATCAATGCCCGCCTGCGGATCACCGTACCAGGCGTGAAACCGAAAATACCGCAACGAGCGCAGGTAATCTTCGCGAATTCGGTTTTCACCGTTTCCTATGAAACGCACTCTGCGCGCATTCAGATCGGCCAACCCACCCAGCGGGTCAACGATCTCGCCATTCGGGCGGGCATAGATCGCATTCATGGTGAAATCGCGGCGCCGGGCATCTTCGGCAATATCTGTGGAAAACGCGACCACAGCGCGCCGACCATCTGTAAGAACATCACGACGAAATGTGGTGACTTCGAACGGAACCCCGTGTTCGATCAACGTCACTGTACCATGATCAATCCCTGTCGGAACTGCCCGGATTCCGGCGCGTTTTGCCAGTGCAATAACAGTTTCAGGCTGCGCATCTGTGGCAATGTCCAGGTCGGAAACCGGTTGACCCAACAGGGCATTGCGCACGCATCCGCCCACAAACAGTGCCTGCGCCCCGTCAACAGTCAAGGCCGCGCAAACGGTTTGCGTCGCCGTGTCCGTCAGCCAAGGTTGATCAATCCGTGTCATTCCGCAATCCGTGCCGCCAACCCCCGCAACATGCGAGCCGTGGCCCCCCAGATGTAATAAGGCCCGAACGGAACAGTAAAGTAATAGCGCCGTGTCCCCCGCCAGATCCGGGATTCGATCAGGTAATTGGCCGGGTTCATCAGATGTGACAGCGGCACAGAGAATACTTCGTCCACTTCACCGGGTTCAGGAACAACATCAAACGTCTGGGTGATCAGCGCGACAACCGGTGTTACATTGAACCCAGTAACCGTCTCATGTTGCGGCAGTTGTCCGATGACTTGTGGCACGGTTTCGGGCAGACCAATTTCTTCGCGTGCCTCACGCAGTGCCGCGGCAATCACATCCCGATCCCCGTCATCCTGCTTGCCTCCGGGAAAGGCAATCTGCCCAGGATGATGTTTTAGAGCCGATGACCGTTTGGTCAGAATCACCCGTGGCTCCCCATGCGCCACACTGACCGGAATCAAAACCCCGGCCGGACGCAGCCTGCGCCCCTCGGGCAGCACGGTGTCAGGGTTCAAATCGAAATCCGAAGACCCCTCTCCCGGCTGACCCAGCGCAGCCTGCAATGTCCGGGCGAGATCATTCACCCTCGGGTGTCTCCGCCTCAAAGCCGACCGATTTCGGATCCAGGACGTAATGTGCTCCGCAGAACTGACAGTCTGCTGTGACGTCCCCGTCATCCGTTGTCATCGTTGCGATATCCTTTGCCGAATAGATCGACAGGCTTTGACGCACTCGGTCTTCAGAACAGGTACATCCAAATCGAACCGGTTGCGCATCATAAACCCGCGGCTGCTCCTCGTGAAACAGGCGTACCAGCAGGTCAATGGGCGGTACCGAGGGTCCGATCAGTTCCAGGTCCTCGACCGTATTCAGCAGAACGTTGACACGGTTCCAGTTTTCTTCTTGTTCGCCTGACACCAGATCCGCTGGTTTCAATTGGTCCCCGTCCCCATCATTTGCTGCCACAAACGGCGACGCTTTGGGCAAGGTCTGCAGCATAATGCCGCCGGCACGCCAATGCTCCTGTCCACCTGCTTCTGTGGATTTGCCAAAGCTGAGAGAGAACCGTGTCGGCAATTGTTCAGATTGGGCAAAATAGGCCTCGGCGCAATTGCTCAGCGATTCACCGGTCAGCGCAGTGATCCCCTGGTAGGGTTTGGTACCCTTGCCCTGGTCGATCATGATGGCGAAATAGCCTTCGCCGACCTGTGCGATCGGCACCGCGTCAGTCAGCCGGTCAGCATCATAGCTGGCATAGGCCCTGATCTGGGCCGGTTCACCGTCGACTTGAGGCGCATAGTAATCGGTGGCAATCATGCGCACCGCACCTTTGGACTGCACTTGCAGCGACAGCTTCCAACGCAAATCTATGGTTTGCCCGATCAGCGCCGTCAGCACAGCCATCTCGGCAACCAATGCTTCGACGGTTGCAGGGTAATCGTGTTGTTTGAGGATGCCATCAAGAACACCGTCGAGACGCGCAATGCGCCCGCGCATGTCAGAGACATCAAGCTGGAAAGGCAGGACTGTATCGTCCCACGCGATTTTTGATCCGAAAGTCATGGGGTTTCCTTACACGCCCAGGATTGGCATATCGAGCCTATATAGGGCTCGTGACAGCGGATGGAAGAGGGTAGCACGTGATCAGACGATTTGGAGAGCCGCCACAGGCGGACAAAACCTATAGTCGCCGCCCCGGAGCCTATGCTTTGTTGCCTCGGGACGGGAAAATACTTTTGACCTGCTACTATGATCCAAACCCGGATTTGCAGCTGCCGGGTGGAGGTGTGGACCCAGGCGAATCACCGATATTGGCCCTCCACCGGGAGATACGTGAAGAAACCGGCTGGTCGATTACAACGCCCAAATGGTTCGGTGTGTTCCGCCGTTTCGTCTATATGCCGGAATATGACCTATGGGCAGAAAAGATCTGCAACATCTATCTGGCCCGCCCTTTGGTTCGTCGTGGGCCGCCCAGTGAACCAGACCACGAAGCGGTTTGGATGGACATCGATCAGGCCTCGGCAGTGCTTGGCAATGCCGGAGACAGATATTTCGCGCACCGTCTGCTGAACGCGGGAAATATCTGATCGCCCCTGACCCGCGCTGTGATGTTCAATCTCCAGCATCGGTTTTCTATATGGTCATTCATCCGGCGTGGTTCTGCACAACACATCGCATCCATACATCATGACGATCAGTTGAAAACGCATTGCCTACACCATGGGTGTCCATTGCATCGTTTTTTATCCAAGCGGATGATTGCGCCTGTAGGTGCACCAGGGTGGATCGACGCAAATCATGTTCGGATCAAGCCCCATTGTATTCGAACAAAGTGGCCGAAACATCATCTTCCATACCAAATTCTTGCGATTGAACCTGTGTCAAATTCCAGAACAGATCGTCCAGAAACTCCTGCCCGGACTGTCGGGACTGGCATTGCTGGATCAAGTCCAACAAACCTTCTGGTTCCAACATCTCTCCGTTTTGCAGCCGAGCTTCGGTGAATCCGTCGGAATACAGCAACAACCGATCTCCCGGTTTCAGATGGATATCTATCTGCGAGTAAGGGATATCGGGGATCAAACCTATTGGCACACCGCCATCGCCAACAAATTCAGCTGTTCCGTCCAGCCGCAAAATTACCGGATGCGGGTGGCCAGCCTGGACCATTTTTACATGCCCGTTTCGCAAATCAGCGATACAATAAGCCATTGTAAAATATTCTTCTATTCCCGCATCCGCGACCAATCTTGCGTTCAACATGCTGGCAACTTCGCTGGGCTGGCGCAGGGCATAAAAGCGATTGAACCGCTTTTCCATGGCAACATTCTGATCAAAATACTGAGAAGACAGATATCCACCCAACCGGGCCGTCATCATCGCCGAAGTGATACCATGTCCAGACACGTCAATATTGTAGAACCCCAACCGGTTCACACCCGGTGAAAACATCCCAACCAAGTCACCTCCGATGTGCCCACAGGGTTTCAAAAGCAGGCTTACCTGGGATGTTCCAAATTCTCGCGACAACTCTGGGACCAGAGATTCCTGGATCTTGCGCGCCTGGATCAGATCCTTGTCAATCGCATCATAGACCCGCTGCAATTCCCCCAAGGTTTCAGAGACCATCCGGTTCTTTTCGGATAACTCGCGCTCCATACTGAGAATTCGCGCACCCGCGGCGATTCGGGCTCTCAATTCATCCGAATTTACAGGTTTGGTCAAAAAGTCGTCCGCACCGGCATCCAGCCCCTGGGCAACTTCGCCCTTGCCGCTCTTGGAGGTGAAAAGGATAAAATAACAATAGGCCTGAGACGGCATGGCCCGCAGCGCCCGGCAAAATTCCAGCCCCGTCATCCCCGGCATCATCCAATCGCTCAATACCAGGTCCGGGAGGCTGTGTTCACAGATTTGGAGCGCTGCTTCGCCACTTTCTGCCTCGACAACTTCGAATCCCCATTTGCGCAGAGACGACACCAGAATGCGTCGCTGCAACCGGCTATCATCCACGACCAGAACCCGGCGAATAACCATGTCGTCGGGCATGGTTGTCGTCTGAAGTGAACTGCTGGACGGCACTGTAGAAACCTCATGAACAAAAGATCCGGAAAACACCCGGCTCAGCCCAATATTCGCGCCATCACTTAACATGTCGTGAAAAGCAAAAAGTAATCCCGTGAAATTGTTCCTTTAACCTTTGGTTTACGCCTCGTTCCTAGGGTCCAATTTTCTATGGTTGGGTTCAAAGGGAACAAGTGATGATACATTGGGCACGTATCAGTGAGTTACGCGAAGAAGTTGGAGCGGAGGATTTCGAGGAGATCATCGAGATCTTTCTCGAAGAGGTGGAGGAAGTGATCGGGAGGCTCAAACAGGGCGCAGACCTGCACTCTCTGGAACAGGATCTGCATTTCCTTAAGGGGAGTGCGTTAAACCTTGGATTCGAAGGGTTTTCCAAGCTCTGTCAGGACGGCGAAACACAATCTGCACAGGGCCAGGCCACCAACGTCGATCTGCAATCCATCCTTGCAACATATGAAGAATCCAAGGGGCAATTCATGACTGAATTACCCGCCAAATTCGGCTGAAGGCATCCCTCGGAACAAGATGTCGATCAGATCACGAACTGGGCCATGGTTTCGTCATTTGTGATGTCGGAATAGGTAAAACCAGCCTCTTGGAGATGGGCAAACAGGCGAACAAAGTTCTCTGGTTTTCTGGTTTCGATCCCGATCAATACCGACCCGAAGTTGCGCGCGGATTTTTTCATGTATTCGAACCGGGCAATATCGTCTTCCGGACCCAGAATTCCCAGAAATTCCTTGAGCGCACCGGGGCGTTGCGGCAAGCGCAGGATCAGGTATTTTTTGACACCCGAATACCGCAATGCGCGTTCCTTGACCTCGGGCAGACGTTCAAAGTCAAAATTTCCACCAGATGTGACGCAAACCACCGTGCGCCCGCGAATCCAGGATTGCAGATCACCCAATGCCTCGATGGCCAATGCCCCAGCTGGCTCTAGCACGATGCCTTCGACATTTAACATCTCGGCAATCGTCGTGCAGATCCGGTCTTCTCCCAGTGTTAGAACATCCGACAACGGTACATGTTTGAGATGATCAAACGGCTGTTGCCCGATCCGGCCCACAGCAGCCCCATCACAAAAGGTATCTACGTGATCCAATGTCACCGGGTGCCCCGCAGCCAAAGCGCCGCGCAGGCAGGCCCCGCCAGCTGGTTCAACAAACACGCAATGGGACCGTTCCCCGAACCATCGCGATACACCGGATGACATGCCACCCCCCCCAACAGGCAGGATCACATGATCGGGAACCCCGCCCAGTTGCTCTTCGATTTCAACAGCAATCGACGCCTGACCTTCAATGACATCTGCATCGTCAAACGGAGACAAAAAGTGTCCCCCTTCACGTGCACACCACTCCTGGGCAGATGCCAAAGTATCGTCAAAATAGTCTCCGGTCAGGTGGATCTCGACATGTTCGCCACCAAACATTCTTGTTTTCTGGATTTTTTGTTTGGGTGTCGTCACCGGCATAAAGATCACACCGCGCACACCCATATGCTTGCACATAAAGGCCACACCCTGCGCATGGTTGCCTGCGCTGGCACATACAAACAATTCCTGATCCGGCAATTTGCGCATCGCGTTGAATGCACCACGGATCTTGTAGGACCGCACCGGGCTCAGATCCTCGCGTTTCAGCCAGATATCGGCACCAAACCGGTCGGACAAATGCACATTACGTTGTAACGGAGTGCGTTCGAAAACGTCTCGCATGGCCTTTTCGGCGGAGCGGGCACGGGTCATGAATTCAGTCATGTCACTTCACTGGCCCAACCCCGCCCACAAGGCAAGAGGCTGGACCAAAGCATACATAAGAATACCGTCAGTTGATTGGCCGATCTTGAACGAAATGCCCGTACATCGTCGTCAACAGGCTGACATTCACCAACATCAGGACCAGCGCGACACACCATTGCACGACCAGGGCAGCAATCGGCAAAACTGCCGCAATCAGCCGAATTGCCACGTCCAGACCAACTTGGGTCATCATAACCAATACCAACATGAGGATTATCGCACCAGACGCCCCACGTGTCTTGTCCCATGCCTCGCGCATAGACAACGGATCTCCAATCGCGGCAGCGGGCAATAACAAAAACCAGCGGTAACCGGTCACCACAACAAAGAAAGCCCCCAGTACAAACAGCAGTGCTCCAATTGGTCCCAACAGGAATGCCAACCCCAACGGCACCAACATCACCGCCATTGCCAGACCAATCATCAGAGATTTTCCGAAATAGGTTAGAATGCGATCTAACCGCAGCGGTGGAATCCATCCTGTCGGATACTCTTCGAGCAGGACATAGCGGTGCCAGTTCACAAAGATCCAAAGGGTAAAAAACACGGAAATGCTTGCAAACAGCAATAGTCCACCAATGTTGATCTGTCCGGTCTCAAACGCCGTTCTCATCATCTGTTCATTCCCCAGCATATCCAGGGACAAACCGGTTGATGAGGTCAAAACGGTGGACAGGATTGCCATCAAAACGATAGGCACCAATCCGATCTGCAGAGCTGGGTGCAGATTTCTCAGAACCATCTGCACGGAATGCAGAAAGATATGCCAACCTTTCATATCGAATACCTTCTCAAAAAACTGATACAGTTGACCCAGCTTTAACGCCCGATTGCCGCGACAAAAACCCCATGATCTTGCTCTTGGCTTGAAAACCGGCTATCGCCCCGTCGATCTACCTGAGAGGAAATTCCATGTCCGCGCCCAAGAAAGTTGTTCTGGCCTATTCCGGCGGTCTAGATACGTCGATCATTCTGAAATGGTTGCAGACCGAATATGGCTGCGAAGTTGTCACCTTTACCGCCGACCTCGGTCAGGGCGAAGAGCTGGAGCCCGCCCGCCAAAAGGCTGAGCTTCTGGGGATCAAACCGGAGAACATCTTTATCGAAGATGTGCGCGAAGAGTTCGTGCGCGATTTCGTCTTCCCCATGTTCCGCGCCAATGCGGTGTATGAGGGCCTGTATCTGCTGGGCACATCAATCGCCCGTCCGCTGATCTCGAAACGTCTGGTGGAAATCGCCGCCGCCACCGGCGCCGATGCGGTTGCCCATGGTGCCACGGGCAAGGGCAACGATCAGGTACGTTTCGAACTGGCCGCCTATGCGTTGAATCCCGACATCAAGGTGATTGCGCCCTGGCGTGAATGGGATCTGACGTCGCGCACCCGCCTGCTGGAGTTCGCCGAACAGAACCAGATCCCGGTCGCCAAGGACAAACGTGGCGAAGCGCCGTTTTCGGTCGACGCCAACCTGCTGCACACCTCGTCCGAGGGCAAAGTGCTGGAAGATCCGGCCGTGGCCGCACCCGACTATGTCTATCAGCGCACCGTGCACCCCGAAGACGCCCCGAACGAGCCCGAATTCATCGAAATCGGTTTCGAAAAGGGGGACGCGGTCAGCATCAACGGTGAAGCGATGAGCCCGGCCATCATCCTGACCAAACTGAACGAACTAGGCGGCAAGCACGGTTGCGGACGTCTGGACCTTGTCGAGGGCCGGTTTGTCGGGATGAAATCCCGCGGTATCTACGAAACCCCCGGCGGCACCTTGTTGCTCGAAGCGCATCGCGGCATCGAATCCATCACCATGGATCGCGGCGCTATGCACCTCAAAGATGAGCTGATGCCGAAATACGCCGAGCTGATCTACAACGGCTTCTGGTACAGCCCCGAACGCGAGATGCTGCAGGCCGCAATTGATGCGTCTCAGGCCCATGTCACCGGCACCGTGCGTCTGAAGCTCTATAAAGGGTCCGCGACCTGCGTGGGCCGCTGGTCGGAGCATTCGCTCTACTCCGAAGCGCATGTGACCTTTGAAGAAGACGCCGGTGCCTACGACCAGACCGACGCCGCAGGTTTCATCCAGCTGAACGCGCTGCGCCTGAAACTGCTGGCCGCGCGTAACAAGCGCGTTGGTGGCTGAATGGCTCCCCTGACGTAACCCCCAGTTACGTCACCCATTGAGAATTCACAGATGCCCGCCAGAGTTATCGGCGGGCATTTTCATTTTCCGGGGCAAAGGGAGCTGACATCATGGAAGACATCGCCAGGGGTATTCAGGACGGGTTGTCCGGCAAAGCTTTTGACGGCTCACTGAAGTTCGACTGCGGCGAAGATGGCGTGATCGTCCTGGCCGACAACACCGCCAGCACTACCGATCAGGACACCGACTGCACCCTGCGCCTATCACGCGCCAATCTGGAAAAGCTGCTGACCGGCCAGATGAACCCGATGACCGCAGTGATGATGGGCAAAATCAAGGTGTCCGGCGACATGGGCGTCGCCATGAAGCTGGGGCAATTGCTGGGGTAAAACGAAGGAAAAGGCCACAACTGTGATCGGCACAGTGTCTTGTCAGGACAGACTGTTGCCTACGGCAGTCTTAAGGCACCTATCTGCATGTATGTGCTCAAATGCTTCCGACTCATTAGGTCCGAGTCGAGTCCTTTTTTCTGTATATTTCGGGTATGCTAGTGAACTACCCAAAATGAAGTATAGGAATACTTCAACACATCCCTTGAAAACAGGTCAACCTCCTTTGCAGCGCGCGTCAGGGCCGCCCGTCGGCAAACTGGATCAGATCCCACAGCGTGCCATAAAGATCCTTGAACACGGCCACGGTGCCATAGGGCTCTTCTTGCGGGTCGCGTACGAATTCGATGCCTTCTGCGCGAAACGCCTCATAATCGCGCCAGAAATCATCGGTTCTCAGAAACAGGAACACCCGGCCCCCGGCCTGATCGCCAACATAGCGGTCCTGATGATCGTCCGAGGCCCGAGCCAGAAGAATTGAACAGCCGTCGCTCCCCGGTCGTACCACCACCCAACGTTTATCCTGTTCGGGCTGATAAGTGTCCTCGACCAACTCAAAGCCCAGCTTTCCAACGTAAAACGCTATGGCTTCATCATAGTCGCGCACCACCAGGGCAACATGGATCAACGTTCGGATCATCGTACTTCCTGCTTCTTTCTGGTCAAAATACCTCGGGGTGAATTGGCCAACGGCCAAGAGGGGCAGCGCCCCTTTTGCAATCCTAAAGCTTTTGCGCTTTCATCTTTTCATAGAATGGCATGGCGGCCTCCAGGACCATTTTCAAATCTTCCGGTACCTCGGGCAGCGACCCTTCGGGGTCCGCAAACCCCGAAGAGTTCCACACCGCTCCATACCAATGCACGGCCCACACCCCATCATCCTTGTGTCCGCCTTTGGGCCATTCCAGCATCTCTGGTGAAAACGGCAGATCGATCACGTCACACAGCTTTTCCAACATTTCATGTGGGTTATCGCGAATATCGTGGCTATCGATCACGACAGGCGTCTGACCCCAGCTTGTGACCAGATCGAACAACTCGGCCTGCTGCCGGAATCCTATGTCGCCCAGCGTCGGGTTCTCCCGTTTCGCAGCATAAGATGCGATCACCCGCGCCGGGTGCCGGATCAGAAACACATTCGTCAAATGCCGCATCCAATCGCGGGGCACGCCATCAATCATATGCTGAGTCATATGTTTTTGATAAAAATGTGGCTTGTCCGCCGGTTTTGCGGTTTCCAGATAGGACGCGACCGCGATCGGGTCTTGCGACTGGCTTTCCAGAATCTCGTCGCGCATTGGGTGGTTCAATCCGGTCTTCGCCAGATAGGCCGCATAGAACGGCTCATCTACTACTGCGCAATCGGACCGATTTCCAAAGGCATACATCATCGCGGTCGACAGGTTCCGCGGCCCGGACCACATGGCAATCCGCATCAGGCACACTCCTCTTGGATCAGGGATTTGTACAGCTGCCGGATCCGCTCTGTCATCGGGCCCATCTGACCTGTTCCGATGACACGCCCATCAATGTCACCCACCGGGGTCTGCGCACCAAAGGTGCCGGTCAGGAACGCCTCGTCTGCACCATAGGTGTCTACGAGGGAAAAGTTTCGCTCATGCACCGGGATGCAATGAGCGCGGCACAGATCGATTACTTTTTGGCGAGTGATGCCGTTCATGCAGTAGTCACCGGTCGAGGTCCAAACCTCGCCCTTGCGCACAATAAAGAAGTTACAGGCGTTTGTGGTATTCACAAATCCATTGACGTCCAACATCAATGCTTCGTCCGCACCAGCTTTTTCGGCTGCTATACAGGCGATGATGCAGTTCAGTTTGGAATGCGAATTCAATTTCGGATCCTGGCTCATCGGTAGACCACGCACATGGGGTACCGTCGCCAGCCGGATTGGGCGCGGCAACTTGGGCTGTGAATGTTCCATGATAATCACGAATGTCGGGCCCTGCTGCGACAACTGCGGATGCTGGAACGGGCGGGTTTTGACCCCGCGGGTCACCATCACCCTGGCATGGGCGTCCGTTGTCATCCCATTGGCATTTTGTGTCTCTAACAAGGCGGTTTTGACACCAACCCGATCCAGACCAATGTCCAGGTCAATTGCCTTGGCTGCCTCAAACAACCGATCCAGATGTTCATCCATGAACGCCCAGGTGCCGTTGTATAGGCGCAACCCTTCCCAGACCCCGTCCCCCAGCATGAACCCGCTGTCATACACACTGACGGTCGCCTCAGATTTGGGTACGACGCGTCCGTTCAGATAGATCAGGATATCTTCGTTGCGGGCATCTTCTTTGGCTTGGTGCGTGCTCATCTTGTCGGTCATGAGATCCTCCTTGCGGCGGCACGCTAGGTGGATTGGATCCAATTTCCAAGTGGTAAAACAGGATCACCACTGCGTGACCTTGCACGTCTGAGAATTGCCAGTGTCCCGTGTCTGATCCAACCTGCCAGAAAATGGAGTCGGATATGCAGCTGAGCGAAACACTGAAGCCTTTGGCCCTAACGATTCTAATGGGTCTGGCCAGCATCCTGGATGCACAGGACGCCCAGGCCAAGTCGCCCGAAGCACTCACCGTGGCCGGGGGTTGCTTCTGGTGCGTTGAAAGCGATTTCGAAGGGGTGCCCGGTGTAATCGGGGCCGTGTCCGGATATACCGGTGGGAAGACCGGCAATCCGACCTACAAGGACGTAACCAAAGGCGGGACAGGGCATTACGAAGCTGTTCAGATTACCTTTGATGCAGATCAGGTCAGTCGTGAAACCCTGTTGTCGCTGTTTCTGAGATCAGTGGATCCAACCGATGCAGGCGGACAGTTTTGTGATCGCGGAGAAAGCTATCGAACGGCGATTTTTGTCTCCAATAGTCAGGAAAAGTCGCTGGCGGATCAAGCTATCGCAAAAGCACAGAAGGATTTGGGACAAGCCATTGTGACACCTGTTCTGTCCAGTGCCCCATTTTACGAAGCCGAAGACTATCATCAGGACTATTACAAGGGGACCAATCTGGTGTTCACCCGGTTTGGGCCAAAACGTCAGGCCGCTGCTTACAAACGGTACCGCCAGGCCTGTGGCAGGGACAAGCGCGTACGGGAATTATGGGGAGAGGCCGCGCCTTTTGCCAAAGGGTACTAAAGGGGCGCTGCCCCTCTTGGCCTTTGGCCAATTCACCCCGAGGTATTTTTGACCAGAAAGAAGCACATTCAGATCATCAGAAACGGGCGTCAAGCACGTCCTTGAGATCTGGAATAACGTCTGCGGTACCATGGCGTGTTACCATAAGAGCAGCAGCACGATTGGCCTGGGCCATGGCATTGACCATTGGCAGACCACGATCCAAACCCGACAAGACATACCCAGTGAACGTATCGCCGGCACCTGTGGTATCCACAGCCGTTACGGGAAGCGCGGGAATATCATGAATCACGCCCGTATTGCCATCTATGTGGCGGGCACCACGGGCACCCAGGGTCATGATCACATCAGACACGCCCAGCGCATCCGGTGTTTTTCCCGTGGATCGTTCCAGTTGCGCCGCTTCAACTTGA
The DNA here is from genome assembly GCA_025141015.1 of Rhodobacteraceae bacterium M382. Classification (NCBI taxonomy): domain Bacteria; kingdom Pseudomonadati; phylum Pseudomonadota; class Alphaproteobacteria; order Rhodobacterales; family Paracoccaceae; species Rhodobacteraceae bacterium M382. Next base: position 231,003 of record CP081098.1, on the reverse strand, counting down.
TTCAGGATCAGGAAATCAAGGTAAGGGAGCACGGCCTGAACCGCCACTTCATCAAATGGCGCAGCAGCATAACAAACATTTAACCCCAAACCTCGGGCCATTCGTGCAGCGTCGACCTGCAGGTTTGTTTCGTTCTGCATGACAAGAATATCGCCCGCATTCGCCTCAGTTAGAGCCTGTTTCAAAGAGTTCTGGTCTATCTTCTGATTGGCTCCTGAATACAGGATGATCTGATTTTCCCCCTGTTGATCTACTGCAATGATTGCATGACCGGTAGGAACGTCAATCTGCGCGATATGTCGGGTGTCGACCCCATATTCCGTAAGACGATCGACAGCCCATTTACCATCCGGTCCGACGGCACCAATATGGTGCGCGAGGGATCCGGCACGGGCGGCTGCCACGGACGTGTTGGCTCCCTTGCCACCAAGAAACTGATCCAACGCCGTCGCGGCCAAAGTTTCACCTGCTGTCGGCAGGTGCGGCATAGTATACACCATGTCCGCATTGATCGAGCCGAGGTTCCAGATCGCCATGGTTTAACCGATGTCACATGAGGCCAAAACCGCCATGTTCAGAATGTCATTTGCGGTTGCGCCTGTGGAACAAATCTGGATCGGTTTGTCGATCCCGCTGAGGATCGGGCCGATCACGGTGGCGCCGCCCATTTCCTGCATCAGCTTGGTCGAAATGCTGGCCGAGTGCCGCGCGGGGACAATGAGGATGTTTGCAGGTCCAGTCAGGCGCGAGAAGGGATAGCCCGCCTGTTGATGTGCGTTCAGCGCGACATCAACGGTCATTTCGCCTTCAAATTCGAAATCAACACCACGGGCGGCAAGAACATCCGGCGCCAGGTGCATTTTCTCGGCCCGTTCCGATACCGGATATCCAAAGGTCGAGAAGCTGACAAAGGCCACGCGAGGCTCTAGGCCCATATGGCGGGCAACTGCAGCAGCCCGTTCTGCAATATTGGCCAGATCATTTTCGTCGGGCCATTCATGTACCAGGGTATCACCGATCAGAACGATTTTTCCCTTGTGCAACAGAGCTGTGACCCCAGCGGCACCGTGCGCGGCATCAGCATCAAAGACATGGTCAATCCGATCCATCACATGCGCAGATTTGCGGGTCGCGCCTGTTACCAGACCGTCGCCATGCCCGTGCGCCAGCATCAATGCCGAGAACACATGTCGATCGCGGGCGGCGAGACGGTGAATGTCCTTCTGGTCGAAGCCTTTGCGCTGAAGGCGCTTATACAGGAAACTCTTGTACACATCCAAATGCTGGGTGTTGGCTGCGTTGATAACCTCCAGCTCACGTACCGCATCCGCCAGACCTGCGGCTTCAAGCTTCTGCTTCACCTCGTCGGCGCGACCAACAACCATTGCCTTGCCAAAGCCGGAGCGTTGATAAGTCACAGCCGCACGCAACACACGAGGATCGTCACCTTCGGCAAAGATCATACGGCGTTGGGCTGACCGGGCACGGGCGTTTAGACCGCGCAGGATGCTCGCGGTCGGATCCATGCGGGATTTCAGACTCAGCTCATAGGCGTCCATGTCAATGATCGGACGCCGCGCAGCCCCTGTATCCATCCCGGCCCTGGCCACAGCTGGTGGGATCCGGTGGATCAGGCGCGGGTCGAACGGCGTCGGAATGATGTAGTCACGACCAAAGGTCAGCGATTTGCCATAGGCCATGGCCACTTCGTCCGGCACATCCTCGCGCGCGAGGTTGGCCAACGCATGAGCACAGGCGATTTTCATTTCGTCATTAATTGCACGGGCGTGAATATCCAACGCACCGCGGAACAGATAGGGGAAGCCCAGAACGTTATTGACCTGGTTGGGATAATCCGACCGACCGGTCGCAACGATGGCATCCACGCGGACTTCATGTGCTTCTTCCGGGGTGATCTCCGGATCAGGGTTGGCCATGGCAAAGATCACCGGATTGTCAGCCATGCTTGCAACCATATCCTGGGTTACAGCGCCTTTGACAGACACACCCAGGAACACATCTGCACCCTTCATTGCGTCCTCAAGAGACCGCAATTCGGTGGTGATCGCATGGGCCGATTTCCATTGGTTCATGCCCTCTGTACGACCTTGATAGATCACGCCCTTGGTGTCGCAGACGATACAGTTTTCGTGCCGCGCGCCCATCGCTTTGAGCAGTTCGATACAGGCGATGCCCGCTGCCCCTGCCCCATTCAAGACGATTTTGACGTCTTCGATCTTTTTGCCCGAGATTTTCAACGCATTCAGCAGACCCGCGGCGCAGATCACCGCCGTGCCGTGCTGATCGTCGTGAAAGACCGGAATATCCATCTCTTCCTTGAGACGTTGTTCAATGATGAAACACTCAGGTGCCTTGATATCTTCGAGATTGATGCCACCAAAGGTTGGCCCCATCAGACGCACGGCATTGCAGAATTCATCCGGGTCTTCTGTATCCAGCTCAATGTCGATCGAATTCACATCAGCAAAGCGTTTGAAGAGAACGGATTTCCCTTCCATAACCGGCTTGGACCCCAACGCGCCCAGATTGCCCAGACCCAAAACCGCTGTCCCGTTGGAAATCACCGCAACAAGATTACCTTTGTTGGTGTAATCATACGCGGTTTCCGGGTTTTCAGCGATCGCCTCGCACGGAACAGCCACACCAGGGGAATAGGCCAGCGACAGGTCGCGCTGTGTGGTCATCGGAACCGTTGCCTGCACCTCCCATTTTCCGGGGGTCGGGTCGAGGTGAAAGGCCAGCGCCTCTTCGTTGGTGATCTTCGCTTTTGGCATGGGATGTGTCGTTCTTCTGCAAACTCGGGCTTTTTGCCTAATACCCCAGTGAACGCTGGGTCACAATCACAATACGTTTTCGCCTTTCGCCGCAGGCAGGGGATTTGTAAGGTCGCGCCGATCAGCACAGCGGAGAATAGACCTTTGTCAACAGTCACGCCGATGATGGCACAATATCTCGACATCAAGGCGCAATATCCGGACGCATTGCTGTTCTACCGGATGGGCGATTTTTACGAGATGTTTTTTGATGACGCGGTGAATGCCGCCGAGGCGTTGGACATTGCGCTGACCAAACGCGGCAAGCACGAAGGCGAAGACATCCCGATGTGCGGCGTTCCCGTACATGCCGCTAACGGGTATCTGCTGACCCTGATCCGCAAAGGGTTCCGCGTGGCCGTTGGCGAACAGTTGGAAAGCCCCGCCGAAGCCAAAAAACGCGGGTACAAGGCTGTCGTGAAGCGCGACGTAGTACGCCTGGTCACTCCTGGTACCTTGACCGAAGACGCACTGCTGGATGCCCGCCGGCACAATTTCCTTGTTGCCTATTCCGAACTGCGCGCCGGTGCTGCGTTGGCCTGGGCGGATATCTCGACCGGCGCGTTTCATGTGATGCCCGTGGCCCCTGTCCGGCTGAGTCCGGAACTGGCACGGTTGGCCCCATCCGAACTGTTGGTCCTGGACGAGCCAGTATATCAGAGACTTCGCCCTCTGGCCGACGAACACAAGGTTCCCTTGACCCCGTTGGGTAAATCGAGCTTTGACAGCGTCTCCGCCGAAACTCGACTGTGTGAGTTGTTCAAGGTCGGGTCGCTCGAAGGGTTCGGTTCGTTCAACCGGGCGGAACTTTCGGCGATGGGCGCGCTGGTTGATTATCTGGAAATCACCCAAAAAGGCAAACTTCCCCTGCTGCAACCACCGCAGCAGGAGTCCGAAGATCGCGTTGTTCAGATCGACGCTGCCACCCGGCGCAATCTGGAATTGACCCGGTCGTTGTCAGGGGAAAAATTCGGCTCACTTCTGTCGGTGGTGGACCGCACCGTTACCCCCAGCGGAGCCCGCCTTTTGGAACAACGCATGTCCAGCCCATCGCGTAATCTGGACGTCATCCACGCCCGACTGGCTGCATTGGATTTCTGCGTCGATCAATCCGCACATTCGGCGCAATTGCGGGATGCCCTACGCAAAACCCCTGATCTGGACCGTGCCCTGTCCCGGCTCGCCTTGGACCGGGCCGGACCCCGTGATTTGGCCGCGATCCGCAATGCCCTGACACAGGCCGAAGCTATCGCCGCCTCCTGTGATGATATGGAGTTGCCAGCTCTGATCGCCCAGGCCACCAGCGACCTGCAAGGGTTTGACGAATTGCTGGAGCTGCTGGATGCCGCGCTGGTCGCTGAACCTCCACTAATGACGCGCGATGGTGGATTCATCGCGCCTGGATATGACAGCGAATTGGACGAGGCCCGAACCCTGCGCGACGAAGGCCGGTCGGTGATTGCCAGCTTTCAACAAAAGTATGCTGAACACACAGGCATTACCTCGCTCAAGATCAAGCACAACAATGTGCTTGGCTACTTCATCGAAACCACCGCCACCCATGCCGCCAAGATGTTGGGCGAACCGCTGAACGAAACCTATATTCATCGTCAGACCACTGCCAATCAGGTGCGGTTTACGACAGTCGAACTCAGCGAGATTGAAACCAAGATCCTGAATGCCGGCAATCTGGCGCTGGAGATAGAAAAGCGACTCTATTCTGTGCTTTCGGGTGCCATTCTGGAGCAATCCGCGCGCCTGAACCTTGCTGCGCGGGGTCTGGCGGAGCTCGACCTGCTCACCGCATTGGCAGATATAGCAAACGGGGAAAACTGGTGCCGTCCCAGAATTGACGATACCCGCGCCTTCAGTGTCATCGGCGGTCGTCACCCAGTGGTAGAGCGCGCGTTGCGGCAACAGGCTGGCGAATCGTTTGTGGCCAATGACTGTGATCTGACAGCGCAAGACGGTGCTGCAATATGGTTGCTGACCGGTCCCAACATGGCCGGTAAATCAACCTTCCTGCGCCAAAATGCTCTCATTGCTTTGCTTGCGCAAATGGGCAGCTATGTTCCGGCCGAAGACGCCCATATCGGAGTTGTCAGCCAATTGTTCAGCCGCGTGGGTGCCTCGGATGATCTGGCACGTGGCCGGTCGACATTCATGGTGGAAATGGTGGAAACCGCCGCGATCCTCAACCAGGCGGACGACCGCGCCTTGGTGATCTTGGACGAAATCGGTCGCGGCACCGCCACCTACGACGGGTTGTCCATCGCCTGGGCCACGCTCGAACATCTTCACGAATCCAACCAGTCCCGCGCGCTGTTTGCCACCCATTATCACGAGCTCACTCAGCTGGCCAATAAACTGCCCGGTGTCGACAATGCGACCGTCACCGTCAAGGAATGGGAAGGCGAGGTGATCTTCCTGCACGAGGTTCGCAAGGGTGCTGCCGACCGATCATATGGGGTACAGGTCGCCCAGCTCGCCGGTCTACCACCCAGCGTCGTTGCCCGCGCGCGCGACGTGCTGGACATGTTGGAACAAAGCAGCCGCGAAGGCACCGGTGGACAGGTTCGGATTGACGACCTGCCGCTGTTTGCCGCCGCACCTCCGACGCAACCTGCCGCCCCAAAAGGTCCTTCGCCCGTAGAAACTCTTCTGGAAGAGATCCATCCCGATCACCTGTCCCCGCGCGAGGCGCTGGAAATTCTCTACAAGCTGAAAGAAACCGCCAGCAAATAACAAAACAGGGGCCCGGCCTGGTGCCTGCCCCTGCTTCTTTCTGGTTAAAAACACCTTCGCCGAAGGCACGCATCCTCCGGATGCGTTGAACTCAACCTGGGTTGGAAGACACGCCAACCTGGGCCGGGCGCAGCAACCGATCATGCAACATAAAGCCTTCAGCCGACACCTGAATGATGTCGCCAGCTTTTGTCCCAGGAAGCGGCGCTTCGAACATCGCTTCGTGGAACTGCGGGTCAAAGCGATCACCGACCTCAGGCGTGATCACCTGAACGCCGTGCTTGCCGAACACATCGCGCAACGCCCGCATGGTCAGTTCGATGCCTTCGATCAGGGCACCTGACACTTCGCGCTGTTCATCAGTTGCAGTTTCCAACGCGCGTTTCATGTTGTCATAAACCGGCAGCATGTCCCGGGCCAACTTTGATCCGCCGTACTGCTCGGCATCACGCCGTGCCTTGTCACCGCGTTTACGGGAATTTTCCGCATCCGCCAATGCACGCATGAAACGGTCTTTGAATTCGTCCCGTTCGGCCTTTAGCGATTCCAGCTCCAACTCTGCCTCGTCAATCTCGGCAAACTCTTCAGCCAGCTCTTCGGCTTCTGCAGTATCGATATCGTCCAGAAACTCTTCAGTCTTGGGCTCTGCCATCTTTCACCTCTAACTCCGATCGGAAAGCAGCTTTCCAACCAGTTGCGCCGTGTAGTCCACAATCGGCACGATCCGTCCATAATTCAGGCGAGTCGGCCCAATCACGCCGACAGCACCAATGATCTTTCGGTCAGAGTTCATATAGGGAGACACCACCAAAGAGGAACCCGAAAGTGAGAAAAGTTTGTTCTCTGAGCCGATAAAAATGCGCACGCCCTCGCCGTCTTCGGTCAGTTCCAGAAATTCTGCGATATCGCGCTTGCGTTCCAGGTCGTCAAACAGCACACGGATGCGGTCCAGCTCTTCGGATTTTTCCCCATCCCCCAGCAGATTCGCCCGCCCCCGAACGATCAACCGTGCCTGATCATCCCCCTGACTATCCCAGGCCGCAAACCCACTTTCGATCAGATCCTGGGCCAGAACGTCGATTTCCTGACGACGATCCGCGATCTCACGTCGCATCAAGCCAGAAACTTCGCTCAACGTTTTTCCTTCGATCTGAGCATTCAGAAAGTTGGCCGCCTCGCGCATTGAACTGGGCGTTTGACCTGCAGGCGGGGTGAATACCCGGTTTTCAACGTGGCCATCCGAAAACACCAGAACAACCAATGCACGATCCTGGGCCAGGGACACAAATTCGATATGTCGAATTTCGGCTTCGTGTTTGGGCGTCAGGACCAAAGACGCCCCTTGCGTGACACCTGACAGCGCCGCCCCTACCCGATCCAGCATAGACCCAACATCGGCAGTGTTGGACCCTAGGGTGGCGTTAATCTTTTGCCTGTCCGAGGCTTTCAGATCTTCAACCTCCAACAGCCCGTCCACAAACATCCGCAACCCCATCTGGGTCGGAATGCGCCCGGCGCTGACATGCGGGCTGTCGAGCAAACCCAGATACTCCAGATCCTGCATTACATTGCGAATTGTCGCTGCGCTGACCTTTTCGCTCAGGCTCCGCGTCAGCGTTCGACTGCCAACCGGGTCACCGGTTTCGAGATAGGACTCAACAACCGTGCGAAAAACCTCGCGCGATCTGTCATTCATATCATCCAGAATTTTGTTCGCGTCGCCCATTGCCATCACTTTTATCTGCTCCGCCATTAAAGAGCAGCAGCACCAAAGGTCAATCGGGGTTGCGCTCAACAGCCCCCCGCAGGTATCCCCGATCCCAAGAAACAAAGGATATCCCATGCGACCCTCTGGAAGACAGTTGAACCAAATGCGCCCCGTTTCCATCGAAACCGGGTTTACCAAACACGCCGAAGGGTCCTGCCTGATCAAAGTAGGCGAAACCCACGTGCTGTGCACTGCCACGATTGAAGAGCGCGTTCCGCCGTTCATCAAAGGGTCTGGCCTGGGCTGGGTCACCGCCGAATACGGCATGTTGCCCCGCGCGACCAACACCCGGATGCGCCGCGAGGCAGCCTCGGGGAAACAAGGCGGCCGAACCGTCGAAATCCAGCGCCTGATTGGCCGCGCCCTGCGCGCCGGTGTTGACCGGGTTGCACTGGGAGAACGTCAGATCACCATCGACTGTGACGTACTTCAGGCAGACGGCGGCACGCGTTGTGCATCAATCACCGGTGGTTGGGTCGCGCTGCGTTTGGCGGTCAACAAACTGATGAAAGCGGGCGATGTCATCATGGATCCACTGGTTGATCCTGTTGCCGCCGTGTCCTGCGGCATTTACGCGGGTCAGCCTGTTTTGGATCTGGATTACCCCGAAGATTCGGAGGCCGGCGTTGACGGTAACTTCATCATGACCGGATCGGGCAAACTGATCGAAGTGCAAATGAGCGCCGAGGGTTCGGTATTCAGCCGCGATCAGATGAATGAACTGATGGATTTGGCCACTGCTGGCACTGCCGAATTGGCCGAAATACAAAAGGCCGCATGCGCATGACACGCAAGTTTGAGGGCGACAAGTTACTTGTCGCCACCCACAACGCCGGAAAGTTGGCAGAGATTACCCAAATTCTGGCACCCTTTGGGGTTTCCGTCATCGGCGCCGGCGATATGGACTTGCTCGAACCCGAAGAAACCGAAGATTCATTTGTCGGGAACGCCCGGATCAAGGCCCATGCCGCAGCCAAGGCGACCGGCCTGCCGGCTCTCTCTGATGACTCGGGCATCACCATAGATGCGCTGGGTGGGGCCCCTGGTGTGTATACCGCTGATTGGGCCGAGACCCCAAATGGCCGCGATTTCATGCTGGCAATGACACGGGCCAATGATGAGTTGAATACAGCCAAGGCCACCGCCCCACGCACTGCACAGTTTCGTTGTACATTGGTCATCGCCTGGCCCGACGGACACGACGAAGTGTTCGAAGGCGTCATGCCCGGTCAACTGATCTGGCCCATTCGCGGTGAAAACGGATTTGGCTATGATCCGATGTTTCAACCAGACGGATTAGACATTACATGTGCCCAGATGGATCCCGCTGAAAAACACAAGATCAGCCATCGGGGCAAGGCCGTCACCAAATTCATTCAGGGCTGTTTCAGTGGATGATTGGCGCAACGGCGGATTTGGCCTGTATATCCACTGGCCATTCTGCCAAGCCAAATGCCCCTATTGTGATTTCAACAGCCATGTGTCGTCCAAAATAGACCAAAAAGCATGGGTTAGAGCCTATATTCACGAGCTGGAGAGATACCGAAATCTGCTCCCCGACCGTGTTCTGAACGCCATATTCTTTGGGGGTGGCACTCCCAGCCTGATGCATCCCGATACCGTTGCCGCAGTAATCGAAACTGCCCGCGATATCTGGCCATTTGCCAATGACATCGAAATCACACTCGAAGCCAATCCCGGTTCCGTCGAAGCAGAGCGGTTTTCTGGGTACAGGGATGCCGGTGTCAATCGAATCTCCATGGGGATCCAGGCGCTGAATGACCGGGACTTGCGACGCCTTGGACGTATACATTCGGTGGACGAAGCCAAAGCCGCATTCGACGTAGCCCGATCATGTTTTGATCGAGTCAGCTTTGACTTGATATATGCCCGACAGGATCAAACCACCTCAGAGTGGGAAACAGAGCTGACTCAGGCTCTGGACATGGCAATAGACCACTTGTCGCTCTACCAGTTAACGATTGAAGAAGGCACGGCGTTCGGGGATCGCTATGCCCGGGGTAAACTACGTGATTTGCCAACTGATGACACAGCAGCAGACATGTACCAGGTCACGCAACAAATTTGCGCCGACCGCGGTATGCCTGCTTATGAGGTGTCCAATCATGCTGTTCCAGGGGCGCAATCCCGTCATAATCTGATCTATTGGCGCTATGGTGACTACGTGGGAATTGGCCCTGGAGCCCATGGGCGTCTCACGCTGAAGGGACAAAAGTTTGCCACTGAAACCCATCTTGCGCCGGGAAGATGGCTGTCAGACGTATCCGCCGGGTCAGGAGAATTGCCTCACAACATGCTAACGTCCCGTGACGCAGCGCAAGAGTTCTTGATGATGGGCATCAGATTGACCGAAGGTTTGGATGTGGAAAGATATCAGAGATTGTCTGGCTCCCCTTTACCTGAGGAAAATCTGACATATCTCGAAGACTTGGGCATGATCGAACGATCGGGGTCTTGCCTCAAGGCGACGCTACAGGGTCGCTCGTTGTTGAATGCGGTCATCCGCGAATTGTTATCGGATTAACACATGCGTTTTGTATACGCCGGTTTGGGTCTATTGTGTGTCGCTCTGGCCGTTATTGGAATTGTCCTCCCCCTTTTGCCGACTGTTCCCTTCCTACTTTTGGCTGCTTTCTTTTTTGCCAATTCATCAGACCGCTTGCACAACTGGATCCTTGAGCACAATATTTTTGGCCCTCTGATCGAAGACTGGCGCAGTTCAGGATCCATCCGACCCGGTGCAAAAAAGGCGGCGACCGTATCGATCGCCGCCGTCTTTGCATTGTCCCTCATACTCGGTGTTCCGACCTATGTTGTCGTAATCCAAGCAGTTGTTCTAGGATGTGTTCTGGTCTTCATATGGTCTCGCCCTAACGGCTGAGAATTCCACAAAGTTCATCCAGTTGGTCCAATGTCTCGTATGAGATCGTAACAGTGCCCGCTTCTGTTCCAGCCTTGTGGTCTATGGATACCTGCATCTTTAACCATGATGACAAATCCGCCTCCAAAGCTTTGGTATCGGCGTCTTTTTCCGAAGCAGGTCGCTGTGCCGGCTTGGATGACTTTGGCCTGTCGCCGCCAGCTTCCTTACGCACCATCGCCTCGGTCGCCCGAACGGACATTCCATTTTTCACAACCTTTTTCGCCAGGATTGTCGGATTTTCCGACGTTATCAACGCCCGTGCATGGCCAGCTGACAAATCCCGGCGCTGTACCATTTCCTGAACGTCTTCCGGCAGTTGCAACAAACGCATCAAATTTGCGATGTGGCTGCGGCTTTTTCCCAAGGCCTCCGCAAGTCGCTCCTGTGTATGTCCGAATTTTTCCATCAGCTGTTTGTACCCTGCAGCCTCTTCGACCGCATTCAAGTCCGCGCGCTGAATGTTTTCAATAATGGCCACTTCCAGGACTTCGAGATCGCTATAGTCACGAACCAACACCGGGACTTCATGCAGTTGCGCAGCCTGGGACGCCCGCCATCGGCGTTCACCCGCAACAATTTCATACATCCCACCTTCGACGGGGCGCACGATTAGAGGTTGAATAACCCCTTTTTCTTTTACTGACGCCGTAAGGTCATCCAGATCTTGCTGATCAAACCGACGTCTCGGTTGGTCCGGATTGGCAATTACCTTTTCGATCGGGACCATCATGTCCGGCTGTCGGTTGGATGGTGCGTTGTTTTCCTCGGTCACCGGGTTCACATCTGCCATCAGAGCAGACAGCCCGCGGCCCAACCCCCTTGGTTTACCCTTTGTATGATCTGCCATGCTCGATCTCCCAGTTTTCAGGCTGCCAGCTTATTGTGGTTGGACAGCAATTCTTTTGCCAAAGCACGATACGCCGTCGCACCTTGGGAATTTGTATCATAGCTCAGAACAGGAACCGCATAGGATGGTGCCTCGCTAACACGCACATTCCGGGGGATAACGGTTTTGAATACCAGATCTCCTAGGTTGTCCCGCGCATCTTTCTCAACATGTTGGGATAGATTATTCCGGCGATCGAACATTGTCATGATCACCCCTTCGATCCTAAGTCCCGCATTCGCTGTTTGCCGGACCTCGCGTATGGTCAACATCAGCTGTGAGAGACCTTCGAGTGCAAAAAACTCACTTTGAAGCGGCACCAATACAGAATGGGCCGCAACCATTGCATTTACTGTCAAAAGGTTCAGTGACGGCGGACAGTCAATCAGAACATAGTCCCAACCAAATTTGTCCATGGCGGTTTGGCGCAATGCATCATGCAGCAAAAAGCTACGTTTTTCGTTCGACATCAGTTCGATGTCGGCAGAACTCAGGTCCACGGTCGCTGGAATGATGTACAACCCGTCAAAGCTGGATTTTTGGATTACGTCGTCCAAAGGTGCGTCATCCATCAAAAGATCATAGGTTGTCAGCTCACGGTCAACCGCTTCGACCCCCAAACCGGTCGAGGCATTACCTTGGGGGTCAAGGTCAACCACCAGAACGCGCATACCCTGCTCTACCAGAGCCGCAGCAAGATTGATTGCTGTTGTGGTTTTGCCAACGCCCCCTTTTTGGTTTGCAACGGCCATAATGCGAGGCCCTTCAGGGCGCGAAAGATCAGACACGCGTCACTCCTTTGATCTTCAGTATTGAAGCGTTGGGTTCTGTAATGCTTTTAATCACTTCTATGTCAAAGGACCATTTCAGACGTGCGTCTTCCACCTCTTTTTCCCATGTGATACCTTTTGGAAACAAGGCGGTACCGTCTGGCTTTAGATGTCTTTCCGAAAACTCCAGGAGCTTCGCAAGATCGGCCAAAGCGCGAGCTGACAAAATGTCGGCACACTGGGGTTCAACCTGTTCAATGCGTTTGCTGAGCACTGTACAAGTTGCCTGGCATTCTCTGGCCGCATTCCGAAGAAATGCAGCCTTTCGTTGATCGCTTTCAATCAAGGTTACAGTTAGATCTGGAAGTTCTGTAGACGCAAAAAGAGCCACAACCAGCCCGGGAAACCCGCCGCCACTTCCCAAATCAACCCATTTCCCCTTTGGGTTCAACGTTCGGATAACCTGAATGGAATCAACAATGTGTCGTGACCACAGGTTGTCCAAGCTACTTTTTGAAACCAAGTTAATCTTTGGGTTCCATTTTCTAACCAAAGCCTCGAACTGCTTCAGTTTTTCGATTGTTTCACGTGAAACATCGAGATCATGCATAGCTTGTTCTTGCGTCACGCGGTAGACCTCTCGCCCGATCTCTTGATTACGGCAAGTACAAGCGCCAAAGCCGCTGGCGTCATGCCATCAATACGCGCAGCCTGGGAGAGACTTGACGGTCGTGCCTGCGCAAGCTTGAATTTGAGCTCGTTTGACAATCCGCTGATCGATGAGAAGTCAAAATCAATTGGAATCTTCACATTCTCGTCTTTTTTCAAGGCTTCGATTTCCCGCATTTGCCGGGAGATATAGTTTGCATACAAAGCGTCCCGCTCTACTTGCCGGCGTGTTTCTGCGTCGACCGGCCCCAACTCGGGCAGCAGGTGCACAATATCCTCAAAAACCACGTCCGGAAAAGCAAGGATCTCCATACCTGTTCTTCGATTACCGTCTTGATTGACCCGAATTCCGGCACCTGAAATTTGCTTTGGTGTAAAGCGGTCAGTTTCGAGCACAGCCTTGGCTTTTTCGATCTTATCCATCTTCAGATGGAAAATTTTCAAACGCTCTGGGCTAACACAGCCCATTTTCTCTGCCAGTGGCGTCAGTCTTTGGTCAGCATTATCAGCCCGCAGCGACAATCTGAATTCAGCCCGAGATGTAAACATGCGATAGGGTTCGGCCACTCCGTTTGTTGTCAGATCATCAATCATCACACCAATGTAACTATTTGATCTACTAAACTGAACTGGGTCCTGTTCCAAACACGCGAGCGCCGCATTCAATCCTGCAACCATTCCCTGAGCTGCAGCTTCTTCATATCCCGTTGTCCCGTTGATCTGTCCAGCGAGATATAAATTCGGAACATCCTTGAGCGCCAACTCCAGTGTCAGCGTTCTAGGATCAATATAGTCATATTCGATCGCATACCCAGGTTGCAGAATGACGGTGTTCTCCAAGCCTTTGATAGACCGGACGTATTCCATCTGAATATCTTCTGGCAAAGATGTCGAAATTCCATTCGGATATACCGTGTGATCATCAATTCCTTCCGGCTCCAGAAATACCTGGTGCGAGGACTTTTCAGAAAATCTAACGATCTTGTCTTCAATGGATGGGCAATATCTGGGTCCCACGCCATCTATGTGCCCGCCGTACATTGCCGACCTGGAGAGATTTTTTTCAATAATTTCATGCGTATGCGCATTTGTATGCGTAATCCCGCATGATATTTGGCGGGCGTGAACCTGTCGGGTAAGAAACGAAAAAAATGTCGGGTCGTCATCCCCTGGTTGCATATCCAGCCCCGACCAATCGATCGTTCGCCCATCCAACCTGGGCGGTGTGCCTGTCTTCAGCCGGCCCATGGGTAACTCAAAACTATCCAGGCGTTCCGCCAATTTGACAGACGGCTTGTCACCCATTCGTCCGCCTGGTCGCGAGACATCACCGATGTGGATTACACCGCGAAGAAATGTTCCAGATGTCAGGATTACCTTTTTGGCAGAAATTTCGCTGTCATCAGCCAACTGAACCCCAATGACACGGCCTCCATCCATCAGGAAGTCAGTTACTTCACCGATGACAATGTCCAAATTTGGCTGTGCAACTGTTTCCGCCAACATTGTTTTTTGATAAATTTGCCGATCCGCCTGGGTTCTGGGACCTTGCACCGCGGGTCCCTTGCGACGGTTCAATAGACGAAACTGGATCCCTGCCCTGTCCGCGACCCGGGCCATAACTCCATCCAGTGCATCAATTTCTCGAACCAGATGTCCTTTGCCTAGTCCGCCAATGGCAGGATTACAGGACATTACACCGATTCCTTGTCGGGTCAATGTGACCAAGGCTGTTCGCACACCCAACCGTGCGGATGCGTGGGCAGCTTCGGTCCCCGCATGCCCACCCCCAATAACAATCACATCATAGTTTGAATGTTTCACGTGAAACACTCCTTACTTACCTAGACAAAAACTCGAAAATATTTCGTCCAGAAGGTTTTCAACACCAACACGCCCAACCAAGAGTTCCAAAGATCGAATCGCAGATCTCAGGTCCTCTGCAGCAATATCATAGAAATCGGGCCCATCAGCCAAAACTCGTTGAGCAGAGATGAGCCTGTTCAAGGCCGAAGTCATTGCTTCTTTATGCCGCGTTCTGGTGGCGATACCCGACGTTGCACATCTCTGACCCAAAACAGCCGAAATGTGATCGACCAATTTATCGATCCCTTCGCCTGTTTTTCCCGAAATTGCATCGGGCCGCCCAGGATGGATATCGGCTTTTGGTTGCAGTTTGATATCACCGGGAACAAAATCGACATCCAACAGGCTGTCATCATCGACCAAAAATACCCTCAAATCAGCTGCTTCCGCACGCTCGCGGGCGCGTTCGATGCCAATCCCTTCGACGTGATCGTCAGTCTCACGTAAACCGGCAGTATCAAGTAAGGTTACCGGCAAGCCACCCAAATCCATTCGGACTTCGATGACATCACGCGTTGTTCCGGCGAACTCCGAGGTAATTGCCGCTTCTCGCCCTGCCAAAGCATTCAACAGTGTTGATTTTCCGACATTTGGCGCACCTACGATCGCAACTTCAAACCCGCTTCTAATACGTTCCGAAATTGTAACACCTTCAACCTCACGGGCCAAATCTGACTGAACTCCGGTCAACAGCGCAGAAACCTCGGGAGTTACATCGACAGGAACTTCTTCATCCGCAAAATCGATTGTGACCTCGATCAAGGATGCGGCCCGGATCAGGCCGCGGCGCCACCGCTCCGCCAACTGTCCCAATTCGCCAGCCAGAACCTGCTGGGCTTGCTTTCGTTGCGCTTCGGTTTCTGCATCAATCAGATCCGCCAGACCTTCGACCTGCGTAAGGTCTAGTTTCCCATTCTCCAATGCCCGGCGCGTAAATTCCCCAGGTTCAGCCATACGTGCGTCAGGTTGGGTTTCAAGTTCGCGCAACACTGAGGCAATAACGGCCATGCTGCCGTGAATTTGAAATTCAACGACATCTTCCCCGGTAAAGCTGCGTGGGGCCGAAAAGGTCAGAACCAGCGCTTCGTCCAATGGCAACCCGTTCGGGTCCCGTAGAACCCGCAATGTGGTACCCTGGCTGGGTAGATCTCCACCCATTCGTCCTGCTACCACATGTGCGGACGGGCCGGAGATCCGGATAACCGCAACCCCCGCCTTGCCCTGGGCGCTGGCCAACGCAAAGATCGTGTCCATGTAACGACCCTTTCAGAAACGTTGTATCAGGTCAGGTGTTCATCGAGTCAAAGAAGTCAGAATTTGATTTGGTCTGCTTCAGCTTGGACAACAGGAATTCGATGGCATCTGTTGTGCCCATCGGATTCAAAATCCGACGCAAAACATAAGTTTTGGCCAAATCGCCCTTGTCGACCAACAGATCCTCTTTCCGTGTACCAGACTTCAGAATGTCTATGGCCGGGAACACACGCTTGTCTGCGATCTTGCGGTCCAGAACGATTTCCGAGTTACCGGTGCCCTTGAATTCTTCAAAAATCACTTCGTCCATACGAGATCCAGTATCGATCAGCGCTGTTGCGATAATGGTCAGCGACCCACCCTCTTCGATGTTCCGAGCGGCACCAAAGAAGCGTTTGGGGCGTTGCAGGGCGTTTGCATCAACACCACCTGTCAGAACTTTACCTGACGACGGCACCACAGTATTGAACGCCCTACCAAGTCTTGTGATGGAATCGAGAAGAATAACAACATCTCGTTTATGTTCGACCAAGCGTTTGGCTTTTTCAATGACCATTTCGGATACGGCTACGTGGCGAGTCGCCGGTTCGTCAAAGGTCGAGGATACAACTTCACCTTTTACGGACCGCTGCATGTCGGTGACTTCTTCAGGACGTTCGTCGATCAGAAGCACAATCAAATAGCATTCGGGATGATTTTTCTCGATCGAATGCGCGATATTCTGCAAAATCACTGTCTTGCCTGTACGCGGCGGTGCCACGATCAAAGACCGTTGACCTTTACCAATCGGCGCAACCAGATCAATGACGCGCGCCGAACGATCCTTAGTCGCCGGATCGGCCGTTTCCATGTTGAGCCGTTCATCAGGATAAAGCGGTGTCAGGTTATCAAAGGCAACCTTGTGACGGGCTTTTTCCGGCTCTTCAAAATTGATCAGTGTGACCTTGGTAATGGCAAAATAGCGCTCCTGGTCATTGGGGGCCTGAATAACCCCCTCTACGGTGTCTCCTGTACGCAGAGAGTGCTGACGGATGACGTCGGGCGACACATAAATGTCATCTGGACCTGGCAAATAGTTCGCCTCAGGAGAGCGCAGGAATCCAAAACCGTCCTGAAGAACTTCGAGCACACCATCCCCCGAAATTTCCCATCCCTCATCCGCGCGTTCGCGCAGGATTTGAAACATCATTTCGCCTTTGCGCATGGTAGACGCGTTTTCGATCTCCAGCTCTTCAGCCATGGACAACAGGTCCTTGGGGCTTTTGATTTTGAGATCAGCGAGATTCAAGGTTTCGACGGTCATGGATATACAGCCTCTGAACACCGGGTGTTCCGGTGCGGGGTCACAATAAGATAGGAAAACGCACAACCCGGACGGGCCTGCTTTGAGCGGTTACATAAACACTTGACCGAGGTGAGTCAAACGATGCGTCAGAACTTGAGAATAACCGACAGAACGATGATCACCATCAGAACTGTCGGAACCTCGTTCATCATCCGATAATGTCGCCCTGTCAACGTGTTGGTGCCCGCAACCAATTGTTTGTGGCGCGTGACCAGCCAGTGATGGAACCCGGTCATGGCGATTACCGACGCGCCCTTGGTCCAGGGCCAGACATAGCTCCAATCAACGATCCCCGGAGTAAACACGATGATTAAACCGGCGATCCAGGTCACAATCATGGCTGGGCGCATGATTACACGCAACAGCTTGTCTTCCATCATATTGAAGATCGGGAGGGAATCCTGGACCTTCTCTGCCTGTTCAACATGGTACACAAATAGTCTGGGAAGATAGAACAATCCAGCCATCCAGCTGAGCACAGCCATGATGTGCAGGGCCTTGACCCAAGGGTACAGCGTAAAGAGCAGGTCAGCCATGTTAGTCTCGCCCGGTTTTCCCTTCTCCCTTAAATAAAAAATTAAGAAAAAAGGATGATGATTTTGTAGGACTCACGGATTCCCGTGGATAATTCAGTGATCCCTTGGCTTATCCCCATTCAGGGATGGGGAAAAGAGGGTCAGGGATTACGCACGGGGAAAACTGGAATATTTGTTTTTATTCAGTGACTTGTGTGATTGAGAATTTGAGTGCAGCTGGGGATAAGCTGGGGATGTGAATGCACAACCCGGTTTATCCCCGATTGGAATCTTATCCCGGTCCCCAAAGGAGGAATCAGCGAACGACTCTGCGAAAGTCGCGTGTATTTCCCCCACTTGCCAGTAACCCCCGAAATCATGCTAAACCGTCCCAACTTCCTCCAGTGGTTTTCATAGGGGTTTTCCACATGTCTATCCCCCTCGTTTTGGCATCCGGATCGTCCGTTCGGGCCGAATTGCTGCGTCAGGCCAATGTTCCCTTCGAAATTCGGGTGCCCAAGGTCGACGAAGAATCCGTGAAACGTGCGCTGTTGGCTGAAAATGCAGCGCCTCGGGACATTGCTGATGCTCTTGCTGAACTGAAGGCGCGCAAAATCAGCGCCAAATACCCAGGTTCTATGGTTTTGGGTTGTGATCAGGTTCTGGATTTTCAGGGGCGGTTGCTGTCCAAACCCAATTCACCGGAACAGGCTTTGGAACAATTGTGTGAGATGCGCGGACAACGACATATGCTGTTGTCGGCCGCGGTGATCTATCGTGATGCTCAGCCAATCTGGCGGCACGTGGGCCAGGTCCGCCTGCGGATGCGCGTTGCCAGCGATGCCTATCTCTCTGACTATGTGGCCCGAAATTGGGACAGCATTCGTCATGCCGTGGGAGGCTACAAGCTCGAGCAAGAGGGCGTCAGGCTCTTTAGCACCATTGACGGCGATTACTTTAACGTTTTGGGTATGCCATTATTGGAATTGCTGAACTATCTGGCAACGCAGGGGGTGATCGAGCAATGAGTGAGGCAAAAATTCCGTTGGCGGGTGTCATTGGGTCACCTGTTGCACATTCACGGTCTCCGCGTGTGCATCGGCACTGGCTGAATAC
The DNA here is from genome assembly GCA_025141015.1 of Rhodobacteraceae bacterium M382. Classification (NCBI taxonomy): domain Bacteria; kingdom Pseudomonadati; phylum Pseudomonadota; class Alphaproteobacteria; order Rhodobacterales; family Paracoccaceae; species Rhodobacteraceae bacterium M382. Next base: position 212,291 of record CP081098.1, on the reverse strand, counting down.
CTATGGATTACAGGGGTACTACATCCCGATGGATGTGGCCTCCAAAGATCTGGAGCGGGTCATTCGAACCTTGCCGGATATGGGGTTTGTCGGTGCCAATGTGACGATCCCGCACAAAGAGGCGGTTATGTCGATTGCGGATCAAATCACCGATCGAGCAACGTTGATCGGTGCGGCGAATACGTTGATCTTTCGCCCGGATGGCAAGATCCATGCAGATAACACCGATGGCTATGGGTTTATCACCAATCTGCAACAGGGCGCACCAGATTGGGATGCCAAAGCCGGACCGGCGGTTGTGCTGGGGGCCGGTGGAGCCGCACGTGCAGTCGTTGCTTCTCTGGTCGAAGCCGGTGCGCCTGAGATTCTGTTGACGAACCGGACCCGGGGACGAGCAGAGCAGCTGCGCGAAGATTTTGGTCAGAGGATCAAGGTCGTCGATTGGGTGCAGGCTGGCAATTTGTTTGAAGGCGCCAATCTGGTGGTCAATACCACATCGCTGGGCATGGTTGGAAAACCAGAACTGCGGGTGCCGCTGGATGGGCTGGAACCGGGAACTTTGGTGACAGATCTGATTTATGCTCCGTTGCAAACCCGACTTTTGCGAATTGCAGAAGAAGTTGGGTGTCAGACGGTCGATGGTCTGGGCATGTTGCTGCATCAGGCTGTTCCTGGATTTGAACGTTGGTTTGGTCAGCGTCCCGACGTCGACAACGCTACACGGGCGGCCGCACTGAGATGAGCTTTGCACTCGGACTGACGGGATCGATCGGCATGGGGAAAAGCACAACCGCTGGACTGTTCGCTGATGCGGGATGTGATGTGTGGGACGCGGATGCGGCCGTGCATCGTTTGTATGAACAGGGCGGTGCTGCAGTCTCGCCGATCAGGGATCTTTTCCCTGAAGCAGTCATTGATGGTCGCGTGTCGCGGGACGCGTTGAAGCGCATCATCGGGCAAAATCCGGACGCACTGAAACAGATCGAGTCTGTCGTGCATCCGCTGGTCGCACTGGATCGCACGCAATTCCGCGCGCTTGCGACGTCAGATATTCTGGTTTTTGACATTCCTCTGTTGTTCGAAACTGGGGGAAATGTCGCGATGGATGCCGTAGCATGTGTCTCTATTCCAGATGAATTGCAAAAAAATCGCGTTATGGATCGTGGAACGATGACCGTCGAGCAGTTTGAACACATTCGGAAAAAGCAATTGCCGAATGACGAGAAAGTGGCGCGATCCGATTATGTGATCATCACTGACACCTTGGATCATGCACGCCAACAGGTGGAGCAGATTGTTGCCAGTATCCGCGAGGGGATGGCCAATGCGTGAGATCGTACTTGATACCGAAACCACGGGATTTGATCCGGAATCCGGCGACCGCATTGTCGAAATCGGGGCATTGGAACTGTTTAACCACCTGCCAACCGGAGAAACGTTTCACGTTTATATCAACCCCGAACGGTCGATGCCGTCCGAAGCATTCCAGGTCCACGGAATCGGTCCGGATCTTTTGGAGCCTCCTCAGGCCCCTGCCCCAGGTCAGGTGACACTGCGCGATAAGCCGGTGTTTTCTGCCTTTGGGCAGAAGTTTCTGGATTTCGTCGGTGATGCAAAAATGGTGATCCATAACGCGGCATTCGACATGAAGTTCCTGAATGCCGAATTGCGGTGGCTTGGGCTGCCACAATTGCCCTGGGATCAGGCGATCGACACGTTGGCGATCGCCCGTCAGCGTTTTCCTGGATCACCTGCATCACTGGATGCCTTGTGCCGCCGGTTTCACATCGACAACTCATCCCGGACTTTGCATGGCGCTTTGCTCGACTCTGAGATCCTGGCCGAAGTGTATTTGGAGCTGGTCGGTGGACGACAACCCGATTTCGGTCTGGCCACCGTTTCCAACACACCCGGATCGGCGGGAAATGACCAGTGGCGCCCGTCTGCGCGCCCAACCGCATTGCCACCGCGCCTGACTGCGGATGAACAGGCTGCGCATGATGCATTTGTCGAAAAAATGGGTGAGGGCGTATTGTGGCGTCACTAAAAAAACGCCGCCATGTAACAGGCGGCGTTTTCAAAAATCCCGAAAAACCGGTTTAGTTCTTGGGTGCGGCATCCGCGGCGGCCTGCTGACGGCGGGCCAGTTCATTGCGATAGATCGCCACAAAATCAATGTTGTCCAGATTCAGCGGAGGGAAGCCGCCATCGCTGGTGATGTCGGACACAATGCGACGCAGGAACGGGAACAGCATCCGCGGGCATTCGATAAGCAGGAAAGGATGCAGCTGGTCTTCGGGCACGCCAACAATGTTGAATATCCCGACATACTCGACTTCCAGGACGAACAGAACGTCGCCTTTTTCCTTGGCTTTGGATTCGACCGTCAGTTTGATCATCACTTCGTACTGGTTTTCGGTCGGACGTTTCTTGGCGTCTAGATTTACCTGTACACTGACATCGGGCTGAGCGTCGCCACCGCCACCCTTTTGGGCCATCACGTTCTCAAAGGACAGGTCGCGCACGTACTGACCCAGAACATTCATCTGAACTTGGGGGGCTTGCTGCTGTTGCTGCGGCTGTGCGCCTTCGGCTGCGTCGTTTTCGGCCATGGAACTACTCCTGAAAATCACGTTTAGCTGTGCTTATCAGCTTGATCCGCGCACCTCAACGGCGATCAGGACCTTCGACCCAACCCGAGGGGCCGGTGCGGGGACGTGGAGACGTAACGTCTTCGAATTCGCCGTCAATAATGTCGTCGTTCTGGCCTGTTGGGTTGGGCCGCGCTCCAGGATTGAACCCGTGTCCTGGCATTGGTCCGGGGCCCATCTGGAATTGGGCGACTGTCACCCGGGAACGCAGATATTTGTACACCGCGACACGTACCGGAGGTACCAACAGCGCAAATCCAATGGCATCGGTAAAGAAACCGGGTGTCAACAGCAGCGCACCAGAGAACAGGATCATCGCGCCATGCGCCAGTGGTTCGGTCGGATCACCCAGCTGAGAGAACGAATTGCGCAGCTGACCCATGGCCATGCGACCTTGTGTCCTGACCAACCATGTACCCAAAATTGCGGTCAGAACCACAATTCCCAGGGTCGGCCAAAGCCCAATCAAATCGCCAACCTGAATGAACAAAGCGATCTCGAGGATCGGAACCATCAGAAAGGCCAAGAAAAGATACATGTCAGTTTCCTCATCAACGTATGGCTGGGCTGTGGACTTGACCCCGCCCGTAACCTACATAAGTGCATGTGGTGCAAGTTACAAAGGCCACAGCTCCCGAAGTGGTCCAGAAGAGGTCCAAATGAATCCACCCCCCATGATCACGCTGTTGGTTTTGGCTGGCATTGCCATTTTCCTGATCCTGCGCCTCAAAAGCGTTCTGGGAACCCGTGAAGGGTTTGAAAAGCCGCCCGCACCAAAAGAGTCGCCTCGCCGTCGCCAAGAATTCGAAGTGATCGAAGGTGGTCCGGATCGTGACATTACCGACCATGTGCCCGAGGACAGCCCACAGGCCAATGACCTTGCGGCTATGAAACGGATCGAACCCGGGTTTTCCGTTAGCGAATTCGTACAGGGTGCCCGAGGTGCCTATGAGATGATCGTTATGGGTTTTGAACGCGGTGACCTGGACGGATTGAAACCCTTTTTGGCCGACGAGGTATTCCAGACCTTTGTTGACGTTGTGTCCAGCCGAGAAGATCAGGGCCTGAAAATTGAAGCCGAATTTGTAGGTGTGCGTGAAACCACAGTGTCTGACGTACATTTCGACAAGGACACCAACCTGGCCGAAGTTACCATGCGGTTCGTGGGTGAATTGACTTCGGTCGTTCGTGACCGCGGTGGTGATATTGTCGAAGGTGATCCCAAACATATCAAGCGCCAGAAAGACACTTGGACGTTTGCCCGCACCATGGGTTCGAACGATCCGAACTGGCAGTTGGTCGCAACGGACGGATGATTCATGCGCTCCGGGCAGCATGTGTGGCGGTGTCCATGATGTGCGGGGCCGGAGCACAGGGCGAAGTCACGCACCAAATCCTTGGATTTGATCAACTGGAAGGTTGGGACAAGGATGATCATGCGGCTGCGTTGCAGGCGTTTCTGAACACGTGTCCGGATCTGGATGACCCGGATTGGACGAGCCTGTGTGCGGTGGCCCAGAATCACCCTGTCGAGCAGGCCAAGGCGTTCTTTGAATTGTTCTTTCGTCCGGTTCTGACCCAGGATGGCGACCCGGCGCTGTTCACTGGCTATTTTGAACCAGAGCTGGAGGGCGCTCGCAGCCCCAATGCGCGCTATCGGTATCCGATCTACCGGATGCCACCCGAAGCAAAGCGAAATAATCCCTGGCTTCCCCGCCGCGATATTCTGACCAGCGGTGTCATGGACGGTCGCGGTTTGGAAATCGCATGGGTCGATGATCCGGTTGAGCTTTTTTTCTTACAAATCCAGGGGTCTGGCAGGATCAGAATGTCCGATGGATCAACGATTCGGGTCGGATATGGCGGTGCCAACGGACATCCATATCGCTCGATCGGGGTCGAATTGATTCGTCGTGGGATTTATAACGCCCATCAGGTCAGTGCGCAGGTCATCAAAAACTGGGTGCGTCGCAACCCGGTGGATGGCGATGACTTGTTGATGCACAACCCGTCCTATGTGTTCTTTCGCACCGTAAACCAAGTCCCTGCCAGCGCTGGCCCCCTGGGGGCGATGAATCGATCGGTGACAGCGTTGCGGACCGTTGCGGTGGATCCTAAATTCGTCCCCCTGGGGGCACCTGTCTGGTTGGAAAAGGACGGTTCTGGCAAGATGCGACGCCTGATGGTTGCGCAGGATACAGGTTCGGCTATCAAGGGCGCCCAGCGGGCTGACATCTTCTTTGGAACCGGAGACGCGGCGGGTCAGGCAGCCGGGCGGTTGCGTGATCCGGGGAGGATGGTTGTCCTGCTGCCTATTCAGCGGGCCTTTGCCCTTTTGCCGGACGAACTGCAATGACACGTCGAAAACTGACCAGCGACGAGATCAACCTTTGGCATAGGGTCGTCGAGCAGACTGAACGTATGCATCCTGGGGCGCATAGCACCCCACAGGCGCTACCTCTGCCCAAGCCCAAACCAACGAAACAGCCCCTGCCCCGGATCGAGAATTTTGAACTGGGTCGCACTGCAAAATCCAAACCGGTGAAACACGAACTGAAACCGTCGATTGCGGACAGTATGCGCGCCAGTGCGCTCCAAATGGATTTTAAATCCTTTGCCCGCATGAAACGTGGCAAGATCAAACCCGAAGCCCGGATTGACCTACATGGGATGCGTCAGGCTGAAGCTCATCCAGAGTTACGTCATTTCATCTTGTCATCACAAGCCGCCGGAAAACGATTGGTGCTGGTGATTACGGGCAAGGGCAAGCGGCGCGACGACCCTGGTCCGATTCCAACCCCATTCGGAGTATTGAAACATCAAGTGCCCCAATGGCTTTCGCTTCCACCAATGGCACAGGCTGTATTGCAGGTGACACCCGCGCATATCAGCCACGGTGGCGACGGTGCCTATTACGTCTATCTTAGACGCGGCTGATCACAATCGGCCATACTTTTTCAGTCCGATTGCCACGCCCAGAGATGTTACCAGGAAATACGCAACAAAGCCGATAAACTGGGTTTCCAGGCTGATCCCGGCGTCTATCAAAACCCCGGTAATGCCTGGCCCAATGGCTGTGCCCAGGACCATGATTGCGGTGGCTAGGGATTTTATGGCACCGATGTGAGCCGTGCCATACGTTTCAGCCCAAAACGCCGCTGGGATCGTGGCATTGGCTCCGGTGGTCAGTGCCAGAAAGATAAAACCGAACATGACGGCTGTCGGTTCGGTGGCCCAGGCGAAAATCAGATAGCCGATTGTCACAGGGAGTTGGAATAGCGGCATCAACCGATGGGTTCCAACCTTGTCCAGCGCCCAACCTGCTCCGACCATCGACAGCACCGAAACTCCGGTAAAAACAGGGAACCATGCAACAAATTCCAAATGGGTCCAGCCCTTTATTTCTGCCAGGTGTACCTGGTGAAAAAAGAACGCAGTGGAACAGGCGCTTGGGCCGAGAATGGATGGCACGATGAACCAGAACAGCGGGTGCTTTAACGCTTGGGCCCTGGTCCAATGACGGTTCTCTATACCCGTGGCAGTTTGATCCGTGGCCTGATGGCGCGGGCTGCGCTCCTGTTTCAACAGGGTCATCAGGATTGGGATTCCCAGGATCGCAAGACCAGCACAAATTACCCATAACACACGCCATCCCAATATCGGCATCAGGGCAACAAACGTCACAGGCAACAGAGCTTCACCAAAAGAGAAACCCAATGTTGCAATGGCCAGCGCCCTGCCCCGCGTCGCGACAAACCACCGGGCCATAGCAACCATTGCAATATGGGTGGCCATGCCCTGCCCAAAGAACCGAAGCAGGAAAATGGACCCAACCAACCCCCAGAACCATTGGTTTCCGGCCATTACCAGACAGGCCACTGCGACACCAAACAGGATCATTGTGCCAAGCGCCCGCACTCGGAACATATCGGACAATACGCCCGCCCACACCATGACAACCGCCGAAACCATGGTTCCAGCCGAATAGATGCCTCCCCATTCTCCGTGGCTCAGTCCAAATTCGGCACGAATTTCGCCAGCAAACAAAGAGATAAAAAACGTCTGTCCAAAACAGGACAAAAGCGTCAGCAACGCACCGGCCGACAGCCAGCGGGCGTTTCGGATCACAAACCCGGTGTCCGATGTCAGGTCGGCCTGCCGTGCCATATCAACGCTCACCGGCAAGGTTGTAAGGAGTGATTTCCGTCGCGGCAGAATAATGCGCCACAGCACCCGGTAACAGGCTCTCTGGGGTGATCCGATCATGCCCGACGAACTGGGCCATTTTGGTAGCTTCGTTCAGCATTTTGATCAATGTGGGCGAAGACCCGGCCACAAAATGCGAAGATTGTGCGTCATCTGAAAATTCTGTCGTATCAATGATATCAATGGGTAGATCGGAAATCGCTTCGACCGAGCTGATATTACCCAACCGTTCCCGGCTGTGGGTACCCCTAAGCCGTTGTGAAAGGGTCAACAGCTTGTCCTTGCGGGACACAAAAACGATAAAAGGTTGGGGCGGTTTGGCAATCCGGCTCATTTGGGTTCGAAACAGATCAACATCCAGATCGGGGGAAATCAGCACGATCCCATTCAGGAACCGTGACGACCATCCCGGATCGGCAATCTCGATCTGACGCAAGGCTTCCATCACCAATACGGACCCCATTGAATGGGCGACAATCACGATCCGTTCCGTACCGCTGCGATGGATGTCGCGCAGCAACTTCTCCAAGCCGTCCCGCGCAAACAACATGCTGTCTCCGTCATAGGCATATCCCAAAGGGCTGCCCAGGCTGGGCCATGAATAGATCATCTGCACTCCGGGCAGATCCAGATCATGGGCCAGTTGGGCTGCGCGGAATGCGGCTTCGGTTTGGGTGGTGTTGAACCCATGCACATACAATGTCGCTTCGCGGTCTCCGGCCGGGCGCCGGGTCACAGCCTGGTTTACATGGGTTCGAAATTCGGATGGTGAGGCAAACTCTCTGCTGCCGGCCAAGGCGAATTGGGTTCGCGGATCGGGATTGGTATATCCATATTCGATCCGCCCAGTTTGATGCTCCGGAGGGATGCTGACAGTGAGTTCCAGCAGGCTGAGCATTTCTGAGCGTCCAGGCCCAAAGTCTCCGCCTGTTCCATTCTCACGCGTGGTTGCGGCAAATACGGTTTTTGCGGTTCCGATTGTCAATGCCGCCGGAACCGTTTCGACAACAGACCTGTCAACACAACCAGCCAGACCCGCCAGGAGGACAATCAAACTAATAGTTAAGCGTGTCATGATCCACCTGACCCAGAATTCTGGGACAGGCTAGTCATGCGATTGCGAATGTCCAGCACAGGAACGAACGATCAGTCAAATAGACAGTTTGATCAATGCGACAGAACTACAGAACATAACGGCTCACATCCGCGGACCGGGTCAGTTCGCCCAGGTTTTTTTCGACAAAATCGGCGTTGACGGTAACGCTTGTTCCGGACTGGTCGGGCGCAGCGAAAGACAGATCCTCAAACACACGCTCCATCACCGTATAAAGCCGGCGAGCCCCAATATTTTCGACAGATTGGTTCACGTCGGCTGCAATCTTGGCCAATGCGGCGATCCCATCATCGGTAAAGCTGACTGTGACCTCTTCGGTGCCCATCAGGGCGGTGTATTGCAAGGTCAACGCATTGTCAGTCTCCGTCAGGATGCGCACAAAATCCTTTTCAGTCAGGGCGCGCAACTCAACCCGGATCGGCAGGCGGCCCTGAAGTTCGGGCAGAAGATCGCTGGGTTTGGCAATGTGGAATGCACCAGACGCAATGAAGAGAATGTGGTCGGTCTTGATCGGGCCGTGTTTAGTGCTGACGGTGGTGCCTTCGATCAGTGGCAACAGATCCCGCTGCACGCCTTCCCGGCTGACATCGCCACCGCGTGCGTCAGATCGGGCACAAACCTTGTCGATTTCATCCAGGAACACGATGCCGTTCTGTTCAACCGAATCCAGTGCAGAACGTGTGACTGCTTCGTCATCCAAAAGCTTGTCGGCCTCTTCACCAATCAAAAGTTCATAACTGTCGGCTACGGTAACTTTCTTGCGCACGGTGCGCCCGCCCATAGCCTTGCCGAACAAATCGCCGAGATTCATCATACCGACATTGGATCCAGGTTGGCCGGGGATTTCAAAGCTGCCCATCGGGTTGGACGTGTCAGCCACATCCACCTCGATGACTGTGTCGTCCAGTTCACCAGACTTGAGCTTTTTGCGGAACATCTCGCGGGTGCCTTCGCGGGCCTCTGCACCGGCAATGGCATCAATCACCCGTTCTTCGGCGGCCGTTTGGGCCTTGGCCTTGACGTCTTCGCGCATGTATTCACGGGTTTGCAGAATTGCCGCATCCGCCAGATCACGGACAATCTGTTCCACGTCACGCCCCACGTAGCCGACTTCGGTGAATTTGGTCGCCTCGACCTTGATAAAGGGGGCGCGGGCCAGTTTGGCCAGGCGGCGGCTGATTTCGGTTTTGCCCACACCGGTGGGGCCGATCATCAGGATGTTTTTTGGATAAACCTCGTCGCGCAGGTCATCGGACAATTGTTTGCGTCGCCAGCGATTGCGCAGCGCAACGGCAACGGCGCGTTTGGCGTCGTTCTGTCCAATGATGAACCGGTCCAGTTCGGAAACGATTTCGCGCGGGGTCAGATCGGTCATGGTCACTCATTTCATTGTTTCGATGCGAACCTAATCATGGACGCGGAAAACTCAACCCAATCACAAGATGCTCACGCAAAAACACCCAGCAAACACGATAGATCAGCGGCGCGTGAGCAACCCTTACAATGACTGGTCGGTACACCGAGATTAGGCGAGGGCACAGATGCCCAGGGACGTGAATATGGAGAGAGATCCAATGATCAATCGTCGAAATTTTCTGAGCGTAGCCGTAGCATCCGGCGCAGCGCTGATCATTTCAGGGCCACAGGCATTTGCCGCCGAGGGTGGTCATTTTGAGGGCCGCAGCAAACACATCACCACCGGCAAGGTGAAAATTGTGAAAGAGGATGGTGGATATGTCGTCGAACTGGGTGACGACTTCTCGTTGGACGGAGCACCTGATCCACGTGTCGGTTTGGGCAAAAACGGGAAATATGACCCAGCCACGGATTTGGGTGAACTGCGCAACCTGAAAGGTGGGCAATCTTATGCGGTTCCAGCCGGGGTCGATATTTCCGGCCACAACGAAGTTTACATTTGGTGTCGCAAATTCAACGTGCCGTTGGGCGTTGCAACATTGAACTAACAGGTCGAAACCCACTCACGGATGACCTGACAGGGGTGGCTGGAGACAGCCGCCCCTTTTTTGTTGAGGGAGCAATAGCGGATTAAAGTCAGCTGTCGATTTTTTCGACTGTCAGTCGACCATTTGTATAGACACAAATGTCGGCAGCAATCGCCATTGCGCCTCGGGCCACTTCTTCGGCGGACTTGTCGCTGTCCATCATGGCCCGTGCGGCGGCCAAGGCAAAATTACCACCCGATCCGATGGCGGCCACGTCATGTTCGGGTTCCAGCACATCGCCGGCTCCGGTGATCACGAACATATCGGTGCCATCGGTCACAATCAGCATTGCTTCGAGGTTCTTCAGGTATTTGTCAGTGCGCCAGTCCTTGGCCAGTTCGACCGAGGCCCGCGCCAGCTGACCGGGAGTGGATTCCAGTTTGGCTTCGAGACGTTCCAGCAGAGTAAAGGCATCGGCAGTAGAGCCAGCAAATCCTGCAACCACTTCGAACCCACCGGGTTTCAGGCGGCGGACCTTGCGGGCGGATCCCTTGATGACGGTTTGCCCAAGCGAGACCTGGCCGTCGCCGGCGATTACCACCTCTTTGCCTTTCTTGACGCCAATGATTGTGGTGCCGTGCCAGCCTGGAAATTGATCTTCTGCCATGAATGTCTCCGTTTGTTGTTGATCTATATGGCCCCGTGCTCCCATGCGCACAAGAGGTTCAGGTTGCGATGGCTTTTCTGTCTGCCTAACGTGCCATCATGCCCGATGACCGCATTTTGACTTATTACCTGCATGATCAACTGCGCCAGCGGGCAGAGCGAGGTGGGCATAATTTCATTAACCGTATCAACCGTGTCGTCCGGGCAGCGGGCTTTGACATTGCCTATCTGGGTCACGACCCGGATACATTGCAACAATCGGTAGACCGACCGGGATACGCCATGTTCCATATGTCCGATCCGCTTCATGATCGGGCCCTGACCATGCGCAAGGTTTATGAATTTCCGTTCTGGAACATTGCAGATACGGCCAAGCGGTGGGAGTGGCCGGTGTCCATGGCCGATTTCACGCCTTGCCCGGACACACCCAGACAAGAAATGGACCGGTTCTATCGATTTTGGAGCAAGCGCCAGTTCGGGGATGCACCGCAGCGCGCTCAAGAGGATGGGTATGTTTATGTTCCGCTTCAGGGTCGGTTGCTTGATCACCGATCATTTCAAACCTGTTCCCCCATTTCGATGATCCAAGCAGTACTGGAACACGAACCGCGTCGCAAAGTGATTGCCACGTTGCACCCAAAAGAGACCTATGCGCAGGCCGAACTGACGGCCTTGGAGCGACTCGAGTCTCGGTATCCACGACTTGAGATAGCCGTGGGAGGCATGGTCGATCTATTGGCCAATTGCGACTATGTTGTAACCCAGAATTCATCCGCGGGGTTTGCTGGGTTCTTTTTCGGCAAACCATTGGTGCTGTTCGGGCGGATCGATTTTCATCACATTGCAGCCAATGTACACAGAACGGGCGTGGCCCGAGCGCTGGAAATGGCCCCCCAACTGCGCCCGGATTATGCGGCCTATATTTATTGGTTTTGGCAAAAGATGTCGATCAACGCCGGGATTGATGGCGCGGAGGGAAAGATCCGCGACAGGCTGTTGACGGCGGGCTGGCCGTTGGGTGCCCGTTAACGTTTTGTTCAAGTGCTATGCAAAGCGCGCAGAGCGGGCCTGTTTTTTTGGCAATTGTGGGACTCACCTTTGGACCCTACATGAGCCTCATCAACAAACACACGAACAACCCCAATTCTGAAGGACGTGAAAAATGGCCCATACCCTCGCCCAAACTCAAGCTCCAGTTGGTGCAGTCGCAACTCTGCGTGTTGTCGACTCGCTGATGAACGTAAAAAATTCCGTTGTTGCCTGGAACCAGGCCCGCGTGACCCGCAAGATCCTGTCCCGTCTTAGCGAACACCAGCTGAACGACATCGGTCTGACCCGTGGTGATCTGTTCTGAACCCATGCAGATATTTCAAGGCAATTGAGCCGCACCTCTGATCAGAGGCGCGGCTTTCGTTTTTTCCAGAGCTGTCTTCACTGTGTCAGCTTGTAGGCTCCGGACAAGTCCGGCAGAAAGGCCTCGACAGCAGCAGTGGCGATCACGTGAACAGTCCCGGCTTCGATATCTTGTATGTCCAGCCCACCGTGGACAGCGCGCACCTGGGCCCGACCTCTGGGCAGATCGCCGGCAACCAGATCACAATCCACCGCATCCGGGTTCTGCACAGCAACGGTCACCTGTACCCGCATTTCGGTATGATCCACCCCCAACTTTGAAAACAGCGTAATCGAAGAATGGTGCAGCGCGTCCTGAACCGCGCGGCGCGCAGCCTTGGTATAGTCCTGACCATATAAATCGTTGCCGGTACCCATTTCCAAAATGATGCGTTTTTCGCCCATCACACGGCCTCCAGATCAAAAGAGACAACGATAGCTGCATTGGCGATTACAGTGCACCCATCGGTGTGGTGTTTTTCCACATTCAGCCCGCCTTTTCTGACTGTGATTGTCGGCGTGCCATATGGAAAAATCTTCATCAATGCTGTGACATCCACCTTGTCCGGCTGTTGTACGCCAATTTCCGCATCGATGATCATGGCTTCTTTTGGGAAATCAAACAGCTCGGCCATATTGACCGAATTGTGCCACAACGCGTCCCGGATCGCTCGATCCGCAGCCTGAGTGTAGTCTTCGCGCCTGAGCGACGTGCCCATTCCGAATTCCACCAATACCCGTGTCTTGGCCATGCTATCTCCGTATTTTTTCAATAGTTTGATCATACATCGCAGTGCCGAAACAGATCCAGTCTGCGATCGACGGGCAAGCCAGTTTGGCAGCTATCCACAATTTGCTATGTTCTCGCTCCTGACCCAACCGAACATGCCGGTCTGCCATATTGTTTCTTGTGTCATGTCGTGCCGAACCCAGACCCAGCCTTCGGCCTGGGCCGGTGCCAGTTCTTCTTGTGGATAGACAACCAGATCGCCCACAGGGACCTCCCGTATTGCGACTGACGTCCCGTCTGGTTCCAAAAATAGGCTCACGCTGGTTTTGTTCTGTGCATGGGAAACGATTGAACATGCAATTGTCGCCTGGGCGGTTGATGCGGTTGTCACGACAACAGCCAAAAAGACGACGAGACAAAGAACATGTTGCATGAGTTTCTTCCCTGTTTGTGCTGGCCAATCTGCAAGCGAGCGTATGACGCTGCCGCGTTCGCAACAAGAACGCCCACAAAAAAAGGCGCCCCAACCGGAGCGCCTTGTTCACAAGATTTGATCACACAGATCAGATCGAATCGTCGATCCAGCTTTTCAACGCAGCCTTTGGGGCAGCGCCAGCACGGTTTGACACGACCTGTCCGTCCTTGAAGATGAACAGGGCCGGAATGCCACGAACACCCATTGCTGCAGCGGCATTCGGGTTGGAATCCACATCAACCTTGGCGATTTTCACGGCACCATTGTATTCGCTGGCCAGCTCTTCCAAAGCGGGACCAATCTGTTTGCAGGGGCCGCACCATTCGGCCCAGAAATCCACGACTACGGGGACTTCGGAATTTTTGACTTCGGCGTCAAATGTGTCGTCGGTGACGGCTACGGTGGACATCTGAATGTCTCCTGAGTGTATGGCAACTGGGATCGGAACGTATGTAGCCCGACCGTCGTCGTCAACCCGACAGCTGCCCAATGATGGTGCCTGACACAAGATCGTGTGGTAGCGGCATCAGTGTTGCTGTTCGGGTCCACAGGATTGCAGTGTCGATCCGTTTGTCCGGGTAGATTTGTGCCAGCGCGTGGCTATAGGCCGCCATTTGGCGCAACAATCCCAGCGGTACCTCCGAAGGCGTTGTGGGGACCGTGGCATTGGTTTTGAAATCCACCGCCAGCACGTGATCAGCCCCGATCACCAGCCGGTCGATCACCCCATGTATCCGCTCCGGGCCCAAATCTGCGGTTACGGAAACTTCGGCCAGCGCATGGGGGGCAAACAGCCAGGCCAGATCAGGGGAAATCAGAACAGTTTTGGCTTCGGCCATCAGATCAGCCAGATCTGGTGCGTCTACCAATAGCATCTCTGCGGCATGATCCCAGTCGGATTGGGGTAGGGCGGGCAGATGCTCGAGAAGAAGATGGATCCGGGTCCCGCGTAGCATTGCGGTTTCTTCGTCCAAACCCTGATCTCCAGGCAAAGCTTTTGGGCCTCCCAATTCAGACGGGCTCAGCGCTCTGGGCGGCGCGAAATAGGGGGCTGCCGGAAGCGTCAGAAAGCCGGGCAAGGGAACGATATGGCGCACATGATGCGCGGGAGTCACCAATTCCAACCCATTCCAGTCGCCGTGTTCCATTCGCAGACAACGACCATTTGGAACCTCTACTTCGATGGCTCCAGCATCGTGCATTGCGGTTTCGACCAACTGGTACCAACTGTCGCCTTCTTTTGACATCTCCCCGGCACTGGCCACAATCAACCATTTTTCTGCCCGTGTTAGAGCCACATATAGCAGACGCAAACGCTCACTCTTTTGCCTGTCCTGTGCCTCGGTTCTGGCCTGCATCAGCGCATCTGGCATCTGATCCTTGGGCAGCTTCCACAATGGAACGCCCTGGGCCAACATGATTTCGCCATCCCGGCTGGCACGGCGCGGACCGGTGTCCGGCAGGATCACAATCGGTGCTTCCAATCCCTTGGAGCCGTGAACAGTCATCACTCGGATCATGTCGCCCGCGGCGCTCATCTGGCGTTTGATTTCCAGATCGTCGGTTTGCATCCAGACGAGAAACCCAGTGAGGCTGGGAATATCCGTGCGTTCATAGGCCAAAGCCTGGGAAAGCAAAGCGTTGATCCCGTCTTCGGCCTCTGGACCCAATCGACCCAGCAATTTTCGCCGCCCGTCATGGCGGGTCAGAATGCGTTCGATCAGATCAAAGGGGCGGAGGAAGTCGGCATTTTTTCGTAAATCAGAAAGAACGCGAAATGTTTCGGGAAACTCCTCCTGACGCTTTCTGAGCGTTTCCCACAGATATTCTTTATTTTGACGGCGATGAGACAGATCAAACAACATTTGTTCTGACCAGCCAAAAAGAGGTGATTTTAGTGCAGAGGCTAGAGAAAGGTTGTCCTCTGGCAAGGCCAGAAAACTCAGAAGCGCTGCCAGATCCTTGACCGCAAGTTCCGCGCCGACCTTGAGCCGGTCTGCTCCGGCAATCGGCAATTCGGCCTTTTTGCAGGCGCGGATGATTTCGGAGAACAGATCCGACCGGCGTTGCACCAGGATCAAAAAGTCCCCCGGTTGCACAGGGCGGCGCACAAATGTGCCGCGTTTGGATCCGTCTTCGGGCAATGTTGCACCGCTGTCGATCAGCTGTTTGATACTGTCCGCGATCTGTTCGGCCAGGATGACATTGTGATGCCGCGCGCTGGGCCGGTCTACCGGGTCTGTCCAGTCGCGGTCTTCGTCATCATCGACCTTTTCCACAACTGGCCACAGATCGACCCGCCCTGGCAAATCGGATTTGAATGCGCGATGCAGTGCTTCCTTGTGAAATCCAGCCTGAGGACTGTCGGAAAACACCAGATCAACCAGCCCCAGAATTGCTGCAGAAGAGCGAAAGGAATATTCCAATGTCAGGTCTTCGAGCTGCGAACCGGTATCGCGCAACCGAGCACCGAAATCGGCCTGCATCCTGTCAAAGGCATCTGGGTCGGCACCTTGAAACGAATAAATCGATTGTTTTTTGTCCCCAACGACAAAGATGGTGCGTTCCACATCCGAACGCGCCCCTTCACCGCTGGTGAATTCCTGAGCCAGCTTTTCGATGACGTCCCACTGAACTGGACTGGTGTCCTGGGCTTCGTCCACCAGAATATGGTCGATGCCACCGTCGAGCCGATACAACACCCAAGCCGCCACCGCCGGGTCGTTCAGCAACTGACGTGCCTTTAGGATCAAATCGTCAAAATCAAGCCACCCGCGCAGCTGTTTGCGCCGTTCGTATTCAGGTAGGAACGCAGCGGCAAACGCATGAAGATCCATGGATTTGCGCGCCGCCACCAGCCCCAGCCTTTTGGCGCGCGCGTCTTCGATGCGCAGCATCAATGGCTCTAGCTGATCCATCAGCTCGCCATGAGATTCGCGCAGCTTTTTGGTGGGAAAAGACCCTATCTTGGCGGAAAAAGGTTCTTTGGCGCTTGCTCCGGTTAGAAATACGTTTTCCAGAACCGGCAAATCTGGCACCGTAGGTCGGGCAATGGCAGCAAGTTTGACAGCCGCCTTTTGATCATTAGTACCGCCAGTGGACAGCATCGCGCGCGTGCGCTCTAGCAGGTTCTCCTCGCCGCCCAGAAACACTCTTGCTTCCAACGCGGCCTGGTCAAATCCATCGGGCAGGTCGAACAACGCCAACAGATCGGATGCGGACATTGGTGTGTCAAAGCTGGCGCGGCGATGGCAAATTGCGGCTGTCAGGGTATCGAAATCGCTGTCAGTCACATGCTGAGCCATGTCATCGATCAGTGTGACCCGGTCGCCTTTGGCAAAATCCTCGACGATCTCTGCCCGCAACAGCGATGCGGCGCGGTCTTCCATCTCGGAGAATTGTGGGCTGACACCTGCTTCCAATGGAAATCGTCGCAACAGAGACGAACAGAAGGAATGAATCGTCTGAATTTTCAACCCACCTGGCGTTTCGATGGCGCGGGCGAACAGAGTGCGGGCCTGACGCAAGCGATCTGATGAGATAGCATCCTCGGCACCAAGATCTTCGAGCGCGACCGTCAATGCATGATCATTCAGCATCGCCCATTCGCCCAACCGTTTGAACAGCCGGTTTTGCATTTCCGAAGCTGCCGCCTTGGTATAGGTCAGACACAGGATATGCTGGGGCTGAACCCCACGCAGCAACAACCGGGCCACCCGGTCGGTCAGAACCCGGGTCTTGCCCGATCCGGCATTCGCGGCCAGCCACGTTGACGTATCGGGGCGGGCGGCCTGAACCTGGCGCTCGGTGGCATCGTTGCGCGCACTCATGTAAATGTCTCCGGTTCTGGCATGGCGCTGCGGTCCCATTCACCAAAGCGTGCCAGATGGTCATAATCGCCGTGATCCGTATCCAGATGCAGCATACGGCGGCTGGAAAACCCTTGGTTAGGGTCGAAATAGGTTTCAATCAGTTTCCGCAACTCTGCCCAGACCTTTTCGGGTGGTTCTTTGTCGATGGGCGCAGGAATTTCTTTGAGTGAGCTGCCCAATCCGATGAACAGGGCGCGGGCAACTTCGGCTGGACCAAAATTCGTGAACGCGCCTTCGGTGACCATGGCAGTTTCGATCAGCAGTTGTTTTTCGAATTTGATCTGTTTCTTTTCAGACGGTGGTTCGCCGGTTTTGTAATCAATCAGATGCAGAAAGCCGCGATCATCTATATCAATCCGATCGGCGCGGCAGACGATGCTGAAATCCAACGGGTCCAGCCGGATTTCTCCTTTGGCTTCGAATGAAACCGGATGACAGGTTGCGCGTCGCGCCAGTTCGCTGGTTATGAATGGTCCGGCAATTCGTTTGATCCTGGCCCACCACAGACGCCGTGCCGTTGGCCAGGGCACATGCTGTTCCAACAGTGCCTCCGATAGATTCAGTAACGAGTCGGCGGTCAAAAGATCTTTGTCATCCATCGAGTCACGGATGAACTTTTCAAACACCTCGTGCACGACAATCCCGCGCAACAATGCATCGGGTGCCTGCACCAGCGGGTTCAGTGGTCTAAGGCGCAGGACATGTTTGGCATATACCGCATAGGGGTCGCGAATTAGCCGGGGAATTTCGGTCACGGTCAATCGACGGGGGCGGGCGTGAACCGGCGGGCGCGGGGATGGTCGGGTTGCCATTGGTATGGGGGTTGGGGTTTCGATCGCGTCCACCCATTCCAGCCAAGTCTGACCTCGGGCCCGCATATGCGTCAACGCCTGTGGACCACCTTGACCGGGGAGACCGTCCAGCAGGTTGCACAAACGGTTTAACCAGCGGGAGGGCACCGAATCCGCCTCGTCCGAGCGAACGGACCGGGTCAACCAGACTTCGGGCGCGGCGATGGCCTGTTGGAAATCGTGAGCTGACAGGCCGATCCGGCGTTCTGGTAACAATAGCCCGGCCTGGTTTCGCAATGCCCGGTTCAACCAGGGATCGGGTTTGGAAGGTTCCGGCCAGCTGCCTTCGTTCAACCCTGCAAGGACCAACAGATCCGCGCCCATTACTCGCGCCTCAAGCGTCCCCCAGATCATGATGCGGCCATGGGGAGCGTTGTAGTCGTGAACGACGCCTTGTGCCAATATTGCGTTCAAAAGGTCAGCAAATTCGCGTGCCTTCATACTGCCGCCGTGTGTGGCTTCGGCGGTGAGCGTGTCGATGACTTTTCGCGCCTCAAGACCCGCTTTTTCATCCCACAGAATGCCGGACCCACAGGATTGACAGCCAGCAGCAATCGCTTCGGCCAGATCGACCAAACGTTTGACCCATGCGGTTAGTTGCAATGATCCCGCCACGTGTTGGTCAACGAACTGTTTAGATAACCAATCTACCCAACCCGGCGTGATGGCGTGTCTAGCTGCGAACTGTTCAAATTTTTCCGAATCAGGAAAAGGGATTCCCTTATCCCGTATGAACAACTCGAGATCCTGTGAATTTTTCTTGTGTGTGCCCCTCTCGTCTCCCGTATGGGTCAAAGGGTGCTTCAACAAGGTCAACAGCGCATCACCGGTCAATGGCTTGCAGAACAGTTCCGCCACATGGCGCAGAAATCGACCGGGAGGAGACAGCTGCAGCGGCTGGCCTGCGGAATCGTCCGGCAGGATGTCCCAACGATCCAATGCGGCCGAAACCTGGCGGGTCAGCATACGGTCCGGGGTGATCAGGGCCGCAGTTTGCCCGGTTTCAGCGGCCTGGCGCAGACGCAACGCAATGGCCAGCGCTTCGGCTCGTGGGCTTGCCGCTTCGACCAGGGTCACATCGGTGGTGGCCTGATCCAGATCGCTCAACTTGGGGCCTTCGCTCATCCAGGCATCCGTTACAGGCGCTGGGCGCATGGCGAGGGACACCAACCGATTGCGTGCTGTTGAAGGCGCCGGATCATTGGTCCAACGTTGAATATCCTGCGGTGACAGATCTAAATCACGCATCAGACGGTGGAATCGGAATTGAGGATGATCTTCGGAAATCATCGGATCATCCAGCCCGCGCCAGACGTTGTCAGGTTGGTCAAAGTCAAAGCCGGGCAGGATGACAGCCCCTTGGGGCAGGCGGGCAATGGCCTGCATCAACATCAACGTCGTGCCACGCGATCCGGTCGACCCCGCCAGAATAACGGGATGTTGTGGTGGGCTTTCCTGCCATTCTTCGATCAGGTTCAACACGATCTGCCGCTGTCGCGCCTGGGTATCAACGGGATGGTCATGCTGGCCGAGGAAGTCATCCGCGATGTCGATAAACTTCTGCGCACGGCTCCAGTGGTTGGACATGTCGGAAACATCCAATTCCCGGATTACTTGCGGAGCGACTCCTTCGCTCTGCATTTCATCAATCAATTCTGCAAGGCTGTCGGCCAGGTCGAATAGAGATGACCGTGCGGCCAAGTCTGGTTGCGCGTCCAACAGCTTTGCGACCAGTTGTGACAATTCCAGCCGACGCCGTAATGAAGGCAGAGCCCGGGGTAGTTTGTGTGCGCCAATGGTGGTCAAAAGCGATAATCGTGGCAACAGAAGAGCCGGTCCACAGTCAAACAACGTGTTGACGCGTCGGTACATTCGGTCTGTGTTGACGATCAGCTCGACCCGGGCCAGCGCATCGGGAGATTGACCCTGGGAGCGGTGCATCAGCCCGTCCACCAGGGCACGCGGGAAATCAACACCGCAAGGCAGGGCAAAAACGCGGGGCTTGTCGGTGGGTTCAAACATCAGATTGTCTCAACAAGGTTTCGGCCAGTGGGATGCCTTCGGGGTGACCAACGTCACACCATTTTCCGGGATATTTCACACAATAGAGCCTGTTTTTGGCCGAAATTGCGTTCCACAAAATATTCAGGGAAAACACCCGATCGGGGATGTCGTACAGCCCTTCCGGGTTCAGGATTTGCACACCTCCATAGACCAGATTGCCGCCCCGGAACGCCCGACCGTGTTCATCGGAGGAAAAGTCGCCGCCGCCCTGGCGTCCAAGGGCCTGTTCCATGGGAACACAGACCAACAGCGCATCCATGCAATCCGGGTTCCACATGTCCAGAGCCAGCTGAACCGGGTTCGGGCCAGACCAGATCGCATCAGTGTTCATGGTGATAATCGGACCATGGCCCAGCACTGGCAGCGCCGCGCGCAAACCGCCGCCAGTGTCCAATATGTCGGGCTGTTCCTCTGAAATGATCACGCCCTGCGGCAGCAGATGGTCCGCCAACATCTGTGGTTTGTAATGGGTGTTGGCAACAATCCGGGGTGGATTGACGGCACGGGCAATGCCCAACGTGTGGTCAATCAACGGGCAGTCATCGACTTTTATCAGCGGTTTGGGACGGTCCCGGGTCAGGTCGCGCATACGGGTGCCGAAACCAGCGGCAAACAGCATCACTGGAAGTGTCATTGGCCGCGCAACCGGTCGAGTGTGTCCGGGGTTGGGGCGGGTAGCGATTCGCGTAACATATCCGAAACAGGTGCAAGCACCGGATGATCCAATCCGCGGATGAAATGGTTCCAGACCCGCGGGATCAGATCGACATAATGTGGCTTGCCATGTTCCAGTGATAGTCGGGCGAACACGCCCAGAATGCGCAGATTTCTCTGCACACCTAGAATTGTATAAGCGGTTCTGAAGCCGTGATCATCGATGCCAGTTTGGGTGATGTACCTGTCGATCATTCGCATTTCGATCCCCGGTGGTACATCGCGGCGGGCGTCCTGCAACAGGGATACCAGATCATAAGCGCGATGCCCCGCGCGGGCATCCTGAAAATCAAGCAAACCGACCTGGGCGATGCCCTTGCGTTCGGGTAACCACAACAGGTTTTCGGCATGGTAGTCGCGCTGGACCAGAACGCTGTCGCCCTTGATGTTCAGGCGAAGAATATCCTCGAACCTGTTTTCAAAACGGGTTTGCAGTTCCGGTTCCGAACCGCCAAAAACACCTGCGCGATATTTCCCGAATGCAAGCCCGGCCATTTCGGCCATCAATCGAGGGCCATAGCGATCCAGATCGGGCAGGGGTGCCTGATGCAGTGTGACCAACAGATCTGTGGCACGTTGATACAGCGTGGTTTCCAGCTCTGGATGCTCAGGGATCACTCGGGCGAACAGCGCATCGCCTAGGTCTTCGAGCAGGAGAAACCCATGTTCGGCGTCTTCGGCCAGGATTTCTGGCGCGCTCATGCCTTGGGCTGACAGATGGCGGGCGATACGGACAAATGGGCGGACATCCTCGCCTTTGTCCCGTGGCGCATCCATCAAAACTGCAGTTGTCCCCGTGTCTGGGTCCGTCAGGCGTTCATAGCGGCGGTTGGAGGCATCCCCGGCCAAAGGAGCGCGTTGGGCGTGAGCCCAGGCAGTTTGGGCCAGAAAAAGGTCAGCCAATTGGGCACGGTCAGTCATGGGTCACTTCCAGCAAATCGGACCATCTCTGATCGGTCCAGCCAAGGGTCAGATGTCGGGTGTCAGCCTCTTCGGGGGCAAGCGAAAAGGAAAGTGTCAGGGCGTTCTTTGGGGTCAATTCAGCGAGCCGGTCAGGCCATTCAATCAGACAGATTGCTGAGGCCATGGCCTCATCCAGGCCCAATTCGACAATGTCATCCACGCAGGACAGCCGATACAAATCGGCGTGCCATAGCTCTCCGGCGTTGGTGTCGTATGTCTGAACCAGGGTAAAGGTAGGCGAGGGAACGTCCTCGGGATAGTCCATGAGAGATTGAATCAAACTGCGGGCGAAATGTGTTTTGCCAGCGCCGATGCCTCCGTTCAGCAACAGGCAATCGCCAGGCACCAATTTAGCGCCCAAACGGGCGGCCAGTTCTGCAGTGTCCTGGGGGGATGAAAGGGTGATTTTCTGCTGCTTTGCCGTCATGCCGCTACAATGGCCCAGCCAATGATCGGCAGCAAGTCAGATCAGGTCAGAACAGGAAGCTGTACAGTGTCTTGCGCGGAAATTTCTGAACCATCCATTTTTGAAAAACAGATCATGGTGGCTCCGTTCTGGATTGGGCTGACCTTGCAGGTGAACCGTTGTCCGCTCCGCATCTCGACCACGTCTTCCCAGCTTTCACTGCGGTGTTCACGCATCTGTACAATGTCACTGACACGACCCCACAACATTGTGGGGCGGCATTTGTCCTGCCAGGCACGACAAGATTCCAGGACAGTCATCTGGGCAAAGCTGGTGTCGGGATCCAGCCCCCACATCGCATGATAGGTCGCATTGGAAAATGTGAGAGTTCCATCTCCGGAAAAAACGGCAATGGCCTGATCCAGGTTATCAACAATCGACTGGCCCAGTTCCAGCTCCGAGCGAAACCGACGGGTCAGGGTGATTTCTGCAGTGATGTCTTCGAACAGGAAGGCCACAGCGCCATCGGGGTGTGGTCGCCCGCTGACCGAATAAACCGAACCGGATGGCAGTGACCAAGTTTCCTGATACCGCCCGTCGGCGGCCGCTTCCACCAGGTCTGAAATTCGCTGACGCCAGGATTTGATGTCTTTGGGTTCGGGCATGACGCGGCTGTCGCGGAGCCGGTCAAAAAAGTCGAACAATGTGGGCCGTGAACTGAGAAAATCCGCTTGCAGTGCGGTTAGATCAATCAAGGCGGGGTTGAACAGTGCAAGCTGGCGATTGCGATCAAAAATTGCCAATCCGATCGACAGTTGGGCAAAGGTTTTGGCCAGCGTCTGTACAAAGTTTCTTTGTGCTATCTCGGCATCAACAACTGCATTAATATCAACAGCATACCCTAATTTACCGCCATCATTTGGGACAGTAGAGACGTCAAACCACAGCTTTTGATTGCTGTCAGGGACAGGAATGGAAACGCGGGATTTGCGGCCGGCAACCACCGGCAGGGACAGTTCAGGAAACAGAGGGTCCGAAACCTTGCGCCCGGTTCTTTTCAACCTGTGATGTAAGTTCTCATAAGCTTGGTTGCACCACGCGATGCGTCCGTCTTCAGATTCCCGCCATACCGGATAAGGAGCGGCATCCATGGCCGTTCGCAAGTTCTGTAATTCGGAACCGCATATCGGATTTTCGGGCAATTCCGCTTTGCGCAGGTGAACACGGGTCACGCCGTCAATCCATTCGCAAACGGCCTCGCGCCCGTGATTATTCCCAACACCTCCCAAGGTCATTGCGCCGCTCGTGCGCAGCATATCGGGTGTCTCGGGCAGGCCGGGGAATGTTGGAAGCAGCATTTTCCGGATCCCGGACCAGGATGTCGGGTCAGAGCAGGAGCACAGCAATCGGGCGGCGCTGGAGGATTTGTCGATCAGGAGTGTTTCATCAAACAGAAACACCGGGTCATTGACGTTGACGCCCGAGTAGATTGTTGATCCGAATTTGTTCAGTCGCGGTGACAGAACAAAAACAGCCAAAGACGCAGCCGTCAGGCAGATCGCAGCAATGACAAGCCAGTCGAATATTCCAAAGTCCTGCATCTCTTAGCCATGTAGTTTTCCGTTAGGCAGACTCTGGTGGCTAAATGGTTAACGGAGGCTTAACCAACCCGAACTTTGGAGGAATTCAGATTTCAAAATGCTGATTCAGTCCAATTGGCAACGCATTCTCTCCGGACACGGCGTCAATCTGATCGCGGGGCCATTTGACAACCACAATCGCACCACGCCGTTCCACCGGAGTCGTCTTTGTGCCGAGTGGATCAGATCCATTGGCAAAGCTCAGCTCGGCACCTGTGCGCTCCAGCAGGGTTTTGGCGATAAACAGTCCCAATCCCATTCCTTCGTATTCGGGGCGCGTCTTGCGGTCGCTTTCTGTGCGGCGACGGCGAACAAATGGGTCTCCGATCCGACCCAGCATTTGCGGAGGATATCCCCGTCCATCGTCGGTGATACGTACAGTGATCGTGTCATCAGTCCATGCAGTTTCGACCCAGACATTTGCGCGCGAGAAGTCGACAGCGTTCTGGATGAGGTTGCGCAAGCCGTGAATGATTTCAGGCTTGCGCAAGATGGTTGGTTGTTGAAGCCCGCCGCCTTCGGCCGGACCTTCGTCAAAATGCACGTATTTTCCCCGGGTGGTATGCGGCTCAGCGGCTTCATTGACCACAGTTGACAAAGGGGCCTTGCGCAGGTGCAGATCATTTTTACCGGCCCGTCCCATATCGCGCAGAATATCTCGGCAGCGATCGGCCTGTTCCCGGATCAGCGCAGCGTCGTCGCGCAGTTCGGGTCTGTCATCCAGTTCTTCAATCAACTCGGCGCTGGTTAATTTGATCGTGGCCAAAGGGGTGCCCAACTCGTGTGCGGCGGCCGCCACAACTCCGCCCAGGTCCGTCAGTTTCTGTTCACGTGACAGCGCCATATGCGTTGCTGCCAACGCATCCGACATAGAGCGTATTTCCGCGTTGATCCTTTGGGAGTAGGCGCTCATAAAAATCACAGCAATAATGATGGCAATCCAATTGCCGAATACAAACAGCTCAGGCACCCGCAGGATAAATCCCTGATCGGTGCGCAATGGTAAATGTACCTGGGCCAGCAGGGTCACCATGATGATAGCCGTGGCCCCGATGATCAGCGTCGATCGCATTCCCATGACATTGGCGGCCACGGTTACTGGTCCCAGAACCAACAGGGCAAATGGGTTGTTCAAGCCGCCAGTCAGATACAACAGCATCGACAGTTGCAGCAGGTCAAACATCACCATCATGAAGTTTTCAAATTCGGTCAGGCGTTTGTTTTCTGGGAACACAAAGATCGCGATCAGGTTGCCGATCACCGAAACGCCGATGGCCATGTAACACAGGCCCAATTCCAGCTGCAGATTGTACAGTTGTTGCGCCACTGAAATGGCAGCGATCTGGCCCACAATGGCGACCCACCGCAACAGGATCATCGTGCGCAGGCGAATCCGGTTGCTATTTTGTTGACCGCTGAACAGGCCGATATTGGATTCCGACATTGTGATCCCATCTAGGTTGCATCGGCTGACCAAATTGATAGGTGTCTGCGCCGAAACGTTCAACATATCTTGCACAGCAAGGCAGAGTCTCATGTCCCGTATGTATGCCTATATCGCCGCCGCCGCCGTTGTTTCCGCAGTGGGGGGCACCTGGGTTGCGACCCAGATGATGGGCGGGGGCAAGGATCAGTTTGCCCAATGCCGGTCGTCCCAGATTGCCGGTGGAACTGCGACCATTGGCGGCCCGTTTGAATTGGTCAATGCCAGTGGGGAAACCGTCACGGACGTGGATGTGATAACCGAACCTTCGCTGGTCTATTTTGGATATACGTTCTGCCCCGATGTGTGCCCGATGGACACGGCGCGCAATGCCGATACCGTAGATGTACTGGCCGAGCGCGGACAGTCGATAACGCCGGTGTTCATCTCGATCGACCCGGAACGGGACACGCCCGAAGTTGTCGGTGATTTTGCTGAAAACCTGCATGAAAAGATGATCGGTCTGACCGGATCTCAGGAACAGGTCAAAGCAGCAAGCAAAACCTACAAAACCTACTTCAAGAAGCAGGAAGGCGATCCGGAATATTATCTGGTGGATCATTCGACCTTTTCTTATCTCGTGTTGCCGGAACAGGGATTTGTCGAGTTTTTCCGTCGTGATGAGACGGCTGAACAGATGGCGGACAAGATCGGCTGTTTTATCGACAACATCTGATGGCGCAGTGTTTGACCTTTGACTCTGCGCCCGTCATATTCGTCACAATAGATGAATAAATTCGCTGCGGAGGACACAAACATGGTCGAAGGCGCCCAGCAGGAGATTGGACCTGATAGGTCATTGTTGTTGGTCGATGATGACGAACCCTTCCTGAGACGCCTTGCCAAGGCCATGGAAAAACGCGGTTTCGAAGTGGAAACAGCGGGATCTGTCGCTGCCGGGCGCGCCATTGCCACCGCGCGTCCACCGGCCTATGCCGTTGTGGATCTGCGGCTCGAGGACGGAAACGGGCTCGATGTTGTCGAAGTGTTGCGGGAAAAACGCCCCGATAGCCGGGTTGTTGTGTTGACCGGATATGGTGCGATCGCAACCGCGGTGGCTGCGGTCAAAATTGGCGCGACAGACTATTTGTCCAAACCCGCCGATGCGACAGATATCACCAATGCACTGCTGACCCGCGAAGATGAGCTGCCGCCTCCGCCAGAAAACCCGATGAGCGCAGATCGCGTCCGCTGGGAACATATTCAGCGCGTTTATGAGTTGTGCGACCGGAATGTTTCGGAAACTGCCCGACGGTTGAATATGCACCGGCGGACGCTGCAACGGATCCTTGCCAAGCGTAGCCCACGCTGAGGTTCGCTAGATGACCCAGCCCGAATTCGGTCCTGACCATCAGCCATTGCCAGAAGGCGGATGGTCAGAGAGCCTGACGACGTTGCGCAACGCTATCGTCGTACCTCCGATCGAAAGTAGCTTTGTACAAGAGGCCGGCATTCTGCATTCCGATGGAACGTATTGTCCTGAGGGTGCGCTGTGGCGCAAATACCGACCTATCACCACCCAGCCGGCAATGCCTGATGCCATTGCGGAAACTCTGCCGGGGCGATGGCTGTGGGGCGGGGTGCTGTGGGCGCATTTCGGGCATTTTCTGGTGGAAAGCGCGTCACGGATCTGGCCATTGGCTGAAATGGACACGCCTTTTGATGGTATCCTGTTCATTCCGAAGCGCCCGCGTGTCGGTGAAGAGGTGCGTGGTTTTCATCGCGAATACATGTCCCTGATGCAGCCCGATCTTCCAGTTCGGGTAACGGCCCAGCCAATGCAGGTCGAAGAGCTGGTGGTCCCAGGTCAGGGATTTGGTCTGGGATTGATAACGGCGGGTACACAGAAATATAGGGATGCCATCCATTCTCGTTTCGCACGTGACGTCGAACCCGATGGGCCGGAAAAGATCTACATCTCACGGTCCAAGCTGGGGTTGGCCAAAGGTGGCATGCTGGGTGAAGAGCGGATGGAGGATTATCTGCGGGCCGAAGGGTACGAAATCTTTTACCCTGAAAAGCACAGCCTGACGGTTCAACTGGCGCATTACAAAGCCGCCAGGAAAGTCATCGCCGCTGATGGATCTGCCTTGCACCTGTTCGCAATGGTGGGGCGGCCGGATCAGCCTGTGGCCATGATCCTGCGCCGTCAATCAGGCGTGGATAATTTGCTGGCAAGGAACGTCAGTCAGTTTTGCGGTAGCAAACCGCTGGTCATCGGAGCCTTGCGGACAGAATGGGTACCAACAAACAAACGTAAATCAAGTCGGCTCAGTTTTGGTGAATTGGACCACTCTGTTATCGGTCCAGCGCTACAGAAATACGGGTTCATCCAGGATGGATCCCATTGGACTGCTTTGTCCGATGAGGACCGCAAACAGGCACTCGAAGACAAAGGGTTGGGTGGCAACGATCGGTTTGTCGAATCCCCAGTGTTTGTCCAGCGGCGCATTCGCCAGATCCGACAGGAGCGCCGTCAACGGCGTGCGCAGCAGGCGCAATCCGACTCCCAGAAAGCCTGATGGCCAATCAATCCAACGCTTCAAGAAGCTGTTGATGACGTGCAGTATAGGCGTTGCGTGCCTCGACCGGAGGACGCAACGTGATGTTCAGATCGTTGATAAGGTCAGTATCTGGGCGACCAAAAAATTTGTTGGCTTCGGTTTTGGTGAAACCGGCAATTTGCACGGCTTCCATCCAGGCGCTGATGCGGTCGGCCTTTTTGATCTGCTTCTTGATGCTAACCGGCAACGCAGCGGGTAGGCCGAACCGGATGTGAATGGCTGCGGTCAATCGTGTATCCAGCTCTTCGTAGGCTGGGCCTACGGACGCTTTCACCGGGGAGATCATGTCTCCGATCACATATTCCGGAGCATCGTGCAGCAGGGCCGCCAGTCGCCACTTTGCCGGGGCTTTGGGGTTTAGCCGACAAAATAGAGTCTCAACCAACAAAGAATGTTCAGCCACGGAATAGGCGAAATCGCCCTGAGTCTGACCATTCCAACGCGCAACAAACGCCAACCCATGGGCGATATCTTCGATCTCGATATCGACTGGTGTAGGGTCAAGAAGGTCCAATCTGCGACCGGACAACATCCGTTGCCAAGCTCTGGGTTTTGTTGCCATTTTGGTACACCTTTTGCTTGTTGCCTTGGTTTTGCCACAATTTCGGCGCAGTCTGAAAACCGTATCCGATCACATGCTGCCAACTTTTCTTGAGGACCCGTGGTTTGAAATCCGGGCCACCGATCATGATATCAAGAACGAGGGGGGCGTGTCTTCCTCCCAGGCGTGCCCTCCTCAGATAGCAACCACTATGTGAAGGAGAACGTCATGTTCAAGCGTTTGTTGGCACTATCCCTTACCTTTGGAATGGCCGCATTGGCCCCCCCTGCATTTGCCGCGAATTGCGCGCTGCGCGACACCGTTGTCGAGCGGTTGCAATCCAAATTTGCCGAGCAACTGACCGTCGGGGGTTTGCAAACCGGCGGCAATACGCATTCTGTTCTAGAAATCTGGTCCTCGGACGAAACCGGTACGTTCACGGTCCTGATGACCAATGCAAACGGGATCAGCTGTGTGATGGCGGCCGGTACCGATTTTTTCAAAGCCACACCCATCGAAATCACCAACGATACCGCCAGTTGATAAATGGCTGACGCAGGGTCTTGCCGGTCATACCGGGTCTGCGGGTCTACTTTGTTGCCTCTTTTGCCTAGGAGTGCTAGGGGGCAGCGAAACTGACCCTTTAACCGGAACGGAGCTGACCATGGCCGGGGATTATATCGTCAAGGACATTTCGCTGGCCGAGTTCGGCCGCAAGGAATTGGATATTGCAGAGACCGAAATGCCGGGGCTGATGTCCCTACGTTCGGAATACGGTGAAAGCAAGCCACTGCAAGGCGCGCGGATCGTCGGGTCGCTGCACATGACCATCCAGACTGCGGTTCTGATTGAAACGTTGGTTGCTCTGGGTGCGGATGTGCGCTGGGCATCGTGCAACATCTTCTCGACACAAGACCACGCCGCGGCTGCGATCGCAGCGGCAGACATTCCGGTTTTCGCCATCAAAGGTCAAACTCTGGAAGAGCATTGGGACTATCTGGACAAGTCCTTTATGTTCGCTGACGGCCCGAACATGATCCTGGATGATGGCGGCGACGCGACGCTGTACATTCTGCTGGGTGCGCGCGCCGAAGCCGGCGAAGAGATCATCGCGGTTCCGACCTCGGAAGAAGAAGAAGTGATCAAGGTGCAGATCGCAAAACGCATGGCGGCCTCGCCGGGCTGGTTCACCAAGATGCGCGACCAGATCCAAGGCGTTTCCGAAGAGACCACCACCGGCGTGAATCGCTTGTATCAACTGGTCAAGGACGGTCACCTGCCGTTCCCGGCGATCAACGTCAACGACTCGGTCACCAAATCGAAGTTCGACAACAAATACGGCTGCAAAGAATCGCTGGTCGACGGCATCCGCCGCGCCACCGACACCATGATGGCCGGTAAGGTCGCAGTTGTCTGTGGTTACGGCGATGTTGGCAAAGGTTCGGCCGCTTCTCTGCGTGGTGCGGGTGCCCGCGTGAAAGTCACCGAAGTTGACCCGATCTGTGCCCTGCAGGCTGCCATGGACGGGTTTGAAGTCACCCTTCTGGAAGATGAAGTCGCAACCGCCGATATCTTTATCACCACCACGGGCAACAAGGACGTGATCCGCATCGAGCATATGCGCGAGATGAAGGACATGGCCATCGTTGGCAACATCGGCCACTTTGATAACGAAATTCAGGTTGCCGCTCTGAAGAACCACAAGTGGACCAACATCAAGGAACAGGTGGACATGATCGAGATGCCTTCGGGCAACCGTCTGATCCTGCTGTCCGAAGGTCGCCTGCTGAACCTGGGTAACGCCACCGGCCACCCGTCGTTCGTTATGTCGGCATCGTTCACAAACCAGGTGCTGGCGCAGATCGAACTGTTCACCAAAGGTGACGAATACAACAACGACGTTTATATCCTGCCCAAGCACTTGGACGAAAAAGTCGCCCGACTGCATCTGGATCGGATTGGCGTGAAGCTGTCGAAACTTGATGCCGATCAGGCCTCATATATCGGCGTGAGCCCGGATGGCCCGTTCAAGCCGGAACACTATCGTTACTGATAGCTTTCGGAAAATACGTAAAGTCGCAAGCCGTCATGGGTTCCATGGCGGCTTGTTTATTTTTGCTTTCCACTTTTAGATAGAGTCGATTTCAAAATACTTGTTTCAGTCTGGGAGTAGTTCCTGTGAGAGTTCGGATTCTGTTGTCTTTGGCGCTGGCTTGGTGTGCAGCGATAACGCCGTATGTGGTAAAAGCGCAAGAGAATGCGGATTTGGCCAAGGAGCTGTCAAACCCGGTGGCGTCTTTGATCAGTGTGCCATTCCAATTCAATTATGACAGCGGATATGGGCCATCAGGATCTGGCAAGCGGACCTTTATGAACCTGCAACCGGTGGTCCCGATCTCGTTGGGTGATAACTGGAATTTGATCAGCCGCACCATCATCCCCGTGATTGATCAACAGGATTTTGTGCCTGGGACGTCGCAGAATGGGATCGGAGACGTTGTTCAAAGTATATTCCTTTCCCCAAAGCAACCCACAAAAGGCGGCCTAATCTGGGGGGTCGGACCGGCTTTCCTTCTGCCGACGGGAGGTAATACGCTGGGTGCCGATCAGTTTGCTGCTGGTATTACGGGCGTGGTGCTGAAGCAATCCGGGCCGTGGACCTATGGCGGTCTGGCCAATCATTTGTGGGACGTTGGCAAAGGCTCTGGATCGACTGACATTAGCACGACATTTGTGCAGCCGTTTCTCAGTTATACCACACCGGACGCCTGGACATTTACGCTGAACAGCGAAACGACTTACGATTGGATACGCAAAGATACAGCGTTGCCAGTAAATTTTGTGGTGACCAAGCTGGTTAATATCGGTGACCAACCTGTCAGCATAGGGGCCGGTGTCCGTTACTGGGCGGATAGTACAACAAACGGTCCTGACGGTTGGGGAGCTCGCCTTGTCCTGACATTTCTTTTTCCGAAATAGACAGATTAAGCGGTCGGATGGATGTGAATGTGCAACTACGGGGAAAAGAGCCTGATTTTTCCTGTTTGTAACCGCCCCATTTCGAACTAACGTTTTGTTCAGGTCAATCCGGCCTGAACAGCCCCGGGAGAAATGTGATGGGAAAACGCGACGACCTGATCGCTCAATACGCAGATGATCTGAAAAACAAATGCGGGATGGATCCCGATATGGATCTGCTGACCAAGGTCACGATCGGGTGCGGCCCATCCATTTATGATGCGGATGCTTCAACCGTTGCGGCAACACAAGACAGTGAGTTGGAAACCGTAAAAAACAACTTTCTGATCAAGAAGCTGGGATTGGCAGACAGCCCCGAGTTGATGGAAGGCATCAATTCGGTTCTGGACACGTATGGTCGCTCGAACCGGAACAAATACCGCGCAGTGGTCTATTACATGCTGACCAAGCATTTCGGCAAGGAAGCAGCGTATAGCTAACTGACCAGCTCTGTGAACCAATTGAACGCCCGCTCGAGCGGGCGTTTCGCATTTTAGCTGTATTGTCAGGGCTTTGAGTTTGCTGAAAAGATGGAAAGCACCTAGGGTCACTATATGGCCAGGATGGCCGGGACCTGAGTTTTCGATACGCGTGTGGTGAGTAGGATACACGCGGGGTGAAGGGGAAGGAGCCGGTGTTTACAGGCCTCTTCCCCGGTTTTTCCAGATGCTACGGTGTGCGGACAGATGATGTCCGTGCACCGTTTTGATGTTCCACCGGTGGTAAAACAGAAGGGTGCCTGACAGTTTTCCTGCTTGGAAACCTCTGTGCATGCTCCAGAAACGGTTCGATATTTCCATGGGCAGATCCATGAGCAGAGAAATCACTAACACCGGGCAACTGGGTGCTTCCAAGCTTCCTGCCCGAAAGGGTTCCGTCTGCTCCGGTGGGTTCATAACAGAGACAAAACCAGGCCAATTGCCCCGCAGGCCAGTGTGGCATAGCCGCCGTCAATCAAACTGAGCCGAGCAGGGCGGCCTGCGTAAAGGTTGTTGATCGCAATCCACGGGCTGATGAAGAACAGGCCAACACCCAGCCCGGCAACCAGCCCCTTGGCAAGCTCGTCAATTCCCGCCAATGCAAATACATGGCGCATCATGCCTGCTACAATCAGTTGCAATGCAAATGTGGCGGCAAAGAGAGACGGGCTTTGACCGCCTTCGGGTTTGCCGTCTTCCCCGCGAGGAATGTTTGCGGCTTGCATCCATTGGTCGGCCAATACGCCGTACCAGACCGCGCCCAAAGCAAACCCAGCCGCTGCTGCGGCGATGACACTGACAAATTCCATAGCTGCTCCCTTCTGAGTTACAATCCAGTTGGGCCAAGTGTGGTCGATCAATCAGGGTCTGTCTGCCCCATTCCGCAAACGGTCAGCCATTCGTCCCGTGTTACAGGTTGTACAGAAAGGCGGGAATTCTTGACCAGTACCATTGCTTCCAACCGTGGATCCATCTTGATCTGGTCCAGCGTCACCGGAGTGACAAAGGAGCGGACCGACTTGATATCCACGCAGTCCCACCGGTCGTCATCGGTGGTGCTGTCTGGGTGAGCGCCAGCGCAAACCTCGACAATGCCAACCACCGATTTTTCCTTTTGCGAATGGTAAAAGAACCCGCGGTCGCCAATCTTCATCTCACGCATAAAGTTACGCGCCTGATAATTCCGGACGCCATCCCACTCTTCTCCCGCGTCCCCCTTGGCGACCTGGTCATCCCAGCTCCAGGTCGAGGGTTCGGATTTGAACAGCCAATAGGCCATCAGATCACCTTCTTCCAGGCGATGAGTTCTACTTTCTCGAACAGGCCTGCCTTGGCATAGGGGTCATGATCTGCCCAGTTTTGCGCCGCCGCCATGTCTTCGACATCCAGAATGATCAGCGAACCGGTCATATTGCCGTCGTCGTCCAATAGCGGGCCAGCTTGAGACACAACGCCAGTGTCTTTGATATAGTCAAGATGGGCCGCGCGGGTATCGACGCGGGTTTGCAGGGCACCGATTTTATCGCGGGCAATAAGGGCAATCAGCATGTCATTCCTCTTTCAGTGGTCTGGCCAACAGTTGAGCGGTGGCCTGTGCTATGGTCAAGCTGTGATCGAGTAAGCCCACCACCGTATGCGTGATTGGCATATCGAGAAGCATGGCGCGGGCCTTGGCGTCTACGGCGCGGGCAGTGGCGGCCCCTTCGACTGTGACGGAGGGATCAAATGCCCGTCCGTGCCCGATGGACAGACCCAGTTGATAATTGCGCGACAGCTCGGATGAGCACGTCAGCGTTAAATCACCAAAGCCTGATAGGCCAGCCAATGTTTCAGGCCGGGCACCACAGGCCAACGCCATGCGCTGCATTTCCGCGTATCCACGGGTCATCAATGCAGCACGGGCGCTGTCGCCCATACCGGCACCAATTACAGCACCACAGGCGATGGCCATTACGTTCTTCAAAGCACCGCCCAATTCGGCCCCAACCGTGTCCTGGGTGCGATAAAGCCGTATATTTGCCGTTGTTAGAGCCTGTTGCAGGTCCCGTCCCAATGCTTCGTCACAGCAAGCCAGGGTGAGCGCGGTTGGCAACCCACGGGCAATATCAGCGGCAAAGCTGGGACCGGTCAGCAGGGCCGGCTGTGCATCAGGAAGGCATTCCCGGATCACGGCAATTGGACCCAATCCAGTGTTCAACTCTATCCCCTTGCAGCAGGCGACCAGTGTCTTGCCTTTGAACATGGCGTGGTTTTCGGACAGTAACGCGCGCAGTTTTTGCATTGGAACTGCCAACAACAGCGTCTGACTTTGCGTCGCATCCGCAAGATCGCTTGTGACCTTGAGGCCCTCGGGCAGAGGCACACCGGGCAGGCGGCTTTCATTTTGGCGCGAGTCTTGCATCGCGCGGATTTGGTCCGAATTTCGCCCCCACAACGTCACAGGGCCATTCCCCGCTAGCGAAATCGCTAACGCAGTACCAAACGCGCCGGATCCCAGAACGGAAACGATCATGCCTTGGCCCCCTTGCGACCGCCGCCCAACATTGATGGGCTGGTATTGTCCAATGGCCAACGGGGCCGAGGGGTCAGGTCCATGCCATCCCGCGCGCCTGCTTTGAACCGCTCCAGCCCGGCATAGGCAATCATTGCGGCGTTGTCGGTGCATAGAGCCAGTGGAGGCGCGACAAAGGTCGCGCCGAATTCTGCGCAAACAGTCTCTAACCCAGTCCGAATTGCAGTGTTTGCCGCTACACCTCCGGCAACGGCCACGGTTGGAAAGGGCGGGTTTGCGGCCATGTAAAGACGCAAGGCGCGGCGGGTTTTTTCGGTTAATGTGTCGACAATCGCCGCCTGGAAACCCGCGCACAGATCTGCGCGATCCTGCCGGGTCAACCCTCCCTTTTCGGCGACGATCTGGTCGCGCATCCGCAGCAGGGCAGTTTTCAACCCTGAGAACGAGAGATCACAATCGGGACGATCCAGCAGGGGGCGAGGAAAGCGATAACGTTTGGGGTCACCGGCGTCGGCTTCTGCCTGAACCGAGGGTCCGCCGGGTTGGGGCAATCCCAGCAAACGTGCAGTTTTATCAAAAGCTTCGCCCGGGGCATCGTCAATTGTGCCGCCCAGTCGGGTGAAATCTTCGGGTCCGCGGGCGATCAGGTATTGGCAATGTCCTCCAGAGACAAGCAGCATCAGATAAGGAAAATTCACCCCATCTGTCAGGCGCGGGGTCAGCGCGTGCCCGGCCAGATGGTTTACCCCGACCAGTGGCAGGCCGGTAGCGGCGGACATCCCTTTGGCACACATGACGCCCGACATGACACCGCCGATCAGGCCCGGACCAGCCGTCACAGCAATGGCATCCAGGTCCTTCAGCGTCACATTGGCGGCCTGCAAGGCATCCCTGACACAGACGTCCAACTTTTCCGCGTGGGCCCGCGCAGCAATTTCGGGAACCACCCCGCCAAAGGCGCGATGCAGGTCGGTCTGACCGAATACGACAGACGACAGAATTTGTGCCCGTTGGTCGCTGGTTTGGCGCACCACGGCGGCAGCAGTGTCGTCACAGCTGCTTTCCAGCCCCAGGATCGTGTGAGTATCTGTCATAGGTCCTGACCGTTGCATCCCTTTTGTCTCGCAGGTACCACCCTAACAGAGCGCAAACAATCCCGGGGGCTCTGAATGGCTGGCTTGTTGATGACCCGTCCTGTTGCGGCGTCCCGAAAATTTGTTGCAGGTCTGCCGGATTGGGTACTGGCTTTGGCACCTGCTGTGATCTCTCCACTGCTGGACATTCGCGAGAGTCATGTGGGTGTGGACCTAGCTGGGATCAACGGCGTGATCTTCACTTCGTCCAATGGCGTCCGCTGGGCACGACGGTTGTCGCCGGATGTTCCGGCCTATTGCGTTGGTGCGGCCACGACTTGGGCCGCGAAGAACGCGGGATGGCAGGCGGAAATGCGCGGAGAGAACGCCGAAACCCTGATCCGATCCTTGACCGACGTTCCTGTGACAGCGCCCTTGCTGCACATCCGCGGCTGTCACGGGCGGGGAGATGTGGCCCAATCATTGTGTGGCGCAGGTGTACCATGTTCGGAGGTTGTGGTTTACGAACAGCAACTGCTACCTCTGACTGAAGAGGCCCGTAACCTGTTGATGGCGCGTAATGATATCATTGTGCCGCTTTTCTCACCCCGCAGTGCGCGACAATTTGCCGACACTTGTCCCACGGGTGCAAATCCGCACCTAATTGCGATGAGTTCAGCCGTGGCTGATCAATTAAAAGAATTGAAATTCAAAAGCTTGACCGAATGTGAAACCCCAGATGCAGATGCGATGAAGACCCAGATCATTAATCTGTGCAAATCCCTGCACCGGGTTGAGGGAGATGGGCCCGCGCAGTAGTGTCACCGTCGCGGGTTCGCACATTTGATTTGAGAATCGAGGGAGAGGCCGGAGTGGCTGACAAGAAGAAATCCGATCTGAAACATGAAGCGGATGCCAATTCCGGGCAACCCGAAGAGGCTGTGACCCAAGAGCATACTCACGGTGCTGAAGGTCAAGTTCTGCCAGAATCCGAGGAAAACCAGTTCGATGTGGTCGAAGAAGTTGAGTCCTCGGTGAACCTCCAGGACACTGCTTCCGAGACCGAGACCGAGACCGAGACCGAGACCGAGACCGAGACCGAGACCGAGACCGAGACCGAGACCGAGACCGAGACCGAGACCGAGACCGAGACGGGCGAAGTTGAAGCGACCGGAGATCCTTTGGAGGATCCGGTCAAAAACCCGGCAGAAGAGTCGGAAGACCCCTCTTACCAAGCCGTGACAGATCCAGAACCGCCTGCTGCGGTGGAACGGGTTATAGAAAAGAAGGGTGGCTTTGGGGCTGCCTTGCTGGGTGGCGTAATTGCGGCTGGGTTGGGGTTTGTAGCTGGACGCGGTGAAATTCTGGACCCGTATTTACCGGATGCGTTGAAATCCAACAACAATAGCGAAGCAATCACAGCTGTGGGTCTGGCGCAATCTGAATTGTCCGATGCGCTTGCCGCAGTTCAGGCCAGGATAGATGGGTTGAATCTGCCTGATCTTGGGCCGGTGACCGAAGATCTGACTATGTTATCCGAACAGGTTGCACCGCTTGCCGATGGGCTGTCCGATGCACTGGTACGCCTGGAGGCAATAGAGGGTCAGATTGCGCCGCTGACCACTCGTTTGGGTGACTTGGAAAAGCGACCGATCACCGAAGGTGTTTCGGATCTGGCCATTGATGCATATGAGGCCGAGTTGGCCAGATTGCAGGATTCGCTGGCAACACAGCGTGAAGAAGTCGAAAACATGGTGGCCGAGGCCAAGGCGCTGGATGCCGCCAGCGCGGCTGCGGCTCTTGCGGCCAGCGCACAGTCGGCGGTTGCACGGCTCAAGGTCGGTTTGGATGCCGGCGACGCAATAGACGCAGGTCTGGAAGAGTTACGCGGCCTGGGGGTGGCCATCCCCGACGCCTTGACCGAAGCGGCAGGCGGGGTTCCAACACTCCAAGCGTTAATCGCAGATTACGCCCCGGCAGCCCGCGCTGCATTGGCTGAAGCCAGAGCAGAAGCAAAAGGCTCTGGCGGGGTTCTGGCCTATGTTCAGAGACAGTTGGGGGCCCGATCCGTTACGCCCAGAGAGGGAGATGATCCCGATGCCATTTTGTCGCGTGTCGAAGCTGCTGTGACATCCGGACAACTGGAACAGGCTTTGGCTGAATTGGCCGCGCTGCCCGACAGCGCGCGTGCCGCGCTTGCCGATTGGGAAGCTGCAGCAACTGCCCGCCTGACTGCCATTCGCGCCGCCGATGCTTTGGCGCAAAGCCTGAATTCCAATTGAAGGACCCGCTATGCTCTGGTCATTGTTGAAAATCCTCGTTTTTGTCGCGATCATTGGGCTTTTGGCTCTGGGCGCGGGCATCCTGATGGAAACCGCCGGCGGGGTTCAGATCACCTTTGCTGGAACTGAATACACGTTGGGCGCATTGCAGTCGGTGATTGCCTTTGGTGCGCTGGTGGTGCTGGTCTGGGCCTTCCTAAAGCTGTTGTCACTGCTGGTGGCTACTTTGCGGTTCCTGAACGGTGACGAAACCGCCTTGTCTCGGTTTTTTGACAAGGGGCGTGAACGCAAGGGGTATCAGGCATTGGCGGATGCCTTGATGGCGCTGGCTTCTGGTGAAGGACGCCAGGCCATGGCTAAGGCAGCGCGTGCCGAACGCTATTTAGAAAAACCAGAGTTGACCGATCTATTGACCGCACAGGCCGCCGAGATGACCGGCGACACACGCAAGGCGGCCGAGACGTACAAGCGGCTGGTGACAAACCACCAGACCCGTTTCGTTGGTGTGCGTGGGATCATGAAACAAAAGCTGTCCGAGGGTGATACAGACACCGCGCGACTTTTGGCGGAAAAAGCGCTGGCGTTGCGGCCCAAGCATGAAGAGGTTCAAGATACTCTTTTGAAATTGCAGGCGCAGGCACAGGATTGGGCGGGCGCGCGTCAAACTTTGTCGACCAAGCTGAAGACCGGAACCTTGCCGCGCGATGTTTACAAACGCCGCGACGCGGTTCTGGCGCTGTCGTCGGCAAAAGATTTGCTGGCTGATGGTGCTACGACTGAACATCAGGAGCGTGCGATTGAAGCCAACCGGCTGTCGCCGGATCTGGTTCCTGCAGCTGCGATGGCTGCCCGGGCGGATATTGCCAAGGGCAAGAAACGCGCGGCAATCAAAGTGCTTCGCAAGGCTTGGGAGACCCAGCCGCATCCCGATCTGGCTCATGCTTTTGCCGAAATCGAACCGGATGAGACCGCCGAACAGCGGGTGAAACGGTTTACAGCTCTGACCAAGATCCATCCAGACCACACTGAAACCCGACTGTTGGCTGCCGAGCTGAATATTGTGGCCGAAGATTTCCCCGAAGCCCGCCGGTCTTTGGGCGATCTGATCGACAAGGCACCGGATGCCCGTGCATTTACGCTAATGGCAGCCATCGAACGCGGCGAAGGGGCGTCCGATGCTGTGGTACAGGGTTGGTTGGCTCGGGCGTTGCAGGCACCACGCGGCCCACAGTGGGTCTGTGACAATTGTCATCATACACATGCGGAATGGGCTCCTGTCTGTGACACCTGTGCCAGCTTTGATACGCTCAGCTGGAAGGCTCCAGAAGCTGCCGAAGTCACCAGCGCAACGGGTGCGCATATGCTGCCCCTGATTGTTCGATCGCTGGAGGACAAAAGCGAAGCTCCTGCGGATACCGAAGTCGTGATAGATATCAACGAAACCCCTGACGATTCCGCAATCGACGTAACCACCGAGGACATGACCGACGCCAAAGCCAAGCAGGCGTAGGGTGACTATGGACCCGCGAACTTGACCAGTATTGCACTGACCTGATCAAAGGCCCTCGCGCAAGCGGGGGCCTTTTTTGGAGCGAATGTCGACGTCTGCGGTTGACGCCTGAGTAAATTCTCTGGTGTCTCTGGAATGCCCGTTGGCAGGGGTCGCGCCATGTCCAATGCCAAGCGGCTTTGATCAGAATGCCGCGCAGCCGCGTTTGTCGACCCGACCAAACGGGCAAAGCCGCGATGATCAGAATTCTGGTTACGGGAGCAATACGATGCGGTACCAATATCATCGGGACGGGAAGAACCCCTAAGGAGACTGGTTGTGAAATCCACTATTTTAAATGGCTTGTTGTTGCTGGCACCTCTGGCCGTTATGATCATCATCTTGGAAAAAGTTTTTACGTTCGCTCGGCTTGCAGCCAAGCCAATGGAACGGTTTTTTCCATTGGATAGGGCGGTTGGCGTATTTGTTGCTGATGTGATCGCGATCCTGTTCATTCTGTTTGCATGTTATCTGATCGGTTTGGGCGCAAGAAAAGCTGTCTTTGGTGGCGGCTTGAAGCGTCTGGACAATATCTTCTTTGATGTCATCCCAGGGTATGCAGTGGTCAAAGGCGTCGTAACCAGCGCAACCAGGGCAGAAGACAAAAGTGCGGCACTGATCCCGGTTTTGGTTCGGTTCGATGATTTTGACCAAATCGCATTTGAAGTTGAACGGTTTGAAGATCGGGCGATCCTGTTCTTGCCTGGATCACCATCGGCCTGGTCTGGGAGTTCGGTGATTGTTTCACTGGATCGTATTCAGCAACTCGACATGACCTTTGCTCAGGCAACCGGTCTATTGCGGAAAATGGGACAAGGGTCGCTGAACCTTGTTCCCAACGTCAAATGATCAGCTCCTGACGCGGTTCCCGGGGTGTGCACAGGGCGGTTGTGGCATTGCAGCCAGCTCTGCATCGCCTGCGCGCCGAAAGAACAGTCAAGCAGACCTGCGGCGACAAACAGGCTCAACGTTCAATGCTACCAAGCTCATATTATAAACTGTTCTGGAAAATTGGCTGTGGGCGGCTTGGAAATTGGGAAAAATCCAGCATTCGGGCGGGTTGTGGTCGGACATTGCAAAACAGGAATTGCGTCTATTGCGTGGATTTTTCCAGACTTGCGCGAACTATTGTGACCGTTTAAACGGTCTGGCGCATGCCTCAATAGCTCAGCTGGTAGAGCAGGTCCTTCGTAAGGACAAGGTCGGGGGTTCGAGTCCCTCTTGAGGCACCATAGTTTTGGGGTAATCACCTGATATTGTCGAAGAGGTTATTGGGAATTTCTTGATTCTCCCTCTGAATATCCCCCTTAGTTGGGTCGGTGTAAGACGTTTGGGCTCCAAATATCCGCGCTTTTGAACTCCTTGTCTGTTTTCTGTTTCTTGCGTTCAATGGTTTTTCCGCCAACCATGTCGTCGTCAGCAACGGCGTCTTTGCCATTCGGGTAGACGCCAGTTAGGAAAATTCTGGTCGGGCATTTCTGGGGATTCCCCGGGGATACATGGCCGATTGCATCAATAACGTGTTGACCAAGAGCGGAGCGGCGGCTCGGTACAGCAGTTTGGTTTTGACACGGCTTTTTTCTTGGCCACGACGGCAAGACCATTTCAGAATCTACAAATTCTGACAACGATTTCCCCCATTTAGGACTGCCGCAGCTGGAGGATCAATTCGTGACCTTGTATTTCCGAGCGACCCAATCGTTCAAGGCTTTTACTGCTCCGTTGCATCCAGTCAGTGACGGACGTCAGCGTATTTTTGTCGTGCAATATCCCGGTATACAGACCGTATTGGTAGTCACATCCGAACGCGGCACGGTGCGAGAGGCATGGTTTGGACCGATGACAGGTGACATCTGACGTGTATAGTTCAAACGTGTTCCCACGCTTGATTTCTCAATGCAAAGGCGACTGACCCAAATTTACAAATTTTCCTTTTCCCTCAGAGCAAAGCGAGTTTCCCCATGACTGATTGTCCCGAAGAGAGTCTTGACCCAGCGGATTGGACCGAGACCCAGGAAACCGCAAGGCGGATGGTAGAGGATGCATTTGCGCATATTGGAACCCTGCGTGATCGGCCTGTCTGGCAACA
Source organism: Rhodobacteraceae bacterium M382 (assembly GCA_025141015.1). Lineage (NCBI taxonomy): Bacteria > Pseudomonadati > Pseudomonadota > Alphaproteobacteria > Rhodobacterales > Paracoccaceae > Rhodobacteraceae bacterium M382. The sequence goes on along the minus strand of CP081098.1, from coordinate 171,014 downwards.
GATGCCACAATCGGTTCGGGATCACTTCGAGACAAATGTACCACTGGACCCAATGCCGGTCGGGGCGGTGTATGAAGAATTTCAATCTCATGTTCTGCCATATGCTATGGGGAATACTCATCCACGGTTCTGGGGGTGGTACATGGGGTCCGGGAATATGACAGGGGCCATGGCTGATTTCTTGGCCGCCATAGATGGATCAAACCTGGGAGGTGGGAACACGGCGGCTGCACAGGTTGACCGACAGGTGGTCAACTGGCTCAAACAGATGGTCGAGTTTCCGGCTTCGGCCAGTGGCACGCTGACCAGCGGCGGGTCTGTTGCCAACATGGTTTGTCTGACCGTGGCCCGCAATAAGATGGCTGGGGTCGATGTGCGCGAGGAGGGGATTACGGCGCTGCCCAAACCATTGCGGTTTTACACGTCAGATCAGGTTCATAGCGCGAGTCAGAAGGCTCTTGAAACCCTGGGTTTGGGTCGGCGGGCGCTGCATATTGTTCCGTCTGATGCTAACCTGAAGTTGGATATCGCGGCTTTGAAAAAAGCTATCGAAGATGATCGGGCGGCCGGATACCTGCCCACTTGCGTGATTGCGACCGCGGGTACAACAAATACCGGTGCAATTGACGACATGCCGACAATTGCTGATCTGTGCGAACGGGAAAACATGTGGTTTCACGTCGACGGCTGTATCGGGGCATTGATCAAGATTGCGCCAGAGAACAGATCCCTGGTCGATGGAATAGAACGGGCGGATTCGATGGCCCTGGACCCTCACAAATGGTTGCATACGCCTTTTGAGGCTGGATGTGCGTTGGTTCGGGATGCCGCGCTCCACTTCCACACGTTTGAGCTGCATGGCGAATACCTGGAGGAAAAACCACGTGGCGTCGCAGCTGCCGAGTTTTTGGGTGACTACGGATTTGAATTGTCGCGTGGTTTCAAGGCGCTCAAGATCTGGATGTCGATCAAGGAGCAGGGCGTTGCCAAATTTGGTCGTCTGATTGACCAGAATATTGCCCAAGGTTCATATCTGACCCAGCTGATTCAGGAGAATGCGCTGTTGGAGCTGGTGGCACCGACATCAATCAATATCGTTTGTTTTCGTTACTGCGGCTCCAGCTTGGCTGAAACTGAGCTGAAAGAGCTGAACACGGAAATCATGCTGCGTCTCCAAGAGACCGGGGTGGCTGTGCCATCCGATACCACCGTTGGTGATCGCCATTGCCTGAGGGTCGCCATCAACAATCATCGTACCAAGAAACAGGATCTGGACCTGCTGGTGCGGGAAGTCACCAGGCTGGGGCAGGACCTGGAACGTGCCAGGCACAACAGCCTCGCGTCCCACCGATCATAAACCGCGCGTGCAACACCCCCATTTTAAGCAGAACTCCGGACGGCATCCAGGATTTGTAGGCTTTTCCGTTTTAGATGGGGGATTATCAGGCCAGAACGCCACGAGACTCCTGCTGCCTGTGTTGGATCTGGCCGTCGGCCCGAAGCCAGAAAACTCGCCGGACAATACACGGTTGGCCCATGATACCAGGCTCCATCAGACCCTTCTCCCTCGTGTCCCACCCACTTAGGCGCAACGCAACCAGTGCTTAAACAAATCATGTTTTTCGCTCGCTGACGGCTTCCTTAAGGTGATCTCAAACGCGCCATGATCATCCAGATATCATTCAAGAGGACCCGCAAATGTCAGTTGAACACATAGATACGCTTGTTGTTGGAGGTGGCCAGGCCGGCATCGCCATGAGCGAACATCTGAGCAACAATGGTGTGCCTCACCTCGTATTGGAAAAGAACCGTGTCGCCGAAGCCTGGCGGACGGGCCGCTGGGACAATCTGGTGGCCAATGGTCCGGCTTGGCATGACCGTTTCCCAAACCTGGAATTCGCTGATGTCGATCCGGATGCCTTTCCGACCAAAGAACGCGTCGCTGATTATCTGAACGACTACGCCGAGATGATCAAAGCACCGATCCGAACCGGTGTTGAAGTCAAAAGCGCCGAACGTCTGGACGGTCAGGGCCGGTTCCGCGTCGAAACCTCTGATGGTGTGATTGAAGCCAGGAACGTCGTGGCGGCAACTGGTGCCTTCCAACATCCGGTTATCCCGCCGGTTGTTCCAGCTGATGCTGGCGTTGAACAAATCCATTCGTTTTACTATCGCAACCCCGATCAGCTGCCCGAAGGTGCAGTGATGGTTGTGGGTGCCGGGTCTTCGGGTGCTCAGATTGCTGATGAACTGAACCGCGCTGGGCGCGAGGTTTACCTGTCGGTCGGCCCGCATGATCGCCCGCCGCGGGCCTATCGGGGTCGTGACTTTGTCTGGTGGCTGGGAGTTCTGGGTCTGTGGGACGTTGCTGCGCTGAAACCCGGAACCGAACATGTGACGATCTCGGTCAGCGGTGCCTATGGTGGGCAGACCATGGATTTCCGTCGCCTCGGTAACGAAGGCGTCACCCTTGTCGGGCTGACACAATCTTACACCGACGGTATGCTGACCTTTGCTGGTGATCTGCAGGATAATGTCAACGGTGGCGACATCAACTATAAGGAAATGCTGGACGCCGCAGATGCCTATGTCGCACGTACCGGCATCGACCTGCCCGAAGAGCCCGAGGCCCGTATTGCCTTTGCCGACCCCGATTGCCTGACCAATCCGATCAGTGAGCTGAACCTTGCAGAGGCAGGCGTGACGTCGATCATCTGGGCCACCGGATTCCGTCAGGACTTCAGCTGGATGAAGGTTGATGCTTTTGACGACACTGGCAAACCGCAGCACCAGCGCGGGGTATCATCCGAACCGGGCATCTATTTTCTGGGGCTGCCCTGGCAGTCGCGTCGCGGATCGACCTTTATCTGGGGGGTCTGGCATGACGCCAAACATGTGGCCGATCAGATTGCCACCCAGCGCAAGTATCTGGAGTATCGCGGCCCAACCGAAAGCTGACTGCTGTAATGGTCGCAATCGTGATGATCAGGATCGCCGCACCAAAAGGTGTGGCGACCCGTCGTCCCTTGGGGTGAAAAAGCTTAGGCACACCCTTATCAGGGATGAGACAGACAATGCTTCAATTCCTGCTGACCATATGAAAACCATTAGGGTGAAACGCGCCAGACCCTCCCGAAAGGGGGCCCAGCAGGTGCAGGAGACACACCATGATACGCACAGGATCTGAGTATCTCGCCTCGTTGAGCGCAGGCCGTGAGGTTTATGTGAATGGCGAACGGGTGCGTGATGTTTCGGGGCATCCTCAGTTCAAGCCGTTGGTGGATATTCGGGCGCGGATTTATGACATGCAGCATCAGGCGCCGCATGCGGATCTGATGACCTATACCGAAGCTGGCGAGGTTTCGGCCATGGGCTACAAGCTGCCCTACAGCCAGGCCGATTGGTGGGCCAAACGCCGCGCCACCGATCACATGATGAATGAAATCGGCGGGGTCGTGACCCGGGTGGGCGATGAAACCGTGGGCGAGATGTGGTCGCTACTGGATGGGGCTGATGTGCTGGCCGAACTCGACCCGCAGTTTGCCGGCAACATCCGGACCCATATCGACGCGGTGCTGCGTCAGGACCTGTTCCAGGTCTCGGCCAATACCGACCCCAAGGGCGACCGGTCGCGTCCGCCCCGGGATCAGGACCCGGACATGCTGTTGCATGTGGTGCGCGAAACCGATGCCGGGATCATCGTGCGCGGGGCCAAATTCGAAACCGCAGCCGCCTATGCCAACCAGGCCTTTACCAAGCCGACGATCGCCAATTGGGGCGAGGAAGAGATGTCGCCCTATGCGGTCGGGTTCATCTGTGATCTGAACGCGCCGGGGTTGAAATTCATCTGTCGCACCGGGTTTGCCGGTCGCGCGCCTGCCGCAGATTACCCGCTGGCCAACCGGTTTGACGAGATCGACACGCTGGTGGTGTTTGACGATGTGCTGATCCCCTGGGAGAACGTGCTGTTTTACCGCCACACCCGCGCGGCGATGTTCATGCGCGCCACGTTGCACCGGTATTCGGCGTTTCCGTTCCTGCAGCGCATCCTGAAACAGACCGACATGATGATCGGTGCGGCGCTGTACAATGTCCGCCAGACCGGGCTGGACCGCGAACAGGGCGTGCAGGAGAAGCTGTCGACCCTGGCGTGCTACCGCGAAGGGATCAACGCACATCTGACGGCGTCGGTGGCGTTGGCGGAAAAATCGCCCGCCGGGCTGATGATGCCGAACCAATCGCTGCTGTATGCGGGCCGGGTGCAGGCCTGTTCGCAACTGCCCGCCATGGTGCAGCTGACCCGCGACCTGTGCGGTGGCCAGGTCTGCGTGACCCCGGATGCGGCGAGTTTCGCCAGCGATGACACGGGTCCGTGGCTCGAGAAATACTATACCCTCAACGACGAATGGGCGGCCGAGGACCGGCGCAGGCTGCTGGCCTTTGCCCGCGACCTGCTGAATTCGGATTACGCCGGTCACCGCCTGTCGTTCCAGCTGTTCGCCCAATCCCCGCCCCACACCCACCTCGCGGCTGTCTACCAGAACTTTGACTGGGACGGGCCGATGGCATTCGTCAAACACGCCGCAGACCTGTCCGACACCGTCATGGGACTAAGGACAACGTCAAAGGCAGATAGCGCTGTCAGCCGGTGGTTCGCGATGGATGCAACGCAGAGCGATAGCATCACCGCCCATTAGCCTGTTTCACCATTCCAATACCCAAACAAACGGAGACCCAAATGGCCCATACCCGTATTCGTAAGTTCAATACCTCGGACACCTACCCGGAACAGAACCTGGACAATGATCTGTGTCAGGCTGTTGTGACCCAAGGTGGCAAAACTGTTTATCTGCGTGGCCAGTGCCCGCAGAATCTGGATGACGCCGTGAATATTGACAGTCACGACCCTGTCGAACAGACCCACAAGGTGATGCAGAACATCCGTCAACTGATCGAAGAGGCGGGTGGTAGGATGGAGCATCTGGTCAAGGTTGTCGTTTATATCACCGATGTGCGCTACCGCGAGGACGTCTATCGCACCATGGGCGAATATATCAAAGGCGTGCATCCGGTGTCGACTGGTCTGGTCGTTCAGGCGCTGGCCCGTCCCGATTGGCTGGTCGAAATTGATGGTACAGCAGTCATTCCCGATTGATCCGTGAATTGGGGGCTGTCTGCCCCCCCGCGTTGCAATCCTTTTTGGATTGCAACGCTCCCCCCGAAGGTATTTGGGACCAGAAAGAAGCCCGTTCAGGGGCTATAGGGAGATGAGTGAGAGATGACCTTTTCGCTGGTGGCGCGCTGCGCTGAAACGGGCATGTTCGGAATGGCGATTTCGTCATCTTCGCCAGCAGTCGCGGCGCGATGTGCCTTTGCCCGGGCGGGCGTGGGCGCGGTGGCGAGCCAGAATGTGACTGATCCCTCGCTGGGGCCTTTGACGCTCGATCTGATGGAGCAGGGGCTGAGTGCGACCGAGGCGATTGCCCAGGTGCAGCGGCGCGGTGCGCATATCGACTATCGCCAGGTTCTGGCTGTGGATGCGCAAGGCGACACGGCGATCCATTCCGGGCCCAACAGTCTGGGCATCTGGACCCAGGCGCAGGGGCGTGATGTGGCGTCGGGCGGTAATCTGCTGGCCAATGACGGGGTCTGCCAGGCCATTGTCGACGGGTTCGAAGCCGCGACTGGCCATATCGGGGACCGGCTGATCGCCGCGATGCGCGCCGGGATGGCGGCGGGTGGTGAGGCCGGCCCGGTGCATTCGGCGGGCATGCTGATCGTCGACACCGTCAGCTGGCCGGTGGCCGAATTGCGCTGTGATTGGTCCCAGGACGCCTGTCCGATCGAAAATATCGCCGCCGCCTGGGACGTCTACAAACCGCAACTGGACGCCTATATCCAGCGCGCCCTGGATCCCCGAGAGGCACCATCATACGGCGTGCCGGGCGATGAATAACAGCAGGAGAATGCCATGCTGGACTATACTTACCAAGACTGGAAAACCCGCGCTGAGGCTCTGACCCTGCGGGGGCAGGCCTTTATTGACGGCAAATTTGTTGATGCGGTTTCGGGTAATACCTTTGACAGCATCAACCCGGCGACAGGCGCGGTTCTGACTGCGGTTGCGGAATGTGACACGGCGGACGTGGATCTGGCCGTGGTAGCCGGACGGCGCGCGTTTAACGATGGTCGTTGGTCGCGCATGGCACCTGGCGATCGCAAGGCGGTTTTGCTGAAGCTTGCGGATTTGATCCGGGCCAACCTGGAAGAGATGGCGCTGCTCGACAGCCTGGACATGGGCAAACTGGTTACCGATGCGGCCACTGTCGATGCCCCGGGGTCAGCGCATTTCTTTCAGTGGTACGCCGAAGCCATCGACAAGATCTATGACGAAGTGGCCCCCACAGGTCCGGGCGACTTGGCTTTGGTGGCACGGGTTCCGTTGGGGGTGGTCGGGGCGGTGACGCCCTGGAATTTTCCCTTGGACATGGCAACATGGAAGGCAGCCGCGGCTCTTGCGGCCGGGAATTCGGTTGTCCTGAAACCTGCCGAGCAATCGCCTCTTTCTGCTTTGCGACTGGCGGAGTTGGCGGTCGAGGCCGGGTTGCCGGACGGCGTGTTGAACGTGGTTCCCGGCTTTGGCGCCACCGCAGGTCGGGCGTTGGGTCTGCATATGGATGTGGACAGCCTGGCCTTTACCGGGTCGACCGGTATTGGCAAAATGTTCATGCAATACTCTGGTCAATCCAATTTGAAACAGGTTTGGCCTGAAACCGGCGGCAAAAGCCCGAATCTGGTCTTTGCTGATTGCGAGGATCTGGATACGGCGGCAGATATGGCGGCCTTTGGCATCTTTTTTAATCAGGGAGAGGTCTGTTCAGCCAATTCGCGGCTTTATGTCGAAAGGTCGATCAAGGATGCATTTGTCGCAAAGTTGATCGCACGCGCCAGGGCCATGCAGCCGGGAGACCCATTGGATCCTGCCGCGAAAATGGGGGCCATCGTTGATGAAAAGCAGACCCAGGGCATTATGCGATTTATCGAGGCCGGCAAGACGTCTGCCAACCTGGTGGCGGGGGGTGAACGGATCACAGTGGGTGGCAAGGGATGTTTTGTACAACCAACCATCTTTGATGACGTGAGCCACAACAATCCTCTGGCGCGGGATGAGATATTTGGACCGGTGCTGTCGGTCATTCCGTTCGATTCCGAAGAAGAGGCCGTGACCATGGCCAATGATTCAATTTATGGGCTGGCGGCCTCGGTCTGGACCGACAATCTGAGCCGCGCCTGTCGGGTGGCAGACCGATTGCACGTCGGGACCGTGTCGGTGAACACGGTGGACGCTCTGTCGGCACAGACGCCGTTCGGTGGAATGAAGCAATCCGGGTTCGGGCGGGATTTGTCGCTGCACAGCCTTGAGAAATACACTGCGCTCAAGACCACCTGGATCAAGTATAAAGCCTGATCCAAAACGCCCCATTGGCGAACGCTCAGGCATCGCCGATGGCCGCTGAACTACCAAAGTTGTTCCGACCTTGCAGGGTCAGTTTCCTTGCCATCATGTTCGCAACAGATATGGCGTCAGCAGGGAAAAGAGCTCTGCCTGAGAAGATATGTTGCATTTTCTGTACAGCTGCTTGCGGATCGTTTTTACGGTGAGCGGACTGATTCCAAGGGTCAACCCGATGGAAACCGAGGAATGACCTTGCAGCACAAGAAAGGCGATTTCAGACTGACGTGGGCTGAGCGAGATTTTCAGCTCGTTCGACAACCTGTTCCTGAGCGCTTCAACCACCTGCAGGTCATCTGTTTCTGTTTCTGACCGCAGATTGCCCCAATGTGCGTTCGCCAGAGCCGCAACGATGGGGGCTGTTTCTCTGAGCCGCGTTATGGTGCGTGCTGAAAATTTCCGACCGGATGTGGCATCCCTTCCGACGCAGATTGTGACGGTCACCCCCGGTGCGGGGTGGGCCAGAAAAATCAATTCGTCGATCAAGGTCGTGCGTCGGAAATAGGACGCAAAATATTCGTTACGTCTGAAGTGATCCGGCGAAATGTCGATCAGACGGTACAGGCCCTCGTCGGCGTGTTTGACATGGAGCGAATAGACTGGGTCAAGCAGGTAGGCACCACGCAAATAGTGGCTGTCAAGATTTGCAAACACACGTCGGTCTTGTGCTTCAGAGAAATAGGCTTCGGGGCCTCGGTCTTTGAAAAAGGCGATCATGGCACCGTTGTCGATTTCACCAATCAGGCAAATCCACCGATAAAGCAAAGTCTGGAAATCAGCTTTTCCAATGGCCGAAATTGCATGGGCCAAAGCCAGTTCCGGACCAGATGCAGACACGTTCATACCTCCTTGGGGGTATATACCCCTCTAGGTAGCTCCAGATATTAATAGTCCTTGAATTGAGAGGTATATCAAAGGCTCGATACCGGGACCAGAAAATCTCTCGCAGGACTTATGCACCTCGCTGCGCAACCCCAGCCAGACGCTAAAGGGAGGGCACGCAATGCGCGACCCACGTTACGATATTCTGTTCGAACCGATGCAGATCGGCCCTGTCACAGCCAAAAACCGGTTCTATCAGGTGCCCCACTGCAACGGTGGAGGTTATCGTGATCCGTCTGCTGCGGCTGCCATGCGTGGTATCAAGGCCGAAGGCGGCTGGGGCGTGATCTTTACCGAACAATGCGAGATGCATCATACTTCGGAAATCACTCCGTTCATTGAATTGCGCCTGTGGGAAGACAAGGACATTCCCCAGCTGCGCAAGATGTCGGAAAAGATGAAGACCCATGGCGCGTTGGCCGGAATTCAATTGGCGTATTCCGGGGTCAACGGTCCTAATCTTTACTCCAAGGAAGTTCCGCTGGCGGTTTCGGCCCAACCCATTCGCACCTTTACCAATGATCCGATTCAGGCGCGCGCGCTGGATAAATCCGACATCCGTGATCTGCGTCGCTGGTTCGTGAATGCAGGCAAGCGGTCGAAAGAAGCCGGGTTTGACCTGATCAATCTGTATGGTGCGCATGGCTTTGGTATCTTTCAGCATTTCCTGAGCCGCGCCACTAACCATCGAACAGATGAATATGGCGGGTCGCTGGAAAACCGGTCGCGGTTTGCCAATGAGGTGATTGGCGACATCAAGGACGCCGTGGGCGATACGATGGGGATCGCCCTGCGGGTGTCGCTGGACGAAACGATCGGGGATCTTGGCTTTTCCAATGCCGAAGTCCGTGATTTTGTCGAAATGAACCGAAATCTGCCCGATATCTGGGATCTGGCACAGGGAACTTGGGAAGATTGTTCAGGTCCTTCCCGGTTCAAGGAAGAGGCCGCGCAAGAAGCACTGGTGCGGGGCATTCACGACCTGACCGACAAGCCGATTGTCGGGGTTGGTCGGTTTACCTCTCCTGATGTGATGGCCAAGATGATCAAATCCGGCACGTTGGATATGATTGGCTGTGCGCGACCGTCGATTGCCGATCCGTTTATCCCGCTCAAGATTGACGAAGGCCGGATCGAAGATATCCGTGAATGCATTGGCTGCAATATTTGCATCACCGGCGACATGACCATGTCAATCAGTCGCTGCACCCAGAATCCCACCTTTATGGAAGAATGGCGCAAAGGCTGGCATCCGGAACGTATGAACCCCAAGGGCACCAGCGACAACGTGTTGGTTGTTGGGTCCGGTCCTGCGGGGTTGGAAGCAGCCCGTGCGCTTTCTGAGCGCGGATATGACGTGGCGATTGCCGAGGCGACAACCACTTTGGGCGGGCGTGTGGCCCGCGAACGCCACCTGCCCGGCTTGTCGGCCTGGGGCCGCGTGGTGGATTACCGCGACTATCAGATCAGCCAGAAACCCAATGTCGAAACCTATTTTGACAGCGCGTTGGACGCAGACAGCATTTTGGAATTCGGGTTTGAAAACGTGTGTCTGGCAACTGGGTCAAAATGGCGTCGTGATGGGGTCAGCCGCCAGCATGTTGTGCCCTTTGCCACTGATCCTGCGATGCCGATCTTTACCCCCGATGACATCATGGAAGGCACGCTGCCCTCCGGCCAGGTCGTGATCTATGACGATGACCATTACTACATGGGCGGTGTCCTGGCCGAATTGCTGCGCAAGGCAGGGTGCGACGTCACCATCATCACGCCCTCGGCCTATTTGTCGGATTGGACCAACAACACTTTGGAACAACACGCAATCCACAAAAAGTTGGCGGAAATGGGTGTCCATATCGTGCTGAACCGTGGCGTGACTGAAATCGGCAGCGGCCGCGTGATGTCCAATTGCATCTATACAGATGCGTCGCGCGAGTATGGTTGTGACGCTGTGGTCATGGTGTCGTCTCGTTTGGAGAACAACCACGTTTATCTGGATCTCAAATCTCGCGAAACCGATTGGGCTGATGCCGGGATCAAATCCGTCAAGATCATTGGCGACGCCAATGCGCCGGGACCGATTGCCTGGGCCACCTATGCCGGGCACCGCTATGCGCGTGAGCTGGATGGCCAGGACATTGGCGATGCGCTGCCCTTCCGCCGTGAGATTACCGAACTGGCAGTTGGATGATCCGACCAAACACCCAGCCAACTGGCCCAGGGACAGGCCGGATAGCTGGCTGGATCACGATCAAAATGAACGTCCTTGCAACAAGGGAGAGACCAGTGAAAGCAGACCGAACCATTGCGATTGATGTTTGTAATGCGGTTAAGCGTTACGGGGATTTTACCGCCTTGAAGACGATATCGTTGTCGATTTATGACAATGAGTTTTTCACGTTGTTGGGCCCGTCGGGGTGCGGGAAGACGACGTTGTTGCGAATGATTGCGGGATTTGAGGACGTCACCGAAGGGGAGATTTTCCTTTATGGCGACGAAATTGAAACCTTGCCTCCACATCAGCGGCCAGTGAATACGGTGTTCCAGAATTACGCGCTGTTCCCGCATATGACGATTTTGGACAACGTGGGTTTTGGCCTGGAAATGCGGGGCAAGTCCAAATCCGAAGCGCGCCAGCGGGCGGGCGAAATGCTTGAGCTGGTGCAACTTAGCCAATTTGCTGCTCGCAAGCCTTCACAGCTCTCAGGTGGACAGCAGCAACGTGTGGCGCTGGCGCGTGCGCTGGCGCCACAACCCAAGGTTCTGTTGCTGGATGAACCGCTGTCGGCGCTGGATCTCAAGCTGCGCAAGGCAATGCAGTTGGAGCTGAAGCATCTGCAGCGAGAGACAGGGATCACCTTCATCTTTGTGACCCACGACCAGGAAGAGGCGCTGACCATGTCGGACCGCATTGCGGTGATGTCGGCCGGCGAGCTCCAGCAGTTGGGCGCTCCAACGGACATCTACGAACGACCCCGCAATATGTTCGTGGCCGATTTTATCGGTGAAACCAACCTGCTGGAGGTTTCGGTGGATCAGATCACCGATGGCCGCGCCATCTGTCACCTGGGCGGCGGGCATGAATTGACCTGCAATGCAGTGGAGGGCGTCGGTGCCGGATCCCGCGTGCATATGTCGATCCGCCCGGAGCGGCTGTACATGTCGGGCGAGCCGGAAAAAGACGGCAGCCTGCACGGTCGGGTCAAGGAAAACATCTTTGTCGGCACCGATATCTCGACCATCGTCGCGCTCGACGAGGGCCCGGATTTTATCGTGCGCACGTCGAATTCTGATCGCGGCAACAAGCGGATTTTTGAGCCAGGTGCCGACATGTTCGTCAATATGGAGCTGGGGGCGGCACGCCTCCTGGTGGACTGATGGCGGGCGGAGCGGCAAGCGGCGGCAGCGCACTCACCGATACCTATGCAGAGTCCCGCAACTGGCTGTTGATGCCGGCCTGGGTGGTTCTGTTGATCCTGTCCTTGGCCCCGGTTGCCATGATGTTGATCTATTCCTTTTTGACCAAGGAATTCCGCGGCGGGGTGATCTGGGAGTTTTCCCTGGCGGCCTATGATCAGTTCTTTTTTGACCGCGGGTTGTTCGGGGACGAGCCACCGGTGATCGAATGGACCTATATCCAGATCTTCTGGCGTTCGATCTGGCAGGCGGGTGCGGCAACGATCCTAAGCCTGGTGATCGGATTCCCGACCGCCTATTTCATCGCCACCCGACCGGAAAAAGTACGCCCGATGTGGGTGTTCCTGATCACCATCCCCTATTGGGTGAACCTGCTGATCCGCACAGTCAGCATGAAATTCCTGCTGCGTGATCAGGGGCCGCTGAATGATTTCCTGATCGGCACCGGGCTGATCGACAGCCCGATCCACATCGTGAACACCAATTTTGCAGTGCAGCTGGGCCTGTTTTATTCCTATCTGCCGTTCATGGTGCTGCCGATCTATGCGGCTGTGGAACGCTATAACTTCACGCTGTCCGAGGCAGCCGCCGATTTGTACGCCACCAAATGGGTGACCCTGCGGCGCATCCTGCTGCCTGCGGTCAAACCGGGGGTGATTGCGGGCTGTATCCTGGTGTTTGTCCCTTCTTTGGGGTCGTTCCTGGCGCCGGATCTGCTCGGGGGTGCCAAGAACTTCATGATCGGCTCGTTGATTGAGGAGCAATTCAAGGGCAACGCCGGGAACTGGCCGTTTGGCGCCGCGGCGTCAATGATCCTGCTGAGCATGGTTCTGATCCTGCTGATGCTCTTTTCTCGTCAACAGGCCAAGACCCAGGCGTCAGAAGGTTGAGGAGGGGTAAGACCATGGCAACCGCAAAATTCGACATCAAATCCTATGCCGGGTTCAAACCCATCACCCTGTTGTGCCTTGTGATCCTCTATGCGCCGCTGGTCGTCGTGACGATCTACAGTTTTAATGCGTCAAAATCGATCACTGTTTGGGAGGGCCTGAGCCTGCGCTGGTACGCCGATGTGTTCGTCGGCCCCGAAAGCGAAAAGTTCAAGCTGGCGGCGCGCAACAGCTTTGTCATTGCGATCATTGCGGCGACCGTGTCCACATCGATTGCCACCTTGGCGGCCACCGCCATGGTGCGTGGCGGCAGGTTCCGGCTGCGCACCCTGTCTTTCGGGCTGATAAGCCTGCCATTGATGGTACCGGAAATCGTGACCGCGGTGGCGACGCTGATCTTTTTCAACGCCATCGGGTTTGATCGCGGGTTGTTGACCATCCTGCTGGCCCATATCGCGTTCTGTATCCCGTTTGCCTATCTGCCGATCTCGGCCCGGATGCAGGGGATCGAAGACAGTTTTGAACAGGCGGCGATGGATCTCTATGCCACCAAACGCCAGGCGTTTACCCGGATCCTTTTGCCTTTGATGATGCCCGGGATCATCTCGGGCTTTCTGCTGGCTTTTATCGTGTCCCTTGATGATTTCATCATCACCAACTTTGTCAAAGGTGCCGGGGTTGAAACCTTGCCCACGGCGATCTTTGGGTCGGTCAAACAGGGGTTGAAACCCAATATCATGGCGATTTCGACCATGCTGCTGAGCGTCTCGGTGGTGATGGTCACGATCTCTTACTTCGTCAGCAAATCCGACAACACCAAGTAATACGAGAAGAAACCAAAAGCCCAAAACCAACAGACAGGAGAGCCACATGAAACATCTACTGAAAACAACCGTCGCCGCTTCGGCCTTGGCCTTGACCGCAGGCGCCGCTTTTGCCGAAGGCAAGGTCGTCGTCTATCACTGGTTCGAATATATGCCCCAGGAGCTGGCCGACAAATTCACTGCCGAAACCGGCATCGAAGTGGTGATCGACACCTATGACAGCAACGAAGCCATGCTGGCCAGCCTCAAGGCCGGCGCCATCGGTACCTACGACGTGGCGGTGCCGGGCGACTACATGGTGTCAATCATGGCTGGCGAAGGCCTGCTGGACACCATCGGCGACGGCGAGTTGGCCAACAAAGGCAACATCGCGCCAGAGTGGGCCGATCCCAGCTTTGATCCGGGGCGGACACATTCGATCCCGTATCAGTGGGGTTCCACATCCTTTTCGGTCAACCGCGACGTCTATCAGGGCGACATCAACACCACCGACATCTTGTTTAACCCGCCTGCCGAACTCTCGGGCAAGATCAATATGCTGGACAGCCAGGGCGAGGTCATGGCCATGGCATCGCTGCATCTGGGTATTCCGCAATGTTCCTCGGATCGTGACCAGCTCAAAGCGCTGAATGACATGTTGGTCCAGGCCAAAGGTCACTGGGCCTCGTTCAACTCGGACACCGCCAAGGAAGTGCTGGTCTCGGGTGATGCGGCGGTGGGCCAGATCTATGACGGGTTCGGTGCCAAGGCGCGCGAAGAGGGTGCGAATGTGGAATACGCCTTCCCGACCCAAGGGTATGTGGTGTGGATGGACAACGTCGTTCTGCTCAAGGACGCCCCGAACCGCGACAACGCGCTCAAGTTCATGGACTTTTTGCTAGAACCCGAAAACATTGCCGCAGTGTCGAACTATGCCCGTTATGGCGCGGGCGTCTCAGGCGTCGCCGACCATCTCGACCCGGCGTTGGCAACACTGCCTGAAGCAAACCCGCCCAAAACCGCAGGACCGGGCGTCTTCATCAAAGTTTGTGACCAACAAACACAGGCCGTGTACGACAAGATTTGGACAAATGTGAAGAAATAAGCGCTTCAGGTTTGACTGGAAATTCACCGCGTCCGGGCCATTGGGTCGGGCGCGGTTTTTTTTCGACAGGCATTGATCGCCCTTTGGGTGTATGACAGGACAAATTGCCATTCGACGCATTCTGCGATAATTTGGCAAAACTTGGCAAATTCAAAGGGGCAGTGTCATGCTTCCATCCGAACGGCATGCGATCATTCTGCGGGAGATTTCAAAGCAACCGGCGGTTTCGATCAGATCGTTGACCGAAGTATTGGGAGTGACCCGGGAAACTGTTCGCAAGGACATTGATCAGCTTTCCAGTGAAAACAAGCTGCACAAGGTTCGCGGTGGTGCCACGCGGATTCGCAACCAAGAACCAGAGATCGAAACGCGAGCTGCGACAAACCCCGAAGGGAAGTCCCGAATTGCGCAGTTTGTCCTGAGCCAGATTCCGGATGGTGCCAGCCTGATCATCGACAATGGATCGACAACTTTGGCGGTGGCCAGATTGCTAAGATATCACAGGCAGAACCTGACAGTTTATACCAACGATTTGTCTATTTCGTCCTTATTAGGCCCTGTTTCCAAGGAAATAACAGTTTTGGGTGGGCGATTGAATGTTTCAGAGAACGCAACGTTCGGCATCGAAACCATCGAACATCTGTCCCGGTATCGCGCCGAGTTTTCCCTGATTGCAGCAGGGGGGGTGAGCGCACGAGCCTTGCTCACGGATTTTTCGCGAGAGGCCGCTGATTTGCGGCATCGCATGATTGCGCAGGCCGAGCAGAGTTTCATTCTGGCTGACCATTCCAAATTCGGTGTTGTCGGCAAGGTTGTCATGCGGCCTTTGCCGGATGGAGCATTGGTTGTGGTGGACGAAAAGCCGGACCCGGAAACCATAGATGCGATGGGCCGGGTCGGAATGGACTATCAATTGGCGTAACGCCAAAAAAAGAAAGATATTGCAAACTAATGCAAAGTCACTTTAGGGTGCGTGGAATGATTGTTTCCCACCTACGGAGTTTGACTATGGTCGACGGCAATATCCCGGAACAGGCACAATACGTCATCATTGGCGGGGGCATCGTCGGATGTTCGGTCGCTTATCACCTGGCCAAGATGGGGCATCGTGACGTGGTCCTGCTGGAGCAGGGTCAGCTGAGCTGTGGAACAACCTGGCACGCGGCTGGGTTGGTAGGACAGCTGCGCAGTCAGCCTGCCATGACCAACCTGATCCGATACTCCACTGAATTGTACGCGCAGCTCGAGGCCGAAACCGGATTGGCAACGGGATGGAACGAATGTGGATCGGTCACAGTCGCACGCAGCGATGATCGTATGACTATGCTGTTGCGCACTGCGGCGGCGGCACGGGCTCAGGGCGTGGATGTGGAGGTTATTTCTCCGTCGCAGGCGCAGGAAAAATGGCCGGTGATGGAGGTGGACGATCTGAAGGGCGGGCTGTGGATGCCCGGGGACGGCAAGGCCAACCCGACGGATTTGACCCAATCGTTGGCTAGGGGCGCGCGGATGAATGGCGCGCGCATCATAGAGGACGTGACTGTCACGGACATCCAGACGGACGGCGGCGCGGTGTCCGGCGTTGTGACCGATCAAGGCACCATTCGGGCAGAAGTGGTCGTGAACTGTGGTGGGCAATGGGCCCGCAGGCTGGGCCAGATGTGTGGCGTGAATGTTCCGCTGCATTCGGCCGAACACATGTACATTGTGACGGAACAGATCGACGGGGTCAGCCCGGATTTGCCGGTGTTGCGCGATCCCGATGGGTACATTTATTTCAAGGAAGAAACCGGAGGTCTGGTGCTGGGTGGGTTCGAACCCGAGGCCAAACCCTGGGCAATGGACGGCATCCCGGACAAGTTCTTTTTCCAGCTGTTGCCCGATGACTGGGACCAATTCGAAATCCTGTTGGAGAACGGTTTGATCCGTGTGCCTCAAATGGCCGACGCCGGGGTTCGCAAATTCTACAATGGCCCCGAAAGCTTTACCCCGGACAATAATTATCTGTTGGGAGAAGCGCCGGAGGTAAAGAACTTCTTTGTCGGTGCCGGCTTTAATTCCATGGGAATAGCCAGCGCGGGAGGTGCGGGGCGGGCCCTGGCAGAATGGATCGTCAATGGGGCACCCACGTCCGATCTGTTTTCTGTCGACATCCGCCGGTTTGCGAACTTCAATAACAATCCGACCTGGTTACATGACCGGATCAAGGAAACCCTGGGGCTGCACTATGCCATGCCTTGGCCTAACCGGGAGCTGGATACCGCCCGGCCGTTCCGCAGATCTGCGTTGTATGGGCATCTGTCCTCAAAAAAGGCCGTGTTTGGCTCAAAGATGGGATGGGAGCGGGTCAATTGGTTTGCGCGAGATGGTGAAAATCCAAACGTGGAATACAGTTTTGGCCGCCAAAATTGGCATGATACTGTCGCAGCAGAGCATCGGAGCACACGCGAAGGTGTTTCGGTGTTCGATCAAAGCTCATTCGCAAAACTTTTGGTCCAGGGACGCGATGCCTGTGTTCAGCTGAACCGGATCTGTGCGGCAAATGTGGATGTGGCTGTCGGTGGAACTGTCTACACGGGATTGTTGAATGAGCGCGGCGGGTATGAAAGCGATCTGACGGTTCTGCGACTCAAAGATCAGGAGTTTCTGTTGATCACCGGTTCGGCACAAGCGGTGCATGACGCGGATTGGATAAGCAAGAATTTTGACACAGACGCCCATGTGTTCCTGACTGATGTGACCGCTGCCTGGTCGGTGCTCGCGGTTATGGGACCCAAATCGCGTGATGTGTTGCGAAAATTGTCCAAGGCAGATTTTTCAAACACGGCCTTCCCCTTTGGCACCGTCCAAGAGATTGATTTGGGATATGCGACTGTGCTTGCCAATCGCATGACATATGTTGGCGAATTAGGGTGGGAACTGATCGTTCCGGTCGAGTTCACCGTGGGGGTGTATGAAGACCTGATGGATGCGGGTGTCGAATTCGACCTTTGCGATGCCGGGTATTATGCGCTCGAAGGGTTGCGGATCGAAAAGGGGTTTCGCGCCTGGAGCCGCGAGTTGACGCCCGACATTACACCGCTTCAGGCAGGTTTGAATTTCGCGGTGGATTATGAAAAACCGGGCGGCTTTATCGGAAAAAAGGCTCTAAAACGGGCCAAATTGGATCCGGATCATCTGAATACACGGATTGTCCAATTGGTGCTGGAAGACAGGGACGCCCAGTTGTGGGGCGGTGAGTCCGTGTTGTGCAACGGAGTTGAGATAGGCGAGATTCGCTCGGCTGCATACGGACACACTGTGGGGTCCGCTGTCGCTTTGTGCATGCTGCACGCACCTGAGCGTGTGACGGCCGCTTTTCTTTCGTCTCACAGGTTCGAAGTGGATCTGGCCGGGGTCAAACTGACAGCGCATGCATCTTTGCGTCCACCATATGATCCATCAAGCGAGCGCCCAAAGGTGGATGGGTAGCAGATCGGTCGAAAGTGCTGTTGCATGTGGCAACAACAGCGGAAAACGGATCGCTTCGAACCCCATCAACCCACAGGCACACCCGTGTTTTCCTGTCTGTTGAGGGCAAACCTGCCCCGCTTCGTAACGTTGCGGCCAAGGGCGAAAAACCGATCCCAATCGTATGGAAGCAGGGAAAAAATCTCTGGTCGGACGCGATCGAACATGCGGCAATAACGTTTGGGGAGCGATCAAGGGAATCGATCTCTGGTTTGTACGCGTTGCTTTAGTATAGGCTTAGCTGATCAACTAGTAGGATTAATCGATTTTTCTTGTGGCAGGAAACTGCCAAACTGTTTTCAAAAATCCGACTGCAGCTCTGGTCGTTTGCAGTCGACAAAAATCAAGACCAACGGAGGAGAAATAAATGAAACTGACTGCAAAGAATTTTACGACTTTCCTGGCAGGTGCATTGTTTGCAACTGCGGCAGCGGCAGAAACCGAGTTGACCGTTTATACTGCGGTCGAGGCCGAAGACCTGGCCCGCTATGCTGAAACCTTTAATGCCAGCCATCCAGACATAAAGATCAATTGGGTGCGCGATTCTACGGGCATCATTACCGCCAAGCTGCTGGCCGAACGCGACAACCCACAGGCGGATGTTGTTTGGGGTCTGGCGGCGACATCGTTGCTGTTGTTGAAATCCGAAGGGATGCTGGAAGGCTATGCGCCCACTGGTGTGGACAAGCTGGACCCAAAGTTCGTCGATAACGACAACCCTCCGGCCTGGGTTGGCATGGATGCCTGGGTGGCCTCGGTTTGCTATAACACCGTCGAAGCAGAAAAGAATGGTTTGACCCCACCAACATCGTGGAAAGATTTGACCGACCCGATGTACGCGGGTCATTTGATCATGCCGAACCCGAACTCTTCCGGCACCGGTTTCCTGGATGTGTCCAGCTGGCTGCAAATGTTTGGTGAAGAAGGTGGCTGGGCCTATATGGACGGGCTGCATGAAAACATCGCGCGCTATACCCATTCAGGCTCTAAACCGTGCAAATTGGCCGCAGCTGGTGAAATTCCGATCGGCATTTCCTTTGCCTTCAGGGGTGCCAAGTCCAAGGCAGCTGGTGCACCGCTGGAGATCATCGTGCCGTCCGAAGGTGTTGGTTGGGACATGGAAGCCACTGCAATCGTTGCAGGGACTGCCAACCTCGAAGCCGCCCAGACTCTGGTAGATTTCACCGTGACCAAGGAAGCCAATGAGATGTACAACACCGGATACGCTGTTGTTGCTTACCCTGGCGTCGCCAAGCCGGTTGAACACTTCCCAGAAGGTCTGTTGGATGCAATGATCGACAATGACTTTGAATTCGCCGCCAACAACCGCGCAGCTATCCTCAAGGAATGGCAGAGCCGGTACGACGGTAAATCCGACCCCAAGAACTAAGTCTTGGAGGCGAAGGGCGCATCTGCGTCCTTCGCTTACAGCTTGCCCATGCTCTCCAACAGATTGAATCAAACGAACCCGGCCCTGCCGGCCCGTTTCGACGCGCGCACCGCGAAGACGTAAGGACCCGACCCTGTGAAACAAGCAAACGCTTCTGGCGACCTTTACCTAAGTATCGAGAACCTATGGAAAGCATTCGGTGATTTCCTGGCTCTCAAGGACATTTCCCTGGACATCAACGAAGGCGAGTTTGTCTGCTTTCTTGGCCCGTCGGGTTGTGGCAAGACCACATTGTTGCGGGCCATTGCCGGTCTGGATCTGCAGACCAAAGGCACGGTGATGCAAGATGGCAAGGACGTGTCGAACCTGCCCCCTTCGGAACGGGATTTTGGCATTGTGTTCCAGTCTTATGCCCTGTTCCCAAACCTGACTATTGAAAAGAACATTGCGTTCGGATTGGAAAATACCGGCCGCGGAAAATCGGAGATCGCGGTACGCGTCAGCGAGCTGTTGGAATTGGTAGGCCTGCCGGATCAGGGCCGCAAATACCCTGCACAGCTATCGGGTGGGCAACAACAGCGGATCGCTCTGGCCCGTGCGATTGCCACCAATCCCGGTCTTCTGCTGTTGGATGAACCTTTGTCTGCACTGGACGCCAAGGTGCGCGTGCATCTGCGGCATGAAATCAAAGAGTTGCAACGCAAATTGGGTGTAACCACAGTCATGGTGACCCACGATCAGGAAGAAGCGTTGGCAATGGCGGATCGGATCGTGGTGATGAACCATGGGGTGATCGAACAGGTCGGCTCTCCCACGGAAATATACCGCGAACCCGCCAATCTGTTCGTTGCAGATTTCATCGGTGAAATGAATCAGATTGAATCCATGGTGACCAAAGGCGGGCGCCTCAGTGTCGGGGAAAAAACCTTTGCGTGTCACGAACATGCATTCGGGGACGGGACGCCGGTTGTGGCGGCCATCCGTCCCGAAGACGTCATCCCGCACCAAGAGGGGTATGTCTCGGATGATCCGAACCGGAACTGCATCGATGTTTTGCTGCACGAAATGGAATTCCTGGGCTCGTTCTGGCGCTGTCGATTGCAGAATGAACGGTTTGGTCGATCTGAACTGATCGCGGATTTTTCGATCAATGCAATTCGACGTCTGGGATTGGAAGAAGGCAAACAGATGTCCATTGAACTGCCAATCGACCGCCTGATGGCGTTCGAGCGACCGGAGGCAAGCTGATGTCTGTACTGTCTAGCACGTCAAACAAGCTCCCCGAAGGACCGGTGGTCAAGGGCAAGCTGAGCCGCGATGACATCATGATGCGCGGGGGCATGATGGTGATCGCCCTTTATCTGGTCATCACCCTTGCCTTTCCATTGTATGCGATGCTGTCAAAATCGTTTTCGACCTATCGGATGGAACTGTCACAGTATGAATTTCAGGTCAGCGATGAAGATGGCGTGTTCGATGGTACGATCCTGACTGGCGCACAGCTGAACCGCGAAACGGGCGCTTACGAGGACCTGGAGCTTAGTACCGGATCGGACGGGCGGCTGCCGGTAACAAAATTCTTCCCGGATTTCAGCTTTCGCAGCCCAGTTATGTATATGGTGCGCAACACAGCTGCTGGCGGGCGCTTTCTGGTTGGATCCAAGCTGCACAATGACCTGGAATGGGTGACACTGGATTCCAATACTTTCCGCAGGGTTCAATTGCGCCCGGTCAAGGCGACGGGCGTCGACAACTTTGTCAATTACTTCTCGACACCTGCGCTGTTCAACTCGATCAAGAATTCGCTGTGGATCGCGGTCATCAGCACGATTGTGACCGTGACGTTGGCATTCTGGTTTGCCTATTCGTTGAACCGAAGCTGTATGCGTTACAAAGGCGTGTTTCGATTGATTGCCATGGCCCCGATTCTGGTGCCGTCATTGTTGCCCGGAATCGCATTGGTGTATCTTTTCGGCAATCAGGGCATGATCAAGGAGCTGTTGTTTGGGGCCAGTATCTATGGCCCGATCGGGATCGTGATTGGATCGGTGTTCTTTACCTTTCCCCATGCCTTCATGATCATTTCAACGGCCTTGGCGATTTCGGATGCCCGGCTGTACGAAGCGGCCACCAGCCTACGCGCGTCACCTTGGCGGACCTTCTGGACTGTGACCATTCCCGGGGCGCGCTATGGTCTGATTTCTGCGGCGTTTGTGGTGTTCAATCTGGTGATCACCGATTTTGGCCTGCCCAAAGTGATCGGAGGCCAATTCAACGTGCTCGCGGTGGATATCTACAAACAGGTCATCGGTCAGCAGAATTTTGAAATGGGGGCTGTGGTGTCTGTGGTCTTGGTGGTTCCGGCGATCCTGGCCTTTGGCATCGACCGTCTGGTCCAGTCCAAGCAGGTGGCATTGTTGTCGGCGCGTTCGGTTCCGTATCAGCCGCAGCCCAATGAACGTGTCGACCGCTTGTCTCTGGCCTATTGCACATTGGTCGCGGTGTTCATTGTCGGAATCCTGGCGGTCTGCCAATTCGCGGCGCTGATCAAATTCTGGCCTTATGACCTGAGTTTGAGCCTGAACAATTATCAGTTCGACAAGATGGATGGCGGTGGCTGGGGATCGTATTACAATTCGATCAAGCTGGGTCTTTTGACGGCCGTGGCTGGCACCGCAATTGTGTTCTTTGGGGCCTACCTGGTCGAAAAATCGAACGGGTTCAAGCTGGGCCGGGCGTTGTTTCAGATGTTTGCAATGCTGCCGATGGCTATCCCTGGAATGGTTCTTGGGCTCGCCTACATCTTTTTCTTCAACAACCCATCGAATCCGCTGAACGGGATCTATGGCACCATGGCAATCCTGGTGATCTGTTCGGTGACGCATTTTTATACGGTTTCCCACCTGACGGCAGTGACTGCGCTCAAACAGATGGATCGGGAATTTGAATCGGTGTCGGCGTCGCTGAAGCAACCCACAATGAAGCTTTTCACTCGGGTGACGGTACCGGTGTGTTTGCCCTCGGTTCTGGATATTTCGATCTATCTGTTCGTCAATGCGATGACGACGGTGTCTGCGGTTGTATTCCTGTATTCCCCCAAGACATCATTGGCGTCGATTGCGGTTCTGAACATGGATGACGCCGGGGACATCGCACCTGCGGCAGCGATGGGGATGATGATCTTTTACACCAACGCGGCGGCGCGGATCATACACCTTCTGGTGTCCAAGGGTGTTTTGACCCGAACCCAGGCCTGGCGCACCCGCTGACGCGCGTTCTGGGAGAGACAACAGGCACGCCGACCTATCCGTCGGCGTGTTTTTCCTTTTCGGCCTGCGCGGTTCGAGCAAATTCCATGAATGCTCTAATAACCCGGACATCGCGTCGTTGCCCAAGGTGAACGATGGTTTCGCTCATCTGGATATTGGTATCGCACAGTTTGATTTGGGTCAGCCGGTCGTCCTTGACGTATTCAGCCTGTGACACAAACCCGATCCCCGCACCGGATGCCACCACCTCGCGCACAGTTTCGCGTCCTTCTGCAACGATGGCAGGCAAAAGCGTGATGCCCTGGTTTCGTGCCTCGTCTTCCAGCTTTTGACGCGTTTTAGAGCCTGTTTCGCGAAAAATGAGCGGCTGCTTTGCCAATTCGGCCAGCGAAAGGGATTGCTTTGATGGCAATAGAAACCCGCGGGCGGCAAATGCAATGATTTCCGAAGTTCCCAATTTCAAAGTATCCATGTCCTTGCCCGGGGACGGGCTGCCGATGATCCCGATTTCGGCATTGTAGGTGCGCAACGCTTCGAGGACTTCTTCTGTGTTTCCGGTTCGTAGAATAACAGTGATGTTCGGATATCGTTTTCGGAACTTTCCCAGGAAAAAGGTAATGTGGTAGGCAGAATCTGCGATGATCCGCAACTCTCCTGCGACGGCTGCGCTGGTAGATGACAGGTATTCGCCCATCTGCTGTTCGATTTCGAAATACTGTTTGGTCAGACGGAAAAGCGCTTCTCCCTCGTTGGTCAGCCGAACCCTTTTGCGTTCACGAAAGAACAACAGGGTGTCGTGGTCCTGTTCCAATTTTTTGACCTGCTCCGATATCGCAGGTTGGGTCAGGTACAGCTTTTCCGCTGCTCGTGAAAACCCGCCCAACAAGGCAACATAGTGGAATGCAACCAATTGGCTGTGGCGCATGAATCGCTCCTGATTTTTGTATAGGCTGAACCTATGCAACGATTGTTAATTGCAATTTCACATATAGAAGATGTTGCTGCAATGGTGTTCTTGAAAGATCATATCGGAGATGAAAAATGACCGCTCCTGAAACCGGACTTGAACGGCCAAAACTGGGGGAACCCTATCTGCTGACGCCTGGCCCTTTGACAACATCCTATGCGGTCAAAGAAGCCATGCTGCGTGATTGGGGCAGCTGGGACGAAGACTTTCGCGCCATGACGCGCGAACTGCGAACCAGCCTGCTGTCATTGTTGGGCGATGGGTCTGCCGACTTTGACTGTGTGCCGATGCAGGGCAGCGGGTCATTCTCTGTCGAAGCGATGCTGGCATCCTTTATTCCGCGTGATGGCAAGGCTTTGGTTTTGGCCAATGGTGCCTATGGGATGCGGTCGGCCCAGACGCTGGAATATCTCGGGCGGGCGCATGTGGTGTTGGACAAGGGGGATTACCTTCCCCCCCGCGGCGACGAGGTTGCGCAGATCCTGGCCGATGATCCGGACATCACCCATGTGGTCGCGATTCACTGCGAAACCAGTTCAGGTATTCTGAATCCGGTCGAGGAGATTTCCGAGGCCACCTATGCTGCAGGGCGCAAACTTCTGATCGACTCGATGTCGGCCTTTGGCGCGATCGAGTTGAAAGTCGCGGATATTCGCTATGAGGCCATGGTGTCGTCGGCCAACAAATGCATCGAAGGTGTTCCGGGGTTTGGCTTCATCATCGCCCGCAAGAGCGAACTGGAGGCGGCCAAGGGCAACAGTCATTCGCTGAGCCTGGATGTTCATGCGCAGTGGGCGCATATGAACAAGACCGGCCAGTGGCGGTTCACGCCACCGACTCATGTGGTTGCGGCCTTTCTGGTCGCGCTACGGGCCCACAAAGACGAAGGCGGCGTGGCCGGACGTGGGGCGCGCTATACCCGTAATCGCGATGTCATGGTCGATGGTATGCGCGAATTGGGATTTGAAACCCTGCTCAAGGATCGCTGGTTGTCTCCGATCATTGTTACATTCTTTTGCCCGGACGATGCCAAATTCGTCTTTGACCGGTTCTATGAGTTGATGAAGGACAAGGGTTTCATCATCTACCCCGGCAAGCTGACGGTTGTGGACAGTTTCCGCGTTGGGTGTATCGGTCAGATGGACGAACACGTTATGCGGCAGGTCGTAGCCGCCGCCAAGGAAACGTTGGACGAGATGGGTGTGACCAGCGCCGCTCCCCCGGCCATTGCACTTCAAGAACGCGCCAAGCTGGCCGTCTGAGATCATAAGAGGAACTACTTTCATGACTATATCATCCCCTGTTGTAGCAAATGGTCGGGCCTATGATGTGCCCAAGGTTTGCGCGATTGCGATCTGCCTGGACGGCTGCGAACCCGAATACCTCGAAGTGGCGATTGCAAAAGGCCTGATGCCGAACCTTAAACGGATGCGGGCCGACGGCACCGATCGTTTGGCGCATTCGGTGATCCCGTCGTTTACCAACCCCAACAACCTGTCGATCGCAACCGGACGTCCACCAGTCGTACACGGGATTTGCGGCAATTATCTGATTGACCCGGACACTGGCGAAGAAGTCATGATGAACGATGTGCGGTTCTTGCGGGCCCCGACGCTGTTCTCCAAATTCTACGAAGCAGGTGCCCGGGTGGCGATGGTCACGGCCAAGGACAAGCTGCGCGCGTTGTTGGGCGCAGGTCTGAAGTTTGACGAAGACCGCGCCGTGGCGTTTTCATCAGAGCGTTCGGGCGAAACCACCAAGGCAGAACACGGCATCGACAATGCCAGTGAGTGGCTGGGTATGGAGGTTCCCGAAGTCTATTCCGCGGAGTTGAGCGAGTTTGTCTTTGCAGCGGGCGTCAAGCTGCTGCGAGATTTCAAACCGGACGTGATGTACCTGTCGACTACTGATTACATCCAGCACAAATTCGCCCCCGAACAGCAAGGCGCGTTGGACTTCTACGAAATGTTCGACCGCTATCTGGGTGAACTGGATGAATTGGGTGCGGCCATTGTGGTGACGGCAGACCACGGTATGAAGCCCAAGCATCTGGCCGATGGCAGCCCCGCGGTGATCTATGCGCAGGACTTGATGGATGACTGGCTGGGCGAAGGCGCGGCGCGGGTGATCCTGCCGATTACTGACCCTTATGTGGTGCACCATGGCGCGCTGGGCTCCTTTGCCACCTGCTATCTGCCCGAAGGGGCTGATCAGGCAGACATCATGGACCGTTTGCTGGCGATTGACGGGATCACTCATGTGTTGACCAACGCCCAGGCCGTGGCCCGGTTTGAACTGCCCAGCGACCGGATTGGAGACATCGTGATGGTGTCAGGCGAAAACATCTGCATCGGCACATCCGAACATCGTCACGATCTGGCGGCGCTCAAGGAACCGCTGCGCAGCCATGGCGGGCTCACCGAACAGGAAGTTCCGTTTATCTGCAATCGGGTTCTGCCCTTGCCAGAGCAACCGGTTCTGCGCAACTTTGATGCGTTCTTTTACGCCACCCAGGCGGCGGCCCTCTGATGAAAGACCAGCCCATGACACAAAACGAAATCCGCAACGAAGGTATGCGCATCGGCGGCGAGATCGTCTTTACGGACGCTGTCGTCCCGGTGAAATACCCCTATACCGACGAGGTGATCGGCACCGTACCTGCGGGTACGGCCGAACACGCGCGTAAGGCGTTTGAAATCGCGGCCAATTACAAATCCAAACTGTCGCGCTATGAGCGATCACAGATCCTGCAGCGTGCAGGTGAGCTGATCGGCGAAAAACGCGAATACCTGGCCAAATGGCTGACGCTGGAACTGGGCATTTGCCACCAGCACGCGATTTATGAAACCAAGCGCGCTCAGGATGTTTACCAGTTCGCCGCCGCCCAGGCGTTGAACGACGATGGCGAGATTTTTTCCTGCGACCTGACCCACAACGGCAAAGAGCGCAAAATCTTTACCAAGCGCGAACCGGTCAAGGCGATCTCAGCGATCACCCCGTTCAACCATCCGCTGAACATGGTCAGCCACAAGATCGCCCCGTCGATTGCCACCAACAATTGCATGGTCTGCAAGCCGACCGAGTTGACGCCGCTGACGGCGCTGGCGCTGGCCGATATCCTCTACGAAGCAGGCCTGCCGCCCGAGATGTTCCAGGTTGTCACCGGTTGGCCCCAGGACATTGGCGAAGAGATGATCGTCAATGAAAATATTGATATCATCACCTTTACCGGTGGTGTGCCGGTGGGCAAGCTGATCGCCGAAAAGGCGTCTTATACCCGACAGGCGCTGGAGCTGGGCGGAAATGACCCGCTGATCATCTGCAACGACCTGAGTGACGCCGATCTGGACAAGGCGGCGACCATTGCCGTGGCCGGGGCGACCGGAAATTCGGGTCAGCGGTGTACCGCGATCAAACGGATTTTGGTGCAGGAAAGCGTGGCCGACAAATTCGTGCCCCTGGTGCTGGAAAAGGCCAAGAAGATCAAATTTGGCGACCCGCAGGACCCGGAAACCGAACTGGGCTGTGTGATCCATGCCCAGGCAGCAGAGCTGTTCGAAAAGCGGGTCTATATGGCCGAGGAAGAAGGTGCCGAGATCTTGTACCACCCTGGCCGCCAGGGCGCATTGCTGCCACCGATTGTGGTCGACAAGGTGCCCCACGGCAGCGAATTGGTTATGGAAGAAACCTTTGGCCCGATTATTCCAATCGTGCGGGTGCCCGACGATGACGCCGCGGTCATGGAGATCTCGAACTCAACTGCATTCGGTCTGTCATCCGGTGTCTGCACCAATGATCTGAACCGGGCGATTTCCTATATCAATGGTTTGGATGTGGGCACCTGCAACATCTGGGAACAACCCGGATACCGCATCGAAACCTCTCCCTTTGGAGGTATCAAGGACAGCGGAAACGCAGTGAAAGAAGGCGTAACAGAAGCCATGAAGTTCTTCACAAACGTCAAAACTTACTCGCTTCCCTGGCCTAACTAATCATTTCCAAGTTCTCCCTGGCGGCCCATTTGGGCCGCCCTTTTTTCAGCGAGGCCCCATGTCCAGCAAGATCGTTCACACCGAAGGAGAGTCCAACACGTCCGATGCGCGGAGGACCTGGCTAAAGAAATCCATCGGGCCCCGGTCTGAGCCGCTGTTGAAACGGGATTCATCGGCATTTTTGCATCAAAGCCTGTCCAGCCCCTGTGTCAGTACCATTGCCAAGGCAGACGGCATCTGGATTGAGGACATGGATGGGCGCCGGTTCATGGATTTCCATGGGAACTCTGTGCATCACATCGGCTATGGGCATCCGAAACTGGTGGCAGCCATCAAAGCGCAATTGGATGATCTGCCATTTGCTCCGCGCCGGTTTACCAATGACCCAGCGGTCGAACTGGCAGAAAAGCTTGCACAGATTGCGCCGGGGGATTTGGGCAAGGTCTTGTTTACCACCGGCGGGTCGGACGCCAATGAGGTCGCTCTGAAAATAGCCCGTGCTGCGACGGGCCGGTTCAAGACGATTTCCTTCTGGGATTCCTTTCACGGTGCTGGCATGGGCGCGGCCAGCGTCGGCGGCGAAGCAACGTTCCGCAGCCATATTGCCGGACCATTGTTGCCGGGAACCGAGCATGTTGCGCCTTTTGCCTGCTATCGGTGCCCCTATAATCACGCCGGTCCGGATACGTGTGGATTGGCCTGCGCCAAGATGGTGGATTTTGTGCTGGAGCGCGAGGGCGACGTGGCAGCCGTTATCGCAGAGCCAATGCGCGCGGTTCCCTATGTGCCGCCTCCGGGGTTCTGGAAGGCCGTGCGCGAAGCCTGTAATCGGCGCGGTGCTTTGCTGATCATGGACGAGATCCCGACCGGGTTGGGCAAGACGGGTCGGATGTTCGCATTTGAGCATGATGAAATTATTCCGGACATCGTGACGCTGGGCAAGGCATTGGGCGGGGGCATCTTGCCGATCGCTGCCTGTGTGGCGCGGGCTGACCTGGATGTGTGCGGTGATTTCGCCATTGGGCATTACACCCACGAAAAGAATCCGGTGACATCGCGGGCGGCATTGACCACGATCCAGATCATCGAAGAAGAAGGTTTGGTCGAACGTTCGGCCGAATTGGGCCTATATGCGATGGATCAGCTTCAGAACCGGCTGGGTGATGTCGAGATCGTTGGTGACATTCGCGGTCGTGGTCTGATGTTCGGTGTCGAAATTGTTGAAGATCGGGCCGACAAGACCCCCGGGAATGCGCGGGCAGAACAGATATATTATGCCTGTCTCGACGCTGGTTTGAGTTTCAAGATCAGCCAAGGGTGTGTATTGACGTTGTCTCCGCCATTAACCATCTCGCGTGCTGATTTGGATCGGGCACTGGATATTGTGGTGACTGCAATAAAAGCTGCTGCATGACAGTTTGGGTTGGGGTGGTCGTTCTGTCGGCCGCCTTTCTCCATGCCTTGTGGAATGCCATTGTCAAAGGTGCGGGAGATCGGGTGATCACCCTGGGCATGATTGCCTTGGGGCATGTGGTTTGGAGCCTGGTTTTCATTGGCTTTGTCCCCGCACCGAATATGGCCGCTATCCCGTATATGGTGGCGTCCATTCTGATCCACTGGGTCTATTTCTTTATGTTGAACATCGGGTACCGGATGGGGGATCTGAGCCTGATCTATCCGGTCGCACGCGGTTTTGCGCCGGTTATGGTGGCGCTCGGGGCACAGGGCATCGTGGGAGAGAAACTGCCGATCCAAGCGTGGATCGGAATCCTGTGCGTGTCCCTGGGAATAATGCTTTTGGCGCGCGGTGCGTTTCAATCGACCCTGTCCAAGAATGCGGTTTTTGCAGCCTTGGGGATTGGCGGAACCGTGGTGATCTATACGTTGGTGGACGGGGTAGGTGTCCGGCTGTCGGGCAATGCGTTAAGTTATATCACATGGTTGTTTCTGTCCAAGATCCTGATCGTCTTGTTCCTGTTCCCGACCCGGATTGACCGACTGCGGGCCGAACCGGCCAAGGCGCTGTTTCTTGGATTCATGGGCGGCATTGTGTCGGGAACCGCATATGCGCTGGTTCTGTATGCCAAGACGCTGGCTCCTCTGGGGCTTGTATCAGCGCTGCGGGAAACGTCAGTGATTTTTGCTGCGTTGATCGGAGTGATGTGGTTTGGCGAGGGGCCCCGGAGCACACGATTGTTTGCCGCGATGGTCGTTGGAGCCGGCATAATCCTGATTGCTTTGGGAAAATGAAACGGTGGTTTACCGACTTGTGAACGTGACGCCCGAGGTCTGGGCGCGCAACCTTGGGTCCGTTGATGTAATCTGAACGTCGCGCCCCTCCAGAACCTCCAAACAGCGTTCCAGCGTTTCGTCTTCCAGCCGTTGCATCGCCTGTTCGGTGTAGAACGTCAGATGCGGGGATAGGATCACATTGGGGTGGTCAAACAGTGCGCTCATCGGGTGGCCACGGCGTGTCAGAGGTTCCTGGCTGAATACATCCAATCCCGCGCCTGCAATCCAACCCTGTGTGATCGCCTGAACCAGCGCGGTTTCGTCCACGATGGCACCGCGTGACACATTGATCAGAAATGCGGTTTCCTTCATCGTCCGCAGTTCGGCCGCACCGATCAGCCCGTGGGTTTCATCATTCAGGACACTATGGATGGTGACAAAATCGCATTGCTCCAGAAAATCGTGCAAATTCTCTATCTTTTTAACGCCCTGATTTCGCATCTCGTCGTCAGAGGTATGCGGGCTGTAGGCGATGACCCGGGCCCGGAACCCAGCTCCGGCCATGCGCGCCATGCTGCGTCCGATTTTGCCCAACCCGATAATTCCAACCGTCTTTCCAGCGATGTCAGTTCCTAGCCAAGTCGGCTCGGGCCAGGCCCAGCCCGATGTGGTCATGTGGGTGTTTAAACGGGTCAGCTTCTTGGCCAGCGCGATCATCAGTGCAAATGCACCTTCGGCCACCGTTTCCTCGGCGTATTCGGGGATGTTGACCACAGAGACGCCGTTGTCGATGGCGGCGGGGATGTCGATGGCGTCTATCCCGACACCGTATTTCACGATCCCTTTCAGCCGCGGCGCATTTTCGATCACCCGCCGTGTAATCGGCGTATAGCACATCAGGACCAGGTCGGCATCGGTGCAGGCCGCGATCAAATCATCTTCGGGTACCCCGTCTGGCAACAACACAAGCTCATGCCCGGCCGCTGTCAATGCTGTGTCCAATCGGGGCGTTTGCAATTCGCGGTCGGTCCGGACGATTTTCATCTCGGTTCCCTTTTTTGCAGTTCAGGGAAACTATCCGCGACCGCCCGCGATCAGGCAAAGTTGTTTTACCGATAGGTTGATAAGTTTTGCCGCATTTAGGTGCCCGCTTCGAAACCCGGACCAACCTGCTCAGGCACCTCTTCGACTTTGGGTGGGCTATACAGCGCTTCGAGTCGCTGTCTGCGTTCCTGTGAGTTTAACTGTTCGGCACGTTGCGCCAGGCTCCAACGGACACCAAAGGGATCGACCAGAACGGCCGTTAAATCCCCCCACCAGGCCGGGGTGATGGGCGAAACAACCACCGCGCCGTTGTTGATTGCCTTTTCAAACACCTCTTCGATATCGTTGAGATAATGGTGCAGGGTCACGTGGCCTGGTTCGCCATAAGGCAGGGCCGTGTCATCTAGGTTCAGAACAACCGTGGTGCCGGAAACTTTGATCGTTGCATAGATGGCGGTTTCAGAACCGGGGATGGTCAGGCATTCGATCAGGTCAGCGCCCAGAGTGTCGGCATAAAAAGCAACAGCATCCGAGATGTTTGGAACCGCAATCGAAGCGGTGATGGCGTTGAACCCTTTGGGTTTGGTCGGGATTTTGGCGTGAGATGAAGTCATGTGCTTTCCTTTCACATCAAGTTTTGGAATGGGGTTCTTTCAACCGGTCTTCTGATCGGTTGCGGGCATCGCGGCTGGCAGGGCAGCGATTGCCGTTTTCCCTGCCCTCCGGGCGGGCTTTTGCAGCGGCCCGAGAGAATTTAGATAGCCGCGGTCAAACCCGGGCTGGTAGGGCGGGAATTCGACGGTGTTGTCGCGAAAGCTTTTCAACGGCTGACCCATGTTCAGGATACCATTGCGGCGTTGATGACGAACCAGTTCGAAGTCCACTTCGATGGGGATCATTTCCTCTTGAACGTTGCCGCGATGCAGGATTTGGCCAGCCGGATCGATGACCATGGAATAGCCGTTTCCGCCTGCCAGCAAACCGTTGATGTGGAAAATATAGGACTGGAACATCGCCGCGGAACCCTGGGCAATCGCAAGGTCGGCCGGACGATCGACAAAGCTGGCCAATACGGGGTTGATAATGACCTCGGCCCCCATGGATGTCAGGGTCCGGGTCACTTCGGGGAACCACAGGTCATAACAGATTGAAACACCAAAACGGCCCACGTTCGGGACATCAAAGACGCAGAATTCGCGACCTGGGGTGACACCTTTTTCATAGGGTGTGAACGGGAACATCTTGCGATAGCGGGTGACCACCTCGCCTTCGGGGTTGAAGACCGGGGTGGTGTTATAGATCGCGCCGTCCAGCTCTTCAAAATATGACCCGGGGATCAGCCATGTGTCATAGTGGCGGGCCATCTCGGCAAATTCACGTTCATAACTTCCGCCTATCGGCTGGGAAGCATGCAGTGCCGGACCGTGCGCGGCCAGTTCAGAAAATACGACCATTTCGACCCATGGGTACAAATGAAACAGGATTTCCATCCGCTGGCGCATCTCTTCGATATTGCGATGGGTGGTAATGTGCATCTGGATGCCGGCGATGGCGAAACGGGACATTAGCTATCCTCCTGAAGAATGTCGGTGGTGTTGGGGAGCAGGTTCCACCAGTCATGGTCCTGCCCAAAATGGTTGCGCCGCCAGAACGCGGCCAGGCGGACCTGTTCCGGGCCGCTATGCGCCGGGTGGGTGGCTTTGACAAAGACGTCGTACCAATCGGGGTGCCACGCTGGTGGGGTATAGGTGGGTGTTGCGGGTGCGCGGGACCCGCTGTCGAAATAGGCGATAGGCTGTTTGTGAGAGCCGACCTGATCCATCGTACGAACAACCGTTGTTCCATCGCTCCAGCTCAGTTGGACCTCGCGCTGCAAGGGGCGGTAGGCCGCGGTGTAGACGGTGCCGAACCCCTGACGGTAGTTTGTGCTGAACACGGGTTTTTGACGGAACGTCTGGTGCAGAGTGCAGGCGTTCGTGGCTGTATCTTCTAGCAGCCGTTCCAGATGTTGCGCCCGTCCCAACGTGTTCGAGATCCGCCCATGCCGAGGCCATTCCACGCCCAGTTGGTGGTTGGTTGCCCAAGGTTGTTGGCGAACGATTGTTGGCCGGTCTGGAGCGACCATTACGGTTGACCAATCCCCCGAGGCATCAATCAGCGTGATGTTATAAGACATATGCGCGGGGACAGCCCGCAAGAGGTCGACTGCGTCCTGGGTATCACGGCACATCTGAAGCAAATAGCGCATGATCAACGGAATACCGAACCCTTTGCCCACGTTGATCCGCCCACCAAAGGTCAGCGACGCTGTCAGCCCGTGTTCGTTCATTCCGTCAGCCAGCCCCGCCATGGCCTCGACCATGCCCATGACCCGCGTGCTGCGCCAGGAAGTAGTCAGCAGTGTCGCTTCATTCAGCGCAGGATCCAGATCATAATTGCGGATCAGAAAGGGACCTTTGTCATCCACAATTACCGCCTGCGAACAGTTCACCAGATAGCGCGGTGGGCACCAGAACGTGAGAAACCTTTGCAGGGACTCGTCTGGGTTGGTTGCCTGATTGAGCTCTTCCACGAGGGGTTCGAATTCGGGCATGAACCGACGCAGGGCACGATGTGCTTCTGTGATGGGCAGGTCATTTCCACCGCGCGACGTAAACCATTCGCGCCAACCTGGCCACCCGTGTGCAACGACACGCCGCCACGCATCGTCCGGTGCCTGTTCGCATAAGCACCGGAACGTCAATTGGGCATGGGCAGCGTCCACATCCAACCCATTTGTGTTCGGTTCTAGAACCATTTCCCTGCCGTCATGTCGGTTGGCAGCGAAACATGCGTGTGGGGAGAGAGCGGAACACTTTTGAATTCGCCCTTGATCGCCTTGTTCCACTTCTTGGCACGATCCAGCAGTTCGCGATCGTCCGACTGCATCCGGCCACGAGCCAGCAGGCACCCCAGATCGGCACCGTGATAACAGTATTCGCCAACCCCATAGACGCGCAGATAAAACGCCTCGTTCTCATTGCCCAGAGCGTTGATATTGTGACCAGGGCGCAGAAATTCGATGTCGCCATTGTCGCCCATTTGCCAGATACCTGATTGCGGTGCTTTTGTGATCAGTTCGACCTTATCGTCGGTTTGTTTCAGGATCAGCTGGGTCCAGTGGTCATAGTGATTCCAGCGCGACTGGATCTCTTGGATGTCAACGTCGTACTCGACGTCCATGAACTCCAGCAGGTGGAACAGGAACAGGGGGCAACCGCCATAGGTCGAGGTGATCAGGTTTGTTGGCGGAGAGGCACCGCTGATACGCGGGTTCAGCTCGCCCAGATAGACCTCGTTGGTGTCTGTATCCAGCAAGAAGTCGATGCAGAACACGCCCTTGTATCCTTCCTGGTACAGGCGATCTCCGAACTTGCGCGCCATGTCGCGCACCTTGTCCGGGATGCCGTCAGGCAGAATGCTGGGCGAAATGTCATTTCCACACCAACCGCCCTTGTACGGAGTGATTTCTTCGAACCCGGTGATGTCCGTCATGACAGGACCAACCAGCGATCCGTGTCGTGTGGCACAGCCTTCGATGGTGCCGGGCAGATGGTTCAACCGCTTCATGATTTTCAACGACTGGCCTATGATCTTGTTGGCGTATTTGTCCCAATCGTCTGTGGATTTGATGAAAAAAGTGGTGCGGCCACTGTCTCCATAAGGCGTCTGAACAACCAGATCCCGTCCCAATCCGGCGCGTTCGGCCAGTTTGACCAGATCGCCATAGGTATTGGCTTCGCCCATGATGTTGGGCGCGCTGGGCACTCCGGCCTCGTTGCCCAGGCGGGTGGTTTCGATTTTGCTGTCCAGTCGGTTGCGCAGGTCGTTTGAAGGCAAGCCGATGGTCAGGCCGACCTCTTCACACAGCTCTTCGGTCTTGTCATCGAACTGTACGAACAGCGCCATCCCAGGACTCTGGGATTTAACGTGCGCTCGGAACTCTGGGTGATCGATCAGATAGTTGCCCACGTCCTCCATCGACCTGAAATCCTGAGGCTCGGTCTGAGTGGGGAGGAATGTACGCGGGTGACGCCCGTCAAAAATATCAAAGTAATTTACATACTCCAGCCCACCAACCCACTGGTCCAATCCCAGCAGGTTAAAGGGTGTCGGCATGATCACATAGATTGGCGTTTCATTGCGGCGCAAGAAACGAAAAATCTCGGTCAGCCCGCGAAGGGGCGGTTTCTGGGAACTCATATGGGCGCTACTCCTTCTGGGCGCGGTGACGGGAGGTTGACCCATGGGCAACTTCGATTCGGTCTTGCGCACAATCTTATAAAGTAATGATGCTCTAAATAGCGATACAATTTCGCTCATAATATTGAGTGCGTCACTTTGCCATTTTTTGAAGCCCATATTCGCCATATATTTGAAACTATGCCATAAAAATTTGAAATCATCGTGCGACACAATCGATTTTGCCGAGAATTCGTCAAATAAGCAAGAATTGAAGTCGTAAATTATTGCGCAAATATGACTGAATCCTGTAGGTGGTGCGCCATGCTGATGGATGTTTGCGCAAAAAATTGATCGCATGTCCGTCTGCTGGAATATTTTGGGATGCATCAATCCCCACCAGGAGGAACAACCATGAAACTCTCTTTTTCCCGCCGTGCCGCGCTGGGCATGATTGCAGGTGCCGCTGCGCTGACATCGGTTGCATCGGCTGCTTCTGCCGAAACCGTGCGCCTGCGGTTCCACACTTTTTATGGAACTGAAATTGATCCGATCGCCAAGAAGTTCAAAAAGGCTGTCAAGGAAGCTTCAAACGGTTCGCTGCGTATCCAGTATTTTCGTGGGGGTGAACTGGTCGCGTCGGATCAGTTTGCTGATGCCGTCTCGAAGGGTACTGTAGATATCGTACATGGTACCGGCGGGTATTGGTCTGGCCAGGTGGATGTCGGCAACATCGAGGCCGGGCTTCCGGGGGCTTGGGCCAGCGTGGATGAAGCGAAGGCGCTGTTTGACAGCCCCGAAGTTGAAGCGCTTCTGACCGAAGCGTATTCCGAAGCCGGCACCGTGTATCTGGGCAAGGGATATGGTCATAACTATGACCTGCTGACCAAAGAGCCGGTCACTTCTCTGGAAGATTTGAAAACCCGCAAGATCCGCGCCACATCCAATGTCGCCAAGGTTTTGAACGCTTTTGACATTCCAACCGTGTATCTCCCGGCCCAGGAGCTGTATATCGGCATGTCGACAGGCGTGATCGATGGTGCCATCTATGGTGGTCCGGTTGAATACGAACAGCTCAAGCTGAACGAAACGGCCCAGAACTATACCTTTATGAACATGCTGATGCCGGGCTGGACTGAAACCTTTTTGGCCAATCCCGCAGCTTGGGACAAGTTGAGCGATGAGCACAAGCAGATCCTGAACGTCGCAATTCAGCAGTTTGCAGATGACATTCACCAGTGGTTGGCAGACGGCAACGCCGGCGTCGCAGATGGCACCTTTGCATACGCGACTTTACCCGATGCGGATTCCAAGGCGCTGACACAGGCTGCACAAGGCGTGTGGGCCGAAGAGGCGGCACGGTCGGACCGCAACAAGGCATTTGTTGACGCATTGATCGCCAATGCCAAGGCCCAAGGCCGCCTGTAATGAGCGCGGTGACCAGATATCTGGTCGCCCAGGATGGCCTGTCCGATTTTGTCGGGCGGGCCATTTCATGGCTGACCCTGGCCATGATCTCTGTGCTGATGCTGGAAATCGTGGCTCGCTACTTCCTCAATTCGCCCACCATTTGGGCGCATGAGACATCGACAATGTTGTACGGAGCGTTCTGCATGTTGGCTGGGTCCTATACCCTGCGCCATCGCGGACATGTCCGGTCCGAAGTGATCTATGGCCTGATGGGGCCGCGTGGCAAGGCGTTCTGCGACACCATCATCTTTACCATCGGCTTGGTGGTGCTGGGTGTCTTCTTTAAAATGGCCGTTGAGTTTGCCGCCGACAGTTGGGCAGTACGCGAGTATTCGAACAAAAGCATCTGGCAACCGGCGATCTACCCGATCAAGACGGTCATCCCTGTCGCAGTCGGCCTGGTGATCCTGCAAAACATCGCGGAATTGCTGCGTTCGGTTTTGGTTCTGCTGGGAATTGATTTTGTCGATCCTCGCGCGGGCGAAGACGAGAGCGACATTGACCCCGAATTATTGGAAGCCGCCACCAAGTAGGGCGCATTTACGCGGGTAGCCAATGGTTGCCCGGGGAGGAGGAAACATGGCTGAACTCGATCCGCTGACCACGACGGCGATCATGTTCCTGTCAATGCTGGCCTTGATGGCGATGGGATCGCCGCTGGCCTGGGCATTGACGATTTCCGGCGTTGGCAGCGCCTTTGTGTTGTGGGGACCCGGTGGGCTCGAATTGTTGGTCAGCTCGACCTACAGCGCGATGGACAATTTCCTGCTGGTGGCGTTGCCACTATTTATCTTCATGGGGCTTGTGCTGCAACGGAGCGGCATCACGGATGACTTGTTCGAGATGATCCACAAGCTGATGGGGGGGGTGCCCGGTGGATTGGGGGTCGGTACTGTCATCATTTGTGCCCTGATCGCCGCCATGGCCGGTGTTTCCGGCGCAGCCACCGTGTCATTGGGTATCATCGCGCTGCCTGCGATGCTGAAACGCGGCTATGACAAGAAACTGGTGACCGGCACGATTATGGCCGGAGGCGCGTTGGGTTTCCTAATCCCGCCTTCGGTGTTGATGATCATCTATGCGTTTCTCAGTCGCGATTCCGTGGGCAAACTGTTTGCCGCCGGTCTGATGCCGGGGCTGATGCTGGCCGGGATATATATCCTTTATGTATTGGTGCGCTGCCGGTTCAACCCGAGCCTTGGCCCACCCGCCCCGGATGAAGAGCGGTTCAGCGGTTTGGAAAAACTGAAATCCCTGCGCCATTTGATCCCGCCAGGAGTTCTGATTGCTACGGTCTTGGGGTGTATTATTGGCGGAGTGACGTCTCCGTCTGAGGCGTCTGCCATTGGTGCATTTGGCGCGTTGGTGATTGCGGCGCTGCACGGCCGGGTCAACTGGGACATGCTGCGCTATGTCATGCTGACGACGACCAAGCTGATGGGAATGTTGATGTGGATCACCATCGCGGCCGTGTTCTTCTCGAAAATCTATGTGGGCCTGGGTGCGGGGATGATCGTCGGTGAGCTGATCGAAGATTTTGAATTGTCACCCATACTGGTGATCATCGCCATGTTGGCCACTTACTTTGTGTTGGGTATGTTTCTGGACGATTTTGCCATCGTGTTCATCACTGTGCCGTTGTTCGTCCCGATAGTGCGGGATCTGGGTTATGACACCACATGGTTTGCGGTGTTGTTCATTCTGTCTATGCAGTCCGCGTATTTGACACCACCGTTCGGCTACAACCTGTTTTACATGCGATCGGTTGCACCGGCGGATATCACCATTGGCGACATATATTGGGCGGCGATTCCGTTTGTGGTGCTGCAGATTATCGGGTTGGCGCTGGTTGTGGCCTTCCCGCAGATCGCGCTGTGGTTACCGGGTTTGCTGTTCTGATCGCGGGATTGGCGTCTGCGTTAGAGTCTGTGGGCATAGATCCAAACCTGTGACCCCCAACTAAAACAGCCGCCTCGTTCCCGAGGCGGCTGTTTTCTGAATCTGCGGAATGCGGCCTACTGGGCCTTGGGCAGGACCGGTGCGGTCTTGTCCAGCGCCAGTTCGGCGTCCGAGAATTTCCAAGGGCCGCGTACGCCTTTGATGCCTTCGGGTTCGATCACCAGTCCACGGGCTTGCACCTGAGGGTCTTCAAAAGCTTGCCCGATAGAGTTGATCGGCCCGGCAGGCACAGTGGCCGCTTCCAGTGCAGACAACAGCTCGGCCGAGGTCCAGTTGCTCAGGGAGTCCGCCAACTCAGCTGTCAACGCGTCGCGGTTGGACACCCGCAACCCGTTGCTGGCATAATCGGGGTTCTCTGCCAGATCCAGGCGCTCGATCACCCGGCAGAACCGCTGGAACTGTCCGTCATTGCCAACGGCCACAATGATATGCCCGTCCGCCGTGGGCAATACCTGATAGGGTGAGATATTGGGGTGGTCATTGCCTTTGCGCATTGGGCTGTTGCCGGTGGCCAGGTAATTCATCGCCTGATTGGCCAACAGTGCGGTGGCGCAATCCAGTAGCGACATATCAATATGCTGACCCAGCCCGGTGCGGTGACGTTGCTCCACCGCCGCCAGAATCCCGATGGTGCCATAAAGCCCGGTCACGACATCCGTTACCGCCACTCCTACTTTTTGTGGTTGGCGATCGGGTTCGC
The DNA here is from genome assembly GCA_025141015.1 of Rhodobacteraceae bacterium M382. Classification (NCBI taxonomy): domain Bacteria; kingdom Pseudomonadati; phylum Pseudomonadota; class Alphaproteobacteria; order Rhodobacterales; family Paracoccaceae; species Rhodobacteraceae bacterium M382. The sequence goes on along the minus strand of CP081098.1, from coordinate 131,650 downwards.
CCGTGATCGACATCAGCCCCGACATGCCTTGGATCAAAAAATCATAGCCCGCGCGTTTGGCATAAGGGCCGTCCTGTCCGAACCCTGTGATCGAACAATAGATCAACCGCGGGTTCAGCTCCCGCAGACTGTCATAGTCCAGCCCGTATTTCGCCAATCCGCCGACTTTGAAGTTTTCGATCAGGATGTCGGCGTCGGCCACCAGGTCACGCACGATTTTTTGACCTTCCGCGGATCGGAAGTCTGCTACGACCGCGGTCTTGCCCCTGTTTGCAGCGTAGTAATAGGCAGCAGTTTTGTCCCCATCGCGTTCGATAAATGGGGGCCCCCAGGCGCGGGTGTCATCGCCGCTTTCGGCCTCGACTTTGGTGACGTTCGCACCCAGATCGGCCAGCGATTGGCCAATCCAGGGACCGGCCAGGATGCGGGCCAGTTCGACCACTTTGAGACCTTCAAGAGGGGACATAAGCGTTTCCTTTGATGACGGAAGTCAAGTTAGAGATAAGGTGGGGTGCAGGCCGAGATGACTTCGGCGGGGCGATCAGAGATATTGCGGAACCGATGCGGTTCCCGGCTGTTGAACAGATAGGCGTCCCCGGCTTTCAGCACACGGACTTCGTCACCGACGGTCACTTCGACTTCGCCCGAGACGACGATGCCACCTTCGTTGGCCTCGTGTTCGATCATGGAATCGCCGGTGTCTGCACCAGCTTCATACCGTTCGTGCAGGATTTGCAGGCCATGTGCCTTGGCGTCGCCGACCTGCATGATGGTGATTTTTTGTTGGGCCGGATCATCGCGCCGATACAAGAGAGACGTCAGGTCGCGCATTTCCGCCGGAGTGAAGAAGGCTTTTTGAGCTGAAATAGATTCGGGCTCAAAAAATTCAGACATGGTGATGCCAAATCCGCCTAGAATCTTGCGCAGCGAAGCCACCGAAGGGCTGCTCCGGTTGGTTTCGATCATGGAAATCTGCCCATGAGGTACATTGGCGGCCTCGGCAAGTTGTCGCTGGGACATGCCAAACTGTGTTCTCAGCGTCTTTAACCGGTCTCCAACATCGAAATCATCTGTCATGACTGAATATCCCTGTGTCATTTTGCTTAGGATAGGCGAATCTCTGGATGTTGCGCAATTTATAAGTAGTAAAGTTCAAAATAATGCGCAATATGATGTGAAGAATCGAAGCGCACGCAGAGGAGACATATCGCATGAGCGCCAGCCTTGACCTCCAATCACGCCGCGAGGCCGCCGTGGCCAAGGGTGTCGCCACCCGTGGAATCTATGCGGTTCGCGCGGAAAACGCCGAACTATGGGATGCGGATGGTAATCGCTTCATCGACTTTGCTGCCGGGATCGCGGTGAACAACACGGGCCATCGCCACCCCAAAGTCATGGCTGCGGTGGCAAAACAGGCCGAAAACTTTACCCACACCTGTTTTCACGTCGCCCCGTATGAGAGCTATATTGCCCTGTCCGAGCGACTGAATGCATCGACCCCCGGTGACTTTGACAAGAAAACCATGCTGGTCACCACCGGTGCCGAGGCTGTCGAAAACGCAGTGAAAATGGCCCGCGCCTATACTGGGCGCTCCGGTGTCATCGCCTTTTCCGGGGCGTTCCACGGTCGAACCCTGATGGGCATGGCGCTGTGCGGCAAGGTAAACCCGTATAAGAAAGCTTTCGGTGCCATGCCGCCCGAGGTCCTGCACGTGCCTTTCCCAAATGAGTTCCACGGGGTGACAGTTGAACAATCCCTGGCGGTTCTGGACAACATGTTGCGCAGCTCGATTGATCCCGAACGTGTGGCCGCGATTATTATCGAACCGGTGCAGGGTGAAGGTGGTTTCAACATTGCCCCGCCAGATTTCCTGCGCGCGCTGCGCCAGATCTGTGATGATCATGGGATCTTGTTGATCGCGGATGAGGTCCAATCGGGAATCGCACGCACCGGCAAACTGTTTGCCTTTGAACATGCTGGTGTCGCTGCCGATCTGGTGACCATGGCAAAGGGACTGGCCGGTGGCTTTCCGCTCTCAGCCGTAACCGGTCGGGCCGAGGTCGTCGATGCCGCCCCTGTGGGCGGTATCGGCGGCACCTATGCGGGCAACCCGCTGGCGGTGGCTGCGGCACATGCAGTTCTGGATGTGATCGTCGAAGAAAACCTGTGTGAGCGGGCCACTGAGGTCGGGGACCGCATAATTGCACGCCTGACCGATATCGCGGCCCGTCAGGGCTACGAAGCAATTGGTGATGTGCGCGGCCAAGGTGCCATGGTGGCGTTCGAGCTGGTCACGGACCGGGGCAGCAACGCTCCCGACCCGGCGCTGACCCAGGCGATCGTGGCCGAAGCTGAGGCCCGCGGGCTGATCATCCTGCCCTGCGGCACCCGTGCCAATGCTGTACGTCTTTTGCCGCCGCTGACGACGCCGATGGAGCAGGTCGACGAGGCGTTGGATGTGCTCGAATCGGCAATCGACGCTGCGATCAACGCAACGGCAGTTGCAGCAGAATAGGAGAGTTGGGCCCGTCTGGGTCCAGCCTCTCTCTCCGGCTGAAGCAACATGTTCCCCCGATTGCTTCAGCCGGTTCTTTTGTCAAATCCGTCGGTCTGGCGCTGGGTTTGCGCAGTGGTCTTCCCAAACATCGAGTGAGTCATGAAACAGAACTTAATTGCAGGTGCCTGGGTGGACGGGCATGACGCGGTAGAGAACCGCAATCCAGCAGATATTTCCGAGGTGATCGGTGTCTATGCCCGCGCTTCGGTCGAACAGGTTGATCAGGCGGTCCAGGCCGCCAACGGCGCTCTGAGAGGGTGGGCTTCGGCGTCGCCTCAGGTGCGGTCTGACTTGTTGGAGGCGGTGGCGCAGAAGTTGTTTGCGCGCAAGACCGAAATCGGCACTGTCCTGGCCCGGGAAGAGGGTAAGACCCTGGCAGAAGCCATTGGTGAAACTGTCCGAGCTGCTCAGGTGTTCCGTTTCTTTGCGGGCGAAGCGGTCCGCGTGGCAGGTGATGCCATCGCATCATTGCGCACGGATGTGGATGTCGATGTGGTGCGCGAACCTGTGGGTGTCGTTGGCCTGATCACGCCATGGAATTTTCCCATCGCCATTCCCGCCTGGAAAATTGCGCCTGCGCTGGCCTATGGCAATACTGTTGTGTTCAAACCCGCCGATTTGACGCCGGCCAGTGCCCACTTGTTGACCGAGGTTCTTCATGAGGCAGGGTGTCCCGCAGGCGTGTTCAATCTGGTGATGGGACAAGGATCCGTTGTGGGCAATGCAATGTCCGCGCACAGTGGGATCAACGCGATTTCGTTTACTGGGTCCGTTCCTGTGGGGCAGAACCTGGCCATAGACGCGGCCCGCAGCATGAAAAAGATTCAGCTGGAAATGGGCGGCAAGAACCCGATGGTCGTCATGGATGACGCCGATTTGGATATTGCGGTACCTGTTGTGTTGAACGGTGCCTTCTTTTCTACCGGCCAACGATGCACGGCCTCGAGCCGGATCATCGTCGATGCGGGTATTCACGATGCTTTTGTCGACCGATTGGTGACTCAGGCGCAGGCTCTGAATGTCGGCAATCCGCTGGATCCGTCGGTGCAGATCGGGCCGGTGGTGTCGAAAAAGCAGTTGGTCGGGAACCTTGAATATGTGGACCTGGCACGGGCCGAAGGGGCCGAAGTTATTGGCGGAGAACACGTAGACCGGGACACAACCGGATATTATCAAATCCCGGCGTTGTTCCTGAATGCGACCAACGACATGCGATCCAGCCGCGAGGAGATCTTTGGTCCCTGCGCCAGCATCATCAAGGTTTCAGGCTTTGATCATGCGCTGAGCGTGGCCAATGACACAGAATTTGGCCTGTCGTCGGGGATCTGTACCTCCAGCCTGAAATACGCGCGCGAGTTCAAGCGTCAAAGCGAGGCAGGCATGGTGATGGTTAACCTGCCGACGGCCGGCGTTGACTATCATGTGCCTTTTGGTGGGTGCAAAGGATCGTCGCATGGGTCGCGCGAACAGGGGCGGTATGCTGCGGAGTTTTATACCACGGTCAAAACGGCCTACAGCTTTGCCGGGTAGATCTTGCGAATGGGTTGACCCGGCGCCTGGGTCAACCCGTCAGGGCCGGTCGTTGAAACATCCGGGTGCGCGCTTCGGTTGGTCCGGTGCCATATTGTTTGCGAAACCAATGGGCCAGATTGGCGCGTGACCCAAAGCCGGTTGCCACGGCGATTTCGGAATTGGTTAGGTCGGTCTGGCTGATCAGCTGGTGCGCTCGTTCGATGCGCAATTGGCGATAGACGGTCAATGGCGTACTACCGGTTTTCTCTTGAAAGCGGCGTTCCAGCTTGCGGGTTGAAACACCCAATGTGCTGGCCAATTCGCGGATCTGTAGCGGTTCTTCGATATGCTCCTGCATCATTTTCAGGGCCACGTCGATCAACCGGTCCCCGCGGCTGCGGTGGCGCAGCGACACGATTTCCCGGCTTTGTGGTGATTGGCGACCGTCCGAAAGGCCCAGATACGCCGACAAGGTTTTGCCGATATAGGGGCCATGATCTTCACCGATAAGATCCACTATCAATGGCAGAGCGGCAAAGCCGGAAGAAGCGCTGTTAATGCGGCCTTCCCGAACGGTGGTGGACGCATCGGCAAGCAACCCTTCTTCCTGGGCTGCGGCGGTAAAATTTGGATGGATGGCCAGATTGACGTCATGGTTCATCCCGGCATCCCGCATCAGAAATACAGCGCCCCCAATCATCATGCTGCGAGGTGACAATCTGAGGATCGAGGCCAACCGGTTGCGTTGGTCGGGGCGCGAAACCCATCGTGATTGCAGGTTGCCCAAGAAAATGACCGTCCGGCGTTGCCATTGACGGGGGTCCTCGTTCACTGGTGTCGACAAGGTGCGCAGGGTCACGCGATAGCGTGTTCCGGTCAGCAGATCGTTGGCTGCTTGGAACAGGTCCAGGAACATTTGTGCCGAAGCGTTAGCTGTCACATCAGGCACAAAGATGTCCACGCGCAAATCGGATTTGTTCGCCCTGCTTTCAACTGGTGCCAAGGCGCAGCTTTGGATGGGTTCCAGATAAGCCATATGTGTCCCTTCGCATGAGTGAAGTCGTTGGGAGTCACCTGAAAGTCACGTGAGAAATACTCTGGCGATGGGGCCAGAATAGACAGTCCCGCCCGACATGCGGGCGGGACTGAGTAGCGTCGGATCAGGATGCGTCGTCTTCGTAATCAGACATCGGCGGGCAGGTGCAGATCAGGTTGCGGTCGCCATAGGCGTTGTCCACCCGGTTCACCACCGACCAATATTTGTCCACGCCCAGCGAACCGGGAGGGAAACAGGCCTGTTCGCGGGTATAAGGACGGTCCCAATCGCCCACCAGGTCACGCACCGTGTGTGGTGCATGTTTCAGTGGGTTATTCTCGGGGTCGATCTTGCCGTCGATGATGTCCTGGGCCTCGCCTCGGATTGACAGCATCGCTTCGCAGAAGCGGTCCAGTTCGTCCTTGGGTTCGGATTCCGTGGGCTCCACCATCAACGTGCCAGCCACCGGCCAGGACATGGTCGGTGCGTGGAAGCCCGAGTCGACCAGACGCTTGGCGATGTCGTCCACGGTAACGTGGCCCTGTTCGTCCAGCGGACGGGTGTCCAGGATACATTCATGCGCCACACGACCGGTTTCCGAGGTGTAGAGGATCGGATAGGCATCCTTCAGACGGGCCGCGATGTAGTTGGCGTTCAGGATCGCAACCTTGGTGGCCTGGGTCAGACCCGCACCACCCATCAGCAGCACATAGGCCCAGGACACCGGCAGGATCGACGGCGAACCAAACGGAGCGGCCGACACTGGACCAACAGCGGTGCCGTACTCCGGGTGACCCGGCAGGTGCTCTTCGAGGTGTGCCTTGACGCCAATCGGACCCATGCCGGGGCCGCCACCGCCATGCGGAATGCAAAAGGTTTTGTGCAGGTTCAGGTGGCTGACGTCGCCGCCAATCTTGCCCGGCTGGGCCAGACCCACCATGGCGTTCATGTTGGCGCCGTCGATATAGACCTGACCGCCGTGATCATGGGTGATCTGGCAGACTTCCTGTACGGTCTCTTCGAACACGCCGTGGGTCGATGGGTAGGTGATCATGCAAGCGGCCAGCTGGTCCGAATGCTTTTCTGCCTTTTCCCGGAAGTCAGCGACGTCGATGTTGCCGCTGTCATCCGCTTTGACCGGAACCACCTTGTAGCCCACCATCTGCGCCGACGCCGGGTTGGTGCCATGCGCCGAGGTTGGGATCAGACAGACATTCCGGCCTGCCTCGCCACGCGAGGCGTGGTAGTTACGGATGGTCAGCAGGCCCGCATATTCACCCTGCGCACCCGAGTTCGGCTGTTGGCTGATCGCGTCATAACCGGTGATCTGGCACAGTTTGTCGTTCAGATCGGCGATCATCTCGTGATAGCCCTGCGCCTGATCTTCGGGGCAGAAGGGGTGCAGATTGCCAAATTCCGGCCAGGTAACCGGGATCATTTCGATGGTCGCGTTCAGCTTCATGGTGCAGGAGCCGAGCGGGATCATCGCGCGGTCCAGTGCCAGGTCACGGTCGGCCAGACGACGCATGTAGCGGGTGATTTCTGCTTCGGCCCGGTTCTTGTGGAAGATCGGGTGAGTCAGATACTCGCTTTCGCGCAGCGCATAATCGGGCAGGCGATAATGCTTGTTCGAGCTGTCGTCTTTCTTGTCGATGCCAAAGGCACCCCAGACCGCTTCGATGGTTTCGGGGCGGGTCTGTTCATCCAGCGAGATGCCGACTTTGGTTTCGCCAACTTTGCGCAGGTTGACGCCACGGGCGACGGCGGCCTCCATGACGACATTCTGAAGGTGACCGACTTCGACGGTGATGGTGTCAAAGAACACTTCGGGTTCAACCTTGAACCCTGCTTCTTCCAGGCCATCGGCCAGCCGCGAGGTCTTGCGGTGCACCGACTGGGCAATCGCCTTGATCCCGTCGGGACCATGGTAAACTGCATACATCGACGCAATGACGGCCAGCAGCGCCTGAGCAGTACAGACGTTCGAGTTGGCTTTTTCACGGCGGATGTGCTGTTCGCGGGTTTGCAGCGACAGGCGATAGGCCTGGTTGCCGCGCGCATCAATCGACACACCGATGATGCGGCCGGGCATGGCACGCTTCAGCTTGTCGGTGGTCGCCATATAGGCAGCGTGGGGGCCACCATAGCCCATGGGCACGCCGAACCGCTGGGTCGATCCGATGGCAATGTCGGCACCCATTTCACCGGGTGATTTCAGCAGCGCCAGCGACAGGATGTCGGCCGCGACAATCGCGATGCCCTTGTTTGCATGCAGCGCGGCGATTTCATCGGTAAAGTCGCGTACATGCCCATAAGTACCCGGATACTGGAAGATACCGCCAAAGACAGCGTCCGCATCCATCGTATCCGGGTCGCCCACGAGAACCTCGATCCCCAAAGGTTCGGCGCGGGTCTTGATCACTGCCACGGTTTGCGGGTGGCAGTTTTTGTCGACAAAAAAGGCCGCGTTGTTCGCTTTGGAGCGCGAACCGCGGTGTGCCATGGCCATTGCTTCGGCGGCGGCGGTCGCCTCGTCCAGAAGCGAAGCGTTGGCGATGTCCAACCCGGTCAGATCGCTGACCATGGTCTGGAAGTTCAACAGCGCCTCGAGGCGGCCCTGGGAAATTTCGGGCTGGTAGGGGGTATACGCAGTGTACCAAGCGGGGTTTTCAAGGATGTTGCGCAGGATCGGCGCAGGCGTCGTAGTGCCGTAATATCCCTGACCGATCAGAGAGGTCAGAACCTTGTTCTTGGAGGCGACCTGTTTCATGTGATACAGCGCGTCACGCTCGGTCATTGCCGGACCCCAATCCAGCGCCTCTTCCTGGCGGATCGCCGGGGGCACCGTGGCGTCAATCAGCTCATCCAGAGTTTTAAAGCCGATCACCTGCAGCATGTCGGCCATTTCCCGTGGGGAGGGGCCGATGTGGCGGCGATTGGCGAAGTCATATGCTTCGTAATCGGTCAGTTTGAAGGCCATGTCTCTTGGTCCTTGTTTGGGCAATGGGCCCCGCCGGACGTGTTTCCGGCGAGGAGGGGATGCGTTAGCCGATCAGGGCCTTGTAGCCGTCTAGATCCATCAGATCTTCCAGCTGTGCGGCATCCGCCAACTTGATCTTATAGATCCAGGCGTCGCCTTCGGGGCTTTCGTTCAATGCGCCAGGGTTGTCGGCCAGAGCTTCGTTTGCCTCAACGACTTCGCCATCGACGGGGGCATAGATTTCCGAGGCCGCCTTGACGGATTCGATAACACCGATGTCATCGCCCTTGGCGAATTCGTCACCTGCTTCACGCTGTTCGACGAAAACGATTTCACCCAACTGATCAGCGGCGTGCTGGGTGATACCAATTGTGGCGACGTCGCCTTCGACCAGAACCCATTCGTGCTCTTCGGAATAATAGATGGCCATTGTTTTTGCTCCTGGGATTAGCGTTTGTAATTCTGCTGCACGAAAGGCAGCGATACAATCTCGGCAGGCTGGGCCTTGCCGCGGATAACGAGGTTGACCTGTTCACCAACGGTACCATGTCCGGCAGAGACATAGCCCATGGCGACCGGGCCGCCGACCGTCGGGCCAAAACCGCCCGAGGTAATCTCACCGATGGTGTTGCCTTCGGCGCATTGGATTTCTACACCTTGGCGGGCTGGGGCGCGACCGGCAGGTTTGATGCCGACCAGTTTCTTGGCTGCGCCTTCGGCCAATTCCTTTTGGATGCGTGCAGCACCGGGGAAACCGCCTTCTTCCTTGCGGCGTTTCTGGATGGCCCAGTTCAGGCTGGCTTCGATCGGGGAAGTCGATTGATCGATGTCATTGCCATAGAGACACAGACCGGCCTCGAGCCGGAGGCTGTCACGCGCGCCCAGACCGGCAGGCTCGCAGTCTTCGTGTGCGAGGAAGGCACGGGTCACAGCTACGGCATCGGCGTCCGGAATCGAAATCTCATACCCGTCTTCACCCGTGTAACCCAGGCGCGAGATGCGACAGGAAACACCATTGATGTCTGCGACGGTGGTTTCCATGAACTTCAGATCACGGGCGGCAGGGCACAGGTCGCCCACGACGTCTTCGGCCTTGGGACCTTGAACCGCGACCAATGCACGGTCAAAAATCTCGATGACGTCGACACCATCCAGATTGGCGGCCATGTGCGGGATGTCCTGGTGGCGCAGTGCGGCGTTGACCACGACAAAATAATGATCGCCCGCGTTGGATACGATCAAGTCATCCATAATGCCGCCATCTTCGTTGGTGAAGAAACCATAGCGGGCTTTGCCCTCTTTCAATGTGGCATAGGCTTGCGGGCAGAGCGCTTCGAGCTTTTCGCCTACATTGTCGCCTTTCAGGATCACCTGGCCCATGTGAGAGACATCAAACACCGCCGCTTTCTCGCGACAATGTTTGTGTTCGCCCATGATGCCCATCGGGTATTGCACAGGCATTTCCCAGCCAGCAAAATCAACCATCTTGCCGCCCAGTTCGACATGCAGGTCATAAAGCGGTGTGCGTTTGGGTGCGTCGGTCATATTCTTGTCCTTGCTTGAAACGAGGCTTGAATCGGAAAGGAAACGCGATCAGTCGCGTACAACCATAACAGTGCAATGGGCGTTACGCACCACGCGGGCCAGGTTGGGGCCGATCTCGTAATTTGGAAAATCACCTTTGGCCGAGGCCATGATGATCATGTCATAGCCGTCCTTGTGAGCCAGCTTGAGAATTTCGCGATAAACGCTGCCTTCTTCGATATGTACAGACACATCCGCTGCGCCGCCGTGCTTCAGGATGTCTTCGACAGCCTTTTGAACGTGCGCCTTGGCACCCGCCCCATAGTTGGGCGGAAGGTTGGGCAATTGAATGATCTCGGGGATGACCGAAACCGCGTGCAGTTCGGCCCCGTAGAATTTCGCCTGTTCCAGCGCGACGGGCAGTGCCTTTTTCCACGAACGATCGTCGGTGTGGTCAATCGGCAGCATGATTTTGGTAGCCATCTGTCATCTCCTCGAAATGAGAGTTCACTTTGGGGAAGCGGGGGGCCGCGGATCACGGCCCGCCGCGACGGTTATTCAGCAGGCGAATTGCCGCTTTCCGAGGCTCCGCCAGAAGCGAAGAATTCCTTGGTCAGCTTGAAGACAATCGGGCTGAGCAGAGCCAGAGCGATCAGGTTCGGAATGGCCATCATGGCATTCAGCGTATCCGCCAGCAACCAGATGAAACCCAGATCGGCGGTTGCACCAAAATAGATCATCACGATCCATGCGATGCGATAGACCATCAGGAACTTGTGACCCATCAGGTAGCCAACACATTTTTCGCCATAGAACGACCAGCCGAGGATTGTGGTGAAGGCAAAGATCGACAGCGAAATTGCAATCAAATAGCCGCCGATGCCTGGCAATGAGAGTTCAAATGCCAGCGATGTCAGAGCCGCGCCAGATTCACCCGACGTCCACGCACCCGATGCGATGATGGCCAGGCCAGTGATGGTGCAGACGATGATGGTGTCGATGAACGTGCCCAACATGGCAACCAGACCCTGGTTGACAGGACCGGCAGTCGATGCAGCAGCATGTGCAATCGGGGCGGAGCCCAACCCGGCTTCGTTCGAGAACACACCACGTGCTACACCAAAGCGGATCGCCATCCAAACAGCCGCACCTGCAAAACCACCTTCGGCAGCCGATGGGGTAAATGCGTGGGTAAAGACAAGGCTGATCGCGTCGCCAATGGCACCGATGTTGATCAGCAGAACCAGCAAGCCGGCGACGATATAGCTGACGGCCATGAATGGAACCAGCTTACCGGCGACCGCACCGATGCGGGTGATGCCACCCAGGATCACGGCTGCGGTCAGGATCATCAGGACAACACCTGTAACCGACGTGTTCAGGCCAAAGTTGCTTTCCAGAACCTGTGCCACACCATTGGCCTGTACACCGTTGCCGATGCCGAATGCCGCGATCGCTCCGAACAGAGCAAATGCAAAACCCAGCCAGGCCCATTTGGCACCCAGGCCGTTTTTGATGTAATACATCGGCCCGCCGACATAATTGCCCAGCTCGTCGGTCTCGCGATATTTTACCGCGAGGACAGCTTCGGCATATTTGGTGGCCATGCCTACCAACGCGGTCATCCACATCCAGAACAAGGCGCCTGGACCGCCCAGGAAGACAGCAGTAGCCACACCGGCAATGTTGCCGGTACCAATAGTCGCCGACAGCGAAGTCATCAGCGCGTTGAATGGGCTGATCTGGCCCTCGCCCTGGCTTTCGCGACCTTTGAACAGCAGGCTAAAACCCGTGCCCAGTTTCAGGATCGGCATGAATTTCAGCCCAACCTGCAAGAAGAAGCCTACGCCAAGAATGAGGACCAGCATCAGCGGCCCCCAGACGACGCCGTTGATGGCTCCTACGATTGAATTTAACGCTTCCATGGTTTCCCTCCCATTGCGTTACAGTGAATGCCCAGTTGCCAGCGCCTGCTGGCGCGCGCGTTTCAGGGCGGCAAAATCTTGGTCCGCGTGGAACGAGGATCGTGTCAACGGCGTCGCAGAAACATGCAGGAAACCTTTGTTGCGTGCGATCTGCTCCAGCTGTGCGAACTCTTCCGGGGTCCAGAACCGGTCTATTTTATGGTGTTTTGGAGTGGGTTGCAGATACTGACCCACTGTCAGAAAATCGACATTGGCTGCACGCAGGTCATCCATCACCTGGCGTACGTCATTCATGGTTTCCCCCAATCCAACCATCAGGCCGGATTTCGTGAAAATTTGTGGATTTGACCGCTTTGCGTCATCCAGAAGCCGCAATGAGGTGTAATAGCGGGCTCCAGGGCGCACGGTCGGATACAGGTGCGGAACAGTTTCCAGATTGTGGTTGAAGACATCCGGTGCTGCATCAAAAACGATATTGGCGGCGTCGCCCTTGCCCAGAAAATCAGGTGTCAGAACTTCGACCGTGGTGTTGGGGTTCTGATGGCGCACGGCGCGGATGGTCTGGGCGATATGTTCTGCGCCGCCGTCTGCCAGATCATCCCGGTCTACGGATGTGATCACAACGTGGCGCAGACCCAGCTTCTTCACTGCGGAGGCCACACGACCGGGTTCAAAGACGTCCAGCGTATCCGGTTTACCGGTTGCGACATTGCAAAACGAACATCCGCGGGTGCAAACTTCGCCCATGATCATCATGGTGGCGTGCTGTTTGGACCAGCATTCACCAATGTTGGGGCAGGCGGCCTCTTCGCAGACTGTCGTCAGGTCATGATCCCGCATCAGACGCCGAGTGTCGTAATATTCGGCGCTTTCGATTTTCTTCTTTCTGATCCACTTGGGCTTGCGCGGGATGACGCTGTCGGTGCGCTTGGCTTTTTCCGGGTGGCGGGGGCGGAGCTGGACAGTCATCTGGCGACCTCCTTATGCGTGGATCGCGCGGCCAAGCGCATCGAGACAGGCTTCCTTGACCGCCTCACCCATCGCCGGATGGGCGTGACAAGTGCGGGCGACTTCTTCGACTGTGATGCCCTGGGTCATCGCCAAAACCAGTTCAGCGATCAGATCACCACCATGGGCTCCGCAGATATGGGCACCAAGCAATGCGCCATCTGAAGCCATCAAGACCTTGACCGCACCATCTGTTTCACCGGTCGAACGGGCGCGTGAGTTGGCCATGAAAGCGAATTTTCCAACGGTATAAGGGGTACCCGCCTCTTTCAGCGCCTCTTCGGTTTGTCCAACCGAGGCGACTTCGGGGTCGGTGTAGACGACGCCCGGGACGGTGTCATAATCGACATGTCCGTGTTTCCCAGCCAGGAGTTCGACGCAGGCAACACCATCTTCTTCGGCCTTATGCGCTAGCATTGGGCCGGGCACGCAATCACCGATAGCGTAGATCCCCGGAACCGATGTCCGGAAACTATCATCTACCTCAATAAACCCGCGGGCATTGGTCGCGACACCCAGGTCTTCCAGGTTCAACCCGCGCGTTACCGGGCGACGTCCGATGGCGATCAGAACCTTGTCGGCTTCAAGCGTTTCTTGCTTGTCCTTGCCAACCCGGTCGAGGGTCAGAGCCAGGGCGGTGTCGCCCTTGGTAATTGACTTCAATGCACGACCAAGTTGGAATTTTACCCCACGTTTGGACAGTGCGCGTTGGGACAGTTTGGCGATGTCACCGTCAATGCCGGGCAAGATCCGGTCGAGGTATTCCACGACTGTCACCTTGGATCCGAGACGTGACCAGACCTGACCTAATTCAAGTCCGATCACGCCCGCGCCGATAACCACCAAGCGTTCTGGCACCTCTTCCAATGCCAGTGCTCCGGTGCTGCTCAGCACATCCACTTCGTCGATGTCCACCCCAGGGAGAGGCGTGGGCTCCGAGCCGGTGGCGATTACAATATTCTTGGTAGTTAGGATCTGGTCGCCAATTTGAACCTGTCCGGCCGTCGGGATGCTGGCCCAACCTTCGATGTGATCCACACCGTTCTTTCTGAACAAGAAAGAGATACCTTTCGTTAGGTCACCGACGATCTTGTCCTTGCGGGCCATCATGGCGTTCAGGTCCAAACCAACCTCTCCGACCGAAACGCCGTGGGAGGAGAGATGAGAAAGCTCGGCGTATTTTGCCGAAGAGGTCAGCAGGGCCTTGGAGGGGATGCAGCCGACGTTCAGGCATGTGCCGCCCAGCGTCGTGCGTCCTTCGACACAGGCAACTTTGTGTCCCAGTTGCGCGGCGCGTATCGCCGCCACATAGCCGCCGGGGCCTCCGCCGATCACCACCAAATTATAGTCGCTCATGATTTCCCTCTCTGAACGAAAACGTTCCAATTTAGGAATGTATGCACCAGTATGCGTCGTTTCGTTCCTATAGGAAACTTTTCCACAATAATCAACAAAAGAAATGTAGGGGAAATTTTGACTATGTGATGTATCAAAGCTAAGCTGGCCGGGGAGCAGGAGAAAACGCCAAATGGAACCCGTACAAGCAGAAGAAATTGGCCCCCTTGTCGAAGGTATGGAGGCGCCAGATGGCGAAGTTCTGGGTCGCATGATTCGGGAGGCGCGCAAGGAAAAGGGCCTGACTTTGGAGGAGGCGGCCAAGTCTGCCGCCATTGGCCGGTCGACATTGTCCAAGATTGAAAACAATCAGACCAAACCCAGTTTCGAAATCATTCGCCGCCTGATGCAGACACTTGAACTGGAAACCCCACAGCTGTTCGTGCAGTCAGCCAAGAGCGATATTTCGGGGCGCCGTGATTTTACCCGCCTGGGGCAGGGCGAGCATCAGGAGACGCGCACCTATGATCACGAACTGCTCTGTACCGAACTGACCAGCAAACAGATGTTGCCCTATATCAGCACGATCAAGGCACGCGATGTCAGTGAATTTGACACATGGGTTCGTCACCGCGGCGAGGAATTCATGTATGTCATCAGCGGCGAAGTGACACTGTATACAGAACACTATCGTCCGTTACCCATGCGGGCCGGGGACTCAGTATACTATGACAGCGGTATGGGGCATGGCTGTGTGTCCACCAGCGAAGAAGATGCCAAGGTTCTTTGGGTGTCGTTGCAACTGTAGATGCAGCGGGTTTTGGGGCGATCTGCAAGGGTGTCAGTTGGATTGAATGACCAAACTGGAATTGACTGTTTGCCTGCTGGTCTATCCTGATAACCCAATCCCGGTGATTATTCGGAGTTCAACCATGACACATCGGATCAACGCTTTCGGACAGCCGATCGGCCAGGAGGTTCCCAATTGGCATCCGCGTTCAGTGCCTGATCGAAAACCGATGCGTGGCCAATACTGCGACCTGATTGAATTGAATCCGGTACAACATGCCGATGACCTGTTTACCGCCTTTCAGACGGGCAAACAGGACGGGCTGTGGACCTATATGTCTGTTGGCCCATTCTCTACCAAGAATCACATGCAGGCCTGGCTGGTGTCCATTTCGGCACAGAGTGATCCTGTCTATTACGCGATATTGGATCGCGACACCGGGCGTGCCATTGGGGTCGCCAGCTATATGCGCATCAAACCGGAAGCTGGAAGCGTCGAGGTCGGGGGGATCGCGTTCTCCCCTCTGTTACAGCGTACACGTGGCGCGACTGAGGCCATGTTCCTGATGATGCGGCATGTTTTCGATGACCTTGGGTACCGACGCTATGAATGGAAGTGCGACGCTCTGAATGAAGCCTCGAGGCGGGCAGCTGAGCGTCTGGGGTTCAGCTATGACGGTTTGTTCGAGCAGGCTTTGGTCTACAAGGGAAGAAACAGGGATACCGCGTGGTATTCCATATTGGATCGGGACTGGCCCTGGATCAGCCGAGCTCTTTGTCTGTGGCTTGACCCCCAGAATTTTGACGAGGCAGGAAGACAAAGAGAACGGTTGACCGACTTGATCCAGATTACATGACTGTGTTGGAATCCTGTTACTTCAATTGAAATAGCTGCGCACCAATGCCCCCGCAATCAGGCTCCACCCGTCGGCAACGACAAAGAATGCCAGCTTGAAAGGCAGGGATACGATGGCCGGCGGTACCATCATCATGCCCATAGACATCAGGATTGCTGCGACAACCAAGTCGATGATCAGGAAGGGTAGAAAGACCAAAAACCCGATTTGAAAGGCGCGCGAAATTTCAGACAGCAAAAAACTGGGGATCAGGATCGAAAGCGGTGCCTGATCCGTAGGCTGACTGGTGACATCATAGTTTCGCAATGCTGCCATGCTGTCCAAGGTGACGGGGTCGACTCTGTCAGACATGAAAACCCTAAAAGGCTCTAAAACCCGTGGAATTGCAGCTTCGATGTCTATCTGCTCCTGCAGCAAGGGGTTGATCCCGATCTCCCAGGATTTGGAAAAAACCGGCTCCATTACGAAGTAAGTCAGGAACAACGCGAGACTTACGATCAACATGTTGGGCGGGGATTGCTGCAATCCGATTGCTTGGCGCAGGATCGAAAGAACTGTGACCAGAAACGGGAAGCAAGTGATCGTGATCGCGAGCCCGGGTGCCAGGCTGAGAACCGTGATCAGAACGATCAACTGAATGGAGCGCGCCGAAATAGACCCGTCGTCCGTGAGCGATAGAGACAGCTCCTGCGCGTGGCTGGCCTGAGGCATAGCCAGGCATATCGCAGTCACCGCAATCCCAAAAAGGAGCCGAAAAATCATCCCAATCCACTTTGCAGATCTGCGATTTCAGTCAACCGTACTGCCAATTGCCCAGAGTCCGAACCTTCGACTTCTTCCAGCAATCCGCGTGCGATCAAGCGGTCGCCAATAAACAGATCCACCGGATCTTCGACCTTTTTGTCGAGCGGCAGGATTGCATTCTCCCCAAGATTGACCAGATCCCGGATCAGGGGCCGGGCCTTGCCGACACAAACGGTGACTTCGATCGGGACGTTGACAAACGGGTTTCCCGGGTCGTGGGTCGCCGCACGGGTCGCGTCTTGGTCAGCCATGTTTCAAATCCTCTTGGTTCTGATAAAGAAAAGTATCGATCGATTGACGGATGCTGGTAACCAGCGAGTCGCAATTGATTTCTCTCTCGCGGTTTCCGATCCGGACATAGGCCTGTCCGGCACCCAACAGCGGGTCGCCTTCGATTCGAGCATTCATGCCTGCTTGCTCGGATAGAACGGATTGGACGACGGCCTTGTCGTTTGGTGAGACGACGACAAACACGGGTTGCTCGGCCTGGTCGCGCCCCATTTTTGCCATTTCCTCGGCAATATGGTGACCAAAGCTGAGCGCCATGGTTTCTGGTAAAACAACGTCAGCCAACCCACGAAAAAACGGAGTCAAACAGTCGGTCATCTGCGTAAGCGCCTCGTTGTAGGTAAAGGAAAGATCTTCCAGGTTGCTTGCCAAGTTAGCGGATATTTGACCGGTCTCTTGATCTCGGGCTTTGACTGCGTCGTCCCATCCTGCACTGTATCCCTGTTCAAAGGACGCAAGCCGTTGATCTTCCAACGCGTCCTCACTCAACGTGAAAATCTGGCTGCCATCAAAGGGAATGGCAAAGTCTTCTAAAAGATGTGCGATGGTCATCAAACTTTCTCCTCACTCTCTTCGAGCCAACCTCTTAGGATCTCCACCGTTTCTTCCTGACGTTCACCAATCATTGCCCGAAGACGGTCAACCGGGTTTTCCTGTGGGTCGCCGAGCGCCGGGAGAGAGGTTGTTGCAGCTGGTGGTCGGGACGCGGAGTCAAACGCGTCGCCGGTCGGGTCGATTTCTCCGGTCAGAACTGGTGCATCACCGGTAGAATTTGTGTTGGTGGACACAGGGAGCGGGGTCAATTGACCTGGTGCCGGGAGCGCGGCATTGGCAAAAACCGGGCGAATGACGAAAAGACCCAAAACAAGACTGACAAGTGCAAGAACTGCCAGCTGTATCAGGGACATGGCGTCAAAAAACACATTGTTCAAAATTGATGAGCTCACCACTGTCCCCTGTGGCTCAATGCGGGGTAGATCCATGGATTTCAGGGTGATCACATCGCCGCGTGTCTCGTCAAACCCGACTGCCGAGGCCACAAGTTCTCGCAGCGCCGACAGTTCTTGTTCCTGACGGGGTTCAAAAATCAGGTTTCCGTTTCCGTCGTCCGCAGTTACCCCGTTGACCAACACAGCCACCGACAGCCGTTTGGTTGCACCGGGCGCACGAATGATTTCCGATTCCGTTTCGGAAATCTCATAATTGACCCGTTCCCGGGTCGAACTCGTGCTTGCCTTGGAACCTTCCCCTGCTGCGGCATCCCCATCCGGCAAGTTTGAAGCAACGGTAACCGCCTGGGATTCGTTGGTTGAAGAGTCTGAACGCTCTTCGACATCTGTGCTGATAGCGATCCGGCTGTTGGGGTCTATTCTCTTTTCCCGGATCGACTCGGTTTCGGTTACAGTATCAACGCTTACTTCCACAACGGCATTCCCGGCTCCGACCCGGGCTTCGACAAGCCGCAAGACGCGTTCGCGCAGCATTTGGGCGCGGTCATCCCCTGTTGACCCCACAGCTGCAACCGTTGAGTCTGTCGCCCCTATCATCGTACCATTTGCGTCGATCACAGCGACATTTGACGCGTCCAACCCAGTCACCGCGGAAGCGATGAGGTGTCGGATGGCCGTTGCCTGAGTACCCGTGATCGCGGCCCCCAAGGGAACGACAGAAACGGAGGCCGTTGGTTCCGCTGTGCGTTGAAATGGATTTGAGGCCGCGTTGGCCAAATGCACGCGGGCCTGACTTATGTGAGGGCTTGCCACAATTGTGCGCGCCAACTCTCCTTCTTTGGCGCGCCAATATGCTGCATCAAACATTTGCGAGGTTGTTCCAAATCCGCTGAGCGAATCAAGCAATTCATAACCTTTGCCGCCATTTGCTGGCAGCCCCTCGCTGGCCAGCGTCATACGTAATTCATCACGCTGGTTCGATGGCACATAGATCGAGCCCCCCCGAACTTCATAAATTGTTCCGCGTTGTTCAAGAGAACGGATGACGTCACCGGCCGAGCCGCTTTCCAGCCCAGCATACAGCAATTGCATCGTCGGGGCTGTTGCGACGCGTGACAATAAAAGAACGCTTAGAAACATCGCCATCGTGGCACCCACCACGATAATCCGTTTACGCCCATCCAAACTTGCCCAGATAGTTCTGATCTGCTGCACCTTATCCTCCGTCATGCCGACATTCTGCGCGGCGTGTCCCGAACTTGATGGATCGGCCTTAACATTCGGTTAGTCCCTCAACGGTTATGAAGGAGGAACAGAGAGTTTGAGGAAATCTATGACTGACGCAGTTGCCGATACGGGCCCGGATGCTGGTGATCCATCAACGAAACGGGGGAAACTTCCTCTAATCATTGGGGTGATCTTGGCTGTGATTGGGGGCGGAGGTGGCTTTTATGCCGCCCAGTCCGGATTATTGCCGTTCGGATTCGGCAACGAAAATTCGGAATCATCGGATTCAGCGGAACATTCTACGGAGATGCCAGTGGAGGCACTGGCCGACCCAATGACCGATATTAGTGAAATCGCCTTCGTGCCCCTGGACCCTATTCATCTCTCTATGGGGCAGGGGCGCGAGGCGCAGCAACTGCGGATGGTTGCGCAGTTGGAAGTACGCAGTGACGCGCAGGCGGACGTTGAAAAACTGCTGCCCAGGGTAACAGATGTGCTCAATAGCTACCTGCGGGCTCTCAAGGTGAGTGATCTTCAAGACCCCGTTGCGCTCACTCGAATTCGATCACAGATGCTGAGGCGGATCAATATTGTCACCGGTCGTGGGCGTGTGAGGGACTTGTTGGTCATGGAATTTGTGCTGAACTAGGAGGCATAAGGTGGAATTGATTGCAGATATCCTGCTGGCAGCGGGGGCGTTAGGTGCAGGTTTTTATTGCTTTGTATTGGCGCGAAGATTGAACCGTTTCAATGACTTGGAGAAAGGAGTCGGGGGCGCTGTCGCTGTTCTTTCGGCGCAAGTTGATGATTTGACCAAAACACTCTCGGCTGCCCGCGATGCGTCGCACGGTTCTGAGGAAGCGTTGCAGGACTTGACGATGCGAGCAGAAGGTGTCGCGCAAAGGTTAGAGTTGATGATGGCTTCGATGCACGACATGCCCGGGCTGGAAGATGTAGACAGCCCCAAGCCGAGCTCCGTAGAGCAACCTCATAGTGGAGAGCCAGCTGAACCCAAGCCGCAGCCTGCAAAGCCCGGCCTGATATTCATGCGGCATGAGCGGAAGCAACAGGGGGCAGCCTGATGAAAACCAAACGAGCATCAAAAACAGGTCGCCCGTCGCGAATTGGTACACTTTTCGTACTGGCGGTTCTTTTGTCCGGCTCTGCGGTTCTCAGATTGGGTTTGGAAGCGGGGCCAGCAATTGCAAGGGAATTGATGCCAGACACGGCAGAGGAAAAAGAGGCGGGTGCGGAGGATGAAATGCCTTTCCGGTCCGAAAGCCAGGTGAATCCAGACTTTCACGCGATGCTAACGGCATTTCGTGAGAGGGAGGCGATTCTGGAGGCTAAGGAGATCGAAATTCAAGATCGGATGCGCGCCTTGGAGATCGCCGATCAGGCGATCGAGCAGCAAATGGCCGCTTTGGTTCAGGCCGAAGAACAGCTCAGAGCGACACTGACATTGGCAGATGGTGCTTCTGAAAATGATTTGGCCAAGCTCACGACAGTCTACGAGCAAATGAAACCAAAGGATTCGGCGGCGTTGTTTGAAGAAATGGACCCGGATTTTGCGGCGGGATTTCTGGGACGAATGAAGCCCGATGCAGCAGCCGCCATTCTGGCAGGGCTGGCACCCAATACCGCCTATACTATCAGCGTCGTGATGGCCGGAAAAAATGCGAATGTCCCGCGGGAATAAACGGCCTTCCTGACACGTTTTTTTAACCCCAGTCGGGAAAACTCTATTCAGAGCAGAACCCAGGAGATCCCGCATGATCGGTGTTATTGGTATTATAACGATCTTTGCCATGGTGTTTGGCGGCTATCTCGCCGCTGGCGGCAAGATGGCAATCATCCTGAAGTCTTTGCCTTTCGAAATGATGATGATTGGCGGCGCTGCCGTTGGAGCATTTTTGATCGGCAATGACATGGGCGGGGTAAAACATACTGCGAAGGACATCGGAAAGGTCTTCAAGGGGCCAAAGTGGAAGCCAGATGACTATCGTGATCTACTGTGCCTGCTGTTTGCATTGATCCGGGTCGCCCGTGCCAATCCGGTGGAAGTTGAACAGCATATTGAGGATTCGCAAAATTCTCCGATCTTTTCAAAATATCCCAAAATTCTGCAGGATCGGGAAGCAATCGATCTCATTTGCGATACCATGCGTTCTGCGTCCATGAATTACGATGATCCCCATCAGGTCGAAGAAGTCTTGGAAAAGAGGATGGAGGCGAATCTGCACCATGCCTTGCATTCCAGCCACGCGCTGCAAACCGTCGCAGACGGGCTGCCAGCTTTGGGGATCGTTGCGGCGGTTCTCGGGGTTATCAAAACCATGGGGTCGATCGACCAGCCGCCCGAAGTTCTAGGCAGGTTGATTGGTGGGGCTTTGGTTGGAACGTTCTTGGGAGTGTTTCTAGCCTATGGTTTGGTTGGCCCATTCGCAGCAAAGGTAAAGGCAGTCGTTGAAGAAGACGGTCACTTTTATCAGCTGATCAGGGAGGTTTTGGTTGCCAATCTTCACAACCATGCCGTTTCGATTTGCATCGAAGTGGGGCGGCAAAACACTCCGTCTCATATTCGACCAGGATTCTCAGATCTCGAGGAATCGCTGAAGGCAATTAAGCAGGACGCCGCATGATGCGCCTGCTCTTCCTCTTGGTTATGTTTCTGCTTGGTCCGGGATTTGCGCTTGCTGAAACATTTCGAAGTGTCGTTCGATCGGGCGCTCATGATGGATTTACCCGACTAGTTCTAAAAGTCCCTGATCAGGTTAAATGGAATGTTGCTACCCATGGTCAGGCGGCAACAATTTCCGTGGATAGTCCAGATATTATTTTTGACACTTCGAAAGTTTTCTCCAGAATTGGAAAGCAACATCTTTTGGCCTTGAGGCAAGTTTCAAAAGAAGGCGATCTTCAGTTGGATTTGGCCTGCCGGTGCGACATTTCAGGATTCATGCAGGACAACTCGTTTCTGGTAATTGATATCCGTGAACCAAAGCGGACACTTTGGAAATCACGAGAAAAGTTTTTCCCAAAAAGTGGAGTTTCGTACCGATTTAATATGGATGAAGTTAGAAGTGTTGAAGAAACCGCAGGTGTGGAAAGAACGTTTGCCCTTAATGGGGGGTATGGCCGATTAGCTCTAGACTCCACAGTTGCAACTATGCAGGAGAACAAAACGACATCACCTACGTTAGTACTTCCATTCAATATCAAAAATCAAGAATTTCAAAAATCCAATGACAATACAGAGAAGTACCTCGACGGGCTGTTATCACGCGCTTTGAACCAAGGCGTTTTACAGCCGAAAACAAACACTGTGGCGACAGAAGATTATTCTGGATTGTCGGCACTTGAAGGTGAGCTTTCGTTAGTCGAAAATATTAACGCATCAACGGTAATTGACCGGGATTTTCAATCCTCTTTGGAAGGTACAGCAGCACGCCCATCGGATGTTGTGTGTCTATCAGAGGATATCACTGACATAAACTTGTGGATAAATGACGGGGCCACATTTGATCGGGTGAGTGAAATCAGGTCGGAAATATTTGGAGAGTTTGACGTTCTTGATGAAGAAAAGATCAAGCAACTTGCCAGGCTGTATATCTATTTGGGTTTCGGTGCAGAAGCAGAGCAAGTTCTTCAAATTCTTCCTGAAAACAATGTGGAAGCGACCGTTCTGCCAAGTTTGGCGAAAATCGTGGATGGTCGAAAAGTAGATTACCCCAGCCCATTCCAAGACCAGAGCGCCTGTCCTGGATCTGGGGCATTGTGGACGGTTCTCGCAGCGGGTCAGATATCGGACCGGACTGATACGGAATCCGTATTGAGAAGCTTTGCAAGTCTGCCTTCTCATTTGCGAGAGAACTTGGGTCCGAAATTGAGCCGCATGTTTGTAGACCACGGAAACAAGGATGCGGCTGAGGCAGTTCTCCGAGCCGTCGCCAGGTTGGGCGGCGAACCAACATCGGACCTCAGCCTTGCACAAGCAGAGATTGCTGGGCTCAGTGGGCGTTCGACGTTGGAAGATGAGAAGCTAATAGAAACTGTCAATTCGGCGGATATAAATTCTGTCGAAGCCTTGGTGCGCCTAATAGGGAAGCGTTGGGAAGTCAGAAAACCACTGACACCAGACGTTTCGGACCTGATTTCTTCCTACGCGCTAGAATATCGTAAGGATGCGCTTGGGCCGGAAGTCAGGCAGGCTGAAATCATAGCATTGGGGATGGCTGGAGATTTTGAAAGTGTCTTTGAGCGCTTGGCAATTGTTCGGGAGATTGATGGGCGGTCTCATGTGAATACCGCTCTCGTGCCTGCGCTATTTGCGTTAACAGAGCAGGCCGACGATGTAACATTCCTACGCCATGCCTTCCAGGTCGCGACTTGGGAGTCATGGCCAGAAGAAGCGAACGTAATACTTGCTTTGGCCCGTAGGCTTTCGAAAATGGGGTTCTCAGGCCCAGCTCGTGACTTTCTTGAAAAAGCGCATTTTTCCGACGATGAACGGAAAGAAGCAAGCCTTTTGCTAGGTCAAACAGCATTGGATCTCGATCTTCCACATCGCGCCATGATCGATTTACTGGGCGTCCAGGGACGGGAAGCGAGCCGTATTCGAGCGCAAGCGATGATGTTGAATGGCGATTTCTCTGACGCTGCAAACCTGTTTGTTCAAAATGAGGACGTCGACCAGGCACTACGTAGTGTGTGGCATTCCGGTGAAAAACCCGAAAACCTGGGTAACGTATCGGGTAGGTATGGAGGTTTCGTTTCGCTCTCTGATGCTTTGATCGACCCAGTTGGGGTCCGATCTGATTTGCCTCCGCTGGCCAGTGCACATGAACTCGTCGCAGAAAGCATGAGCATAAGACAGAACCTACGTGAGTTGTTGCAGGATACGCCTGCGCGCTGATTTTATTGAGATTTTGTTTTCCCTTAGCGCATCAATGGTCATCTTTTGTAAACATCAACGCACTTAAAATCGACCTAACTGAATGCATCATAGGTCGCGCAGAATGCCGAGAGCCAATATAATCAGGCGTGGTGACGTACAGCCGCCAAAACGTAAATGGACTGTACTTTCCTTAGTGGTTTTGGGGTTCCCGGTTTGCGCTCATGCGATAACCCCTCAGACTAGCGGGCTGTCTACATGTGACCAGGCAGCCTTTGAAGCTGCAAGTCGCTCTGGTGTTCCATATGATATTCTTCGGACGATCACTCGGCTGGAAACTGGGCGCCACAGACAGCCGGATGGACTCCAGCCTTGGCCGTGGACGGTCAACATGGAGGGGGCCGGTCATTGGTTTGCCGACAAAGATCAGGCTTTGGCATTTGTATTTCGACACTTCAAACTTGGTGCGAGAAGTTTTGATTTGGGGTGTTTTCAGATAAACTTTAAATGGCATGGAAGTGCATTTCAATCAATCGAAGAAATGTTTAACCCCATGTCGAATGCTGATTATGCAGCATCTTTTTTGAAATCTCTATATGCGGAATATGGAAATTGGGAGGAAGCGGCAGGCGCTTACCACTCCCGAACTCCAAAATACGCAGTTGCATATTCAGATCGCTTTGAAAAAATACATAGCCAATTGAATGATGCGAAAACTTTGAGCGCTCGAGCCGTTTCAAAAACGCCCTCGCATGAAAATACATGGTCGGTGAATGAAAATGGCGCTGTAAGCGCATTGATTTCAGGATCCTCACCCAGGATGGGATCTTTGGTTCCCATGGGCGGGCGTTCTAATACGGCACGTGCCACAATAGAATTTCAATAGGGGTATTGAATCGTGTTTCAGATTTCTGGGAAAAACCTATTGAACTCTACGGTAATGTTGGCGTTAGCGTTAATGGCGATCATCGTGATGATGATTTTGCCGATGCCCTCATGGGTGCTGGATGTTGGTTTGGCTGCATCATTTGGGATCGCCATTTTAATTTTTACCGTCACGTTGTTTATTGAACGGCCGCTTGATTTCTCATCATTTCCAACAATCCTGCTGGCGGCCTTAATGCTGCGCCTGTCGCTCAATATTTCTTCGACAAAACT
The DNA here is from genome assembly GCA_025141015.1 of Rhodobacteraceae bacterium M382. Lineage (NCBI taxonomy): Bacteria > Pseudomonadati > Pseudomonadota > Alphaproteobacteria > Rhodobacterales > Paracoccaceae > Rhodobacteraceae bacterium M382. The sequence continues at coordinate 106,805 of CP081098.1, read as the reverse complement.
TATCATTGGACAAGGTCATACCGGACCAAGCGCCGCCGGAGATGTGATCGAAGGATTCGCAAGCTTTGTCATGAGCGGCAGTATTTTCCTGGGTTTGGTGGTCTTCGGCGTTCTGTTGATCGTCAATTTTATGGTTATCACCAAAGGGGCGGCACGGATGGCAGAGGTCGGTGCCAGGTTCGCGTTGGACGGGATGCCCGGTAAACAATTGGCCATTGATAGCGATATGTCAGCAGGGGCCATTGACCATCAACAGGCCAAGGAAAGGCGGGAGCGTGAGCAGCAAGAAACGACATTCTTCGGGTCCTTGGATGGTGCGTCGAAGTTTGTAAAAGGAGATGCAGTTGCTGGTCTGCTAATCACGTTGCTCAATTTGGTTATGGGGCTGATCATGGGCGTGATCGTGCATGGAATGCCCGTCGGTGCTGCATTCGAAACCTATGCGATACTGACTGTTGGTGATGGACTGGTCACTCAGATTCCGGCGGTTATTATTTCGATCGCATCGGCATTGCTACTGGCGCGTGGCGGAACACCTGGAGCTACGGATAATGCTCTTTTTTCACAACTTGGCAAACACCCAGCGGCCATAGCGACAGTTGCGGCGCTTATGGTGATGTTTGCATTGGTTCCAGGCCTGCCGTTCCTCCCCTTTATTCTGGGGGGAGGTGTGTTGGGCTATGCCGCATTCTATATGTATCGGGAAACTCTGCAGCATCAGGTTGAACAATTAGACCCAAAAGATGACGACAATGCAGTGCCCCAACGTGCTTTGGGGGACGTTCTGGATCTGGATGATGTGCATCTCGAATTTGCTCCGGACTTGGTGGAAATGGTTTTGGATCCTGGTACCGGACTGGATGCCCGCATCGCCAACATGCGCACACATGTTGCCAGTGTATTCGGACTGATTTTGCCGGACATTCGGCTTACCGATCAACCTGAGCTGGAGACAGGGACTTATCTGATCCGCGTTCAAGGTGTCGAACAGGCGCGTGGTGTACTGCATCCGGAACTGGTTCTTGCGCTGCTGATGGACCGAACCGATGAATTGCCACCGGGGAACGACGTGACCGAACCCGTCTACGGTGCACCCGCGCGATGGATTTCGGCAAAAGATCAGGAGGATGCGGTGATTATTGGCGCGACAATTGTGTCGCCGTCGGAAATTCTTGCGACCCATTTGCTGGAAGTGATCAAGCAGAACTTTGCGCGTCTTCTAACGCTCAAGGCGCTGCGCCGGTTGATGTCAGAAATGACCCGTTTGAGTGATCCGGCGCGTGCCGAAGCGAACCGAAAACTGCTGGATGAGTTGGTTCCAGACAAGGTGCCAATCGACACTTTGCATGCCGTACTGCGATTGCTTTTGGACGAACGGGTGTCCATTCGTAATTTGCCGCTTATCCTGGAAGCAATTGCAGAGGCGCGTTTGCACACGACCCAGCCCGATGGCATTTGTGAGCATGTGCGCCATCGTTTAGGGTTTCAGCTGGTCTCTGAGATGAAGCGGAACGATGGATCTATTCCATTGGTCCAACTGGCCCCGGAGTGGGAAGAGACATTTGCCAATTACCAGATCGAAACCCAATCCGGAGTAGATGTTGCGTTGCCTCCCGATCTCTTTAATCGTCTGGCAGATGGTATGACAGAAAAGTTGAACTCCATATCAGAGCAGGGCGTATTTCCGGCTTTGGTCACATCCACACGGCGACGTCGATTTTTGCGAACCATCCTCAAGGCACGGGGCGTGTCTAACCCTGTCCTGTCCTTCGAGGAAATCGGTCTGGATGCGCGACCCGCTCTTGTCGGAATGGTCCAAACATGAGCCTCGACAATCTGACGGCCCTCGAGCCATTAATTGGTGGATATTGGCATGTTGCGATTGTCTTTTTTCGGGTTTCTGCCCTGGTTTCAGTGCTGCCGGCTTTCGGAGCGTCGACGCTGCCAACCCGAATTAAGTTGGTTGCCGCTTTCTCCTTTACGGCAATCGTCGCCCCAGCGGTGCCCGCTGTGCCAGAGCCGGAGGGCTTAGCCGGGCTGGCCCTATTTGCAGTTGCCGAGGCGACAATCGGTTTAGCCATGGGTTTGGGTATCCGATTGCTCGTTCTTGCTTTGCAGACAGCAGGGTCAATCGCGGGTCAGTCGACATCGCTTTCTCAGATCTTTGGGACTGCTGGCATGGACCCTATCCCGGCAATGGGGCAGGTGTTGGTTTTTGCGGCACTTGCCTTGGCCATTGTTGCAGGTCTTCATATTCGCGCGGCTGAGTTTTTGATCCTGTCTTATGACATGTTGCCCATAGGACAGTTTCCAGATCCGGCCGGGTTGTCCCAATGGGGCATCCGACAAATTGCCAGATCGTTTTCTTTGGCGTTTGTCTTGGCTGCGCCATTTGTCATAACGGCCGTAATCTATAATCTGGCTTTGGGGGCAATCAACCGTGCCATGCCTCAGATGATGGTTGCCTTTGTTGGTGCACCGTTGATTACCTTTGGCGGCCTGTTTCTGCTCTTTGTGGCATCGCCAATGTTGCTGACCGTTTGGATTGACGCCTTGATGGGCTTCTTTGAAAACCCGGTGAGGATGAACTGATGTCCGGGGCGCCCGATGATGACTCTGACAAGACGTACGAACCGACGCAGCAAAAGCTACAAAAAGCACGCGACAAGGGCGAGGTTCCGAAGTCTGCAGATTTGTCGGTCGCGGCTTCCTATTTTGGTCTTTTGATCGCATTGGCCGCTGTCGGTGCCAGCACGGTTGCCGATTTGGGGACCAGTTTGATGGTTTTGATCGGACAGTCCGGAGAACTGGCTGAATTGATTTTTAAGGGAAACCCCGGTGCATTGATGGGGGGAATTCTATCGGCGGTTATGCAGGCGATCGCCCCTTGGTTCATAGCTCCCGCTGTAGCAGTTTTGTTGTCTGTTCTTGCGCAGCGCGCAATGGTCTTTGCACCATCCAAGCTAGAGTTCAAAGCATCTCGAATATCCATTTTGTCCAACGCAAAGAACAAATTCGGACGAAGTGGCTTGTTTGAGTTCTTTAAGAGCTTTGTGAAATTGACTCTCTATGCGGTTTGCCTGGGGTTCTATCTGAATTTTCGCCTACCCGATATTGTTGCCGCTGTTGGAGTCGAAGCCCGTTCGGTTACAGCACTGCTCGCGCAATTGGCATTGGAGTTCCTGTTTTTGGTTGCAGTCATATCCGCGTGCATCGGGGGAATTGATGCTGTCTGGCAATATCATGAGCACATTCGGAAAAACCGTATGTCACGCAAAGAGATGATGGACGAGATGAAAGAGGCGGAAGGTGATCCGCATATGAAGCAGGAACGCCGTCAGCGTGCGCAAATGATTGCCGGTTCGCAGATGATGGCAGATGTACCCGATGCAGACGTTGTGATCGTAAACCCGACGCATTACGCCGTTGTTTTGAAATGGGATAGAATGCCAGGGTCGGCACCAATTTGTGTAGCAAAAGGTGTGGATGAAGTTGCGGCAGTCATTCGTGAGATCGCAAGTGAAAATGGAGTGCCAATCCATCAAGACGCGCCAACAGCGCGGGCATTGCATGCCACTGTCGCCATTGGCCAAGAGATCACAGAAGAGCATTACGGCCCGGTAGCTGCGGCTATCAGATTTGCCGAAACAATGCGACGTAAGGCGAAAGAGAGTTTCGTATGAGCGTTAAGAAGTTGGAAGATCTGCAAAAAGTAACAGGGGTTCTTTATCTCGAGGAACAGGCAAAAATCTCCAAGCTTCTGGCCAAGGAAGAGTCAATCCGATCCGCGTTGGGCAGGTTGGACGAGCAAAGGAAAAGTGGATTGGATTCTGGCATGGGTGATGATGCCATGAAGATGATCGGTGCGGATCTTTTGTGGAATGCGTGGCAACACAGCACGCGGCAACGTCTGAACATGGAACTGGCTCAGATCAGAGGCCAGAAGTTGCAATTGATGGGTCGAGTTCGATTGGCATTTGGGCGGGATCAAGCCATTCGGAAACTCGTTGACGAAAAGAAAAATGACCGTGTTATGCAAAAAAGAAAACGCAATGAAGCGCGAAACCTGGGATGGACCTGACACGCTGCCGATGAAACTCTAATCCAGAACGGGTTTCACGGGTGGTGACTTGCTGCCCGAAAAAAGGACCGTATTGAACTGGAATTCTCCATTTTGATCCCGAGAACGGGAGAAGGAGAGTTCCATGAAGACGAGCAAGTTCACCAAAGCGCAGTTCGCGATTGTCCAGTAGCAAGTGGAAGAGGGCACGAGCGTCGCGGAGGGGTGCCGCAAGACCAGGATCGCGGAAGCCACGGTCTACAATTGGCGCAGGAAGTATGGCGGGCTGATGCCTTCCGGGATGAAGCGGATCAAAATGCTCGACGAAGAGAACACGACACTGTAGCGCCTGGTGGCTGATCTGTCTCTGGCTCTGGATAAAGCGATGCTGCAGAACGTTATCAAGCGAAGGCGTTGAGGCCTGCCCGTCGCTGGCAATTGGTTGATGACCTGCGCGCGGTTTGGCTCGTCAGCATCCGGTGTGCTTGTGGTGTGTTGCAAGCGGAACGCTCGACCTATCACGACAAGGCGCACGGCGACGAGCAGCCCGAACTCAACAAACGCATCAAGAAGATCTCGGAAACCCGTGTGCGCTGTGGTTACAGGCGCATCCACGTTCTGTTGAGGCGAGAAGGCTAGCTGGTGAACGCAAAGCAATGAAGCATGGGCAGTGGGAATTGTGTATGATCAGCTGGCCATCGGTGGCGGTTGACAGGGCCCCACCAGCAGAGCGGTGCCCAATTGGGAATAAGAGGAGCATTTGGTCGAGAGTTAAGGTGACCAACTTTGACGCCGCCTGGGACCTGCTTCTTAACGGGTGTCTTGCTTGGCGATATCAACGATCAAGACGTCGATGACGTCTTCTCCCAACTCCAGTTGGGCGGTTTCCAATAGGGCGGTGCGCAATGAATCCAGATGTGACGAGGTTGTGAATGTACCTTGAAACCCACCCATGTTGGCGTGATCGAACAGGACCCGCAAAAATGAGGCACGTAACCGGGGCTCACGTTCAAAAACGGTATCTTGGGTCCCGGGATTAACTTCGAGATTCAGCGATAGAACAACGTGGGCCGCTACTTTGTCCCTATGCACAACCGGTATGACAAACTGGTTGGAAATTTTGACGAATTCGTTCTTTTTCTCTTCCGATGTCTCGCTGTGCTCTTCGGTTTTTGCCGCTTGATGTGGTGTTGAAGCAGGATCAACGGGATCTGCAGGTGTCAGAAACAGCCCGGCGGCAATGCCGCCGCCAGTACCTGCAAACGCCAGTATGAGGGGAAGAATCTTGGCAAGCATTTCTAATCCTCAGAACGGCAGAACGGCATCAAGTATCTGCTGTCCATAACGGGGTTGTTGCACATCAGTGATTTGTCCGCGCCCACCATACGAAACCCGGGCAGAGGCAATTTTGTCATAGGTGATTTCATTTTGTCTCGAGATGTCTTCCGGTCGTACAAAGCCTGTTACCAGCAGCTCGCGCAATTCGAAGTTGACCCGCAATTCCTGAGATCCGGAAATCGAAAGGATGCCATTTGGCAAAACGTCGACAATTGTGGCTGCAACCCGAAGAGTCAGCTTTTCCTTGCGCTTTACAGAACCTTGACCACCAGACGAGCTGTTAGACGCAATATCTACTGCGTTGTCCATGCTGGCACCAGCGGGAAGATTTTCGTTGATGCGTTGAGGAAGCCCGAAGAGGTCAGGTACGCCCAAGCTCTCGGATCCTGATCTGGAGCGTTCGGTGTCATTGGAAATCTCAGCCTCTTCATCAATTTCGATGACAACGGTCAGAATATCACCCTTCTTAATGGCGCGCCGGTCCCCCAATAGAGAATGCTGCCCGCCGCTCCACAGTGAGGACTGGTCGACATTGCGTTGCGGTTGGGTATGCAACGGGAGCCCGGGCCAAAGCATTGCAACATGTTCCGGCGTTTCCGTGTTTTCGGAAAAAGATGGTGGCTTTCCCAGATGGTCCACCCGACCGCAGGCTGTCACAGCGGCAAACAGGGAAAAGATCTTTAAGCTGTTGGACAACAATCGTGTATTCATATCACTTTACCTCAACCGTACCATCTGTCCTGATCTTCCCAAAAACGGTCGATCGGGATTGCATATTCATGACCCGAAGGGTTTCGCCGACAGAGCCTCGGCCCAACGAACGCCCTTCGGTCACGATTTTCAGACCGCCCTGCACAAAAACCAATGTGACCAAGTCATTGCGTTCGACAATGGCTGGCGGGCCTATGTCACCAGGGCGCAATGGGCGTCCGGGATACAGGGCGACCCGTGCTTCCAAGCCAACGACATTTGCGGGATTTGACAGGGCACCTGCCAGATCGACCCGTTTGATCATCAGATCTTCGGGCGCAATGATTTCCTTGGCCCGGATTGTGCGCACCGGAACCAGGATATCGGCCCAAGCCGGGAGCGCCATTGCGGTCAGCAAAGTCATGAGAAGGGTTCGTTTCATCAGCGCACCTGTGTCGTCGCGCCCATCATCTGGTCGACGGCCGATATCACTTTGGCGTTCATTTCATACCCGCGCTGTGCTTCGATCAGTTCGGTTACTTCGCGAACAGCATCAACCGAGCTGTCTTCCAGGTATCCCTGACGCAAGGTCCCCAACCCGTCCGAACCGGCTTCAGACAACAGCGGTGGCCCTGAGGCTTCGGTTTCGGCAAACAGATTGCTCCCCATGGCTTCGAGCCCTTTGGCGTTGGTGAAACCAGCAAGAACAAATTGTCCAAGCAACTGGCCCTCGGCCGTGTCATCGAAGTAGGCATATACCTCGCCAGTGGCGTTGATCGAAATGCTACGTGCATCAGAAGGGATCGTTACTTCCGGCGATACCGTGTGCCCGTCGGAAGTAACGATCAACCCTTCGGCAGACCGTTTCAACCCGCCGTCGCGCGTGTAGGCCGAGAGTCCGGATGGCAGCGTGACTTCGAGATACCCGTTGCCTTCGATCGCGACATCCAGATCATTGCCAGTCGCAGACAAAGCCCCCTGGGCAAGATGAACAGTCACTGCCGTGGGGCGTACCCCCAGCCCGAGCTGGACCCCTGTCGGGAGAACTGTTCCATCGGACGCATTTACTGTGCCTGCGCGTGCCATCTGCTGATAATGCAAATCGGCGAATTCTGCGCGACGCGCATTGTAACCTGTGGTGTTCATATTGGCGAGGTTGTTAGAGATCGTTTCGACGCGCATTTGCTGCGCGCTCATGCCTGTAGCCGCAATTTTCAAGGCTCGCATTTTGGGTCTCCTTCTCAGAGGTTAGCGAAGCATGGATTTGACAGCATTCCGGATCCGTTCGTCTTCGGATTCAAGAAAACTCTGGCCAAGCTCGTAGGCGCGTTGAATTTCAATCATTCGGGAAATCTGAAGGATTGGATTGACATTGGACCCTTCGAGAAACCCTTGAATGATTTGGGCATTTAATGCGGGTTCAACGTCACCACCGGGGTCGAACATGACACCATCTTCGCGTTTCATGGCGGTTGTTTCCGTGGCCTGAAACAGGCCTATCTGACCCAAAAGACGACCATCTGCGCTGACCGTGCCGTCGCTGGCAAAATGTATCTTCCCGGTATCAGATGGAACAAAAATTGGGGCTTCACCTGCATCGAGAACCCGGTACCCATCGGGCGTCACAAGGTCGCCGTCAGCATTTGCTGAAAAGGCTCCAGCCCGGGTCAGCCGGTTTCCACTGGGTGTTTCGACCATAAAAAAACCGTCGCCTTCGATTGCCAGATCAAAGGTCCCGTTTGTTTGGGTCAATGCACCCTGGGACAGGGATGTATCATGGGCCTGCGCCCGTGCCATCGACAGCGATGGGGATCCATCACTTGTCGATTTGACGTATTCGGAGAAAATCACACCTTCTTGTCGGAATCCGGTCGTTGCAGAGTTTGCAATGTTGTTGGCAACAACCTGCATTTCCTGCATCAAACCGGATTGCCGCGATAGCGTAGCATAGCCTGCCGTTTCCATCAGGAACCTCCTGCAATGAGCGGTATGATCTGGCTGCCAAAAAAGGACACCAGCGTGTGAGTCATAAAATTCATGGACAGCCAAAAGACGATCACGATGGCGACCAGCTTTGGTACAAAAGTTAGCGTCATTTCCTGAATGGATGTCAGAGCCTGGAACAAACCAATGGCCAGACCAACAACCAAGGCAACGGTGAGGATCGGGAACGAGATGATTACTGCTGTCCACAAGCCCTGCCGCAACGTGTCAAAAATGACTCCGTCCGTTAACATGTCAAACCGGCATTCTCAGGATTTCCTGATAAGCTTCGACGACCTTGTTGCGCACGGTTACGGCGGTTTCGACGGCCAGTTCGGTCTGTGCCAGCGCCTGTACCAAGGCATGAGGGTCCGCGCCACCTGTCATGGCTGCGATAGACGTCTGTTCACTGCCATGCAGGGTGGCTGCAAAATCCTGAAATGTCGATTTGAATGCCGATGCGTTTCCCTGAAAATCGGGGTCGGTTTGGGTTGCGGGTTTGGCGGCCGCATAGCCGCTGGCAGCGGAAAGACTGCGAATATCCATTCTGGATCTCCTTGGTTGATTAACGACGTAATAGGTCCATCAGCGATGACGACATTTGTCGCGCTTGATCGAACATCTTCAGATTTGCTTCATAGCTGCGTTGAGCTTCTCGTGCGTCGGCCAGCTCGATCATGAGATCGACGTTTGATGCCTCGAAATATCCCGTTTCATTCGCCATGGGGTGCGACGGATCATAAACTTGGCGCAATGTGCTTTGGTCCAATTGGACCCGACCCGCAGCCACGGTTTCGACACCACTGGACAGATCGCGTTTGGTTTCAAAGGCGATCGTTTTGCGCCGATATCCTGGTGTATCAACGTTTGACAGGTTTTCGGAAACATGCCGCAGCCGTGAGGCTTGTGCCTTCAATGCGCTGGCTGTCACGTTTAATGCGTCGGAGAGATCACTCATCTGGATACCTGTGAATTAGGAGCGACCAAGGCTGGTTCGCAAAATGTTCAGGGATGATTTGTAGATCGCCAGCGCCCTGTCATGCTCACGCTTGGCCTCTGCTGCTTTGAGCATTTCAGTTTCCAGGGAAACACTGTTTTCGCCAGAACTTAACTGGCTGGATGTTGTTGCTTCTGTTGCGGATAGAAGAGAGGAAGACTGGCCGTTTAGATGTCGGGTGCGGCTAGCCACCATCGTATCCGGCCGACCGCCCTCGGCGGATTCCACGAGTTGGCGAAATGAGACCAGATCTTTGGCCATGTAACCCGGAGTGTCTGCGTTTGCGACATTCGCGGAAATAACAGCTTGGCGCTTGCCGGCATGCGTAGCCATGGCATGTGCCAATTGAAAAACATTCAGTTTTGAAAACACCGGGGCTTCTCCCTCGACCAATCTCAATCAAGGCTTAACCCCGATTCCTTTAGAAATTGTTTTCAGGAAATTGTTTGGAGTTCCCCAATGAACGAAACCTTGCGAATGTTGCGAAATGTTGTCGCGAGCAAACCGTTGGCGCGACCTGTGGGGCGTGTGGTCGCGGTTCAGGGGGGCAGTATCAAACTGTCCGGGCTCGCTCAGGACGCTTGCATCGGAGATCTGTTGGAACTGAAACGTTTGAACGGAACTACGTTGAACGGCGAAGTGATTCAGATTGAAGATGAAACTGTTTTCATGCTGCCGGAAACCACGCCTGAAAAGGTAGCAGTCGGTGACCCCGCGGCTTTGTCGCCTGTCCCTGATTTTGCACCTTGTGGTCAATGGATCGGTCGCATGATTGATCCGTTCGGTCGACCTTTGGATGGTCGACCGCTGGGGCCCGGCGCTATGTCTCATGACGTGCTTGCGCCGCCGCCCCAAGCCGCAAAACGCAAGCCATTGGGAGATCGTCTCGCAACTGGTTTGGCTGTTCTGAACACGATTTTGCCAATTGTACGTGGACAAAGAATTGGCCTTTTTGCCGGCTCCGGAGTCGGGAAGTCTCGACTTTTGTCATCCCTGGCAAACGGGATGCAGGCCGATGTGGTTGTAATTGCCTTGATCGGCGAACGAGGGCGCGAAGTGAATGAATTCGTTCACCGTGTTTTGGGGCCAGAGGGAATGAAGCGATCAATCATCGTAGTTGCCACCTCTGACCAACCCGCCACAACGCGGCGCAGGTGCGCATGGGCCGCCATGGCAGTCGCTGAACATTTTCGCGATCAGGGTCAAAACGTTTTGTTTCTGGCCGATTCAGTTACCCGATTTGCCGAAGCACACCGCGAAATTTCGACTCTTTCTGGTGAAGTGCCCGCTTTGCGAGGGTATCCGCCATCATTGTCACCGTTGTTGACGGCCCTGTGCGAGCGCGCTGGCCCAGGGAGCAATGGTCAGGGAGACATAACTGCGGTGTTTAGTGTTCTGGTTGCAGGATCTGACATGGAAGAGCCTGTTGCTGATATCCTGCGGGGGACACTGGATGGGCATATCTTGCTGGATCGCAGCATTGCGGAACGGGGTAGGTTTCCGGCGATTGATGTGGCGCGCTCGGTCTCTCGATCACTACCGGATGCGGCGACAGAGAAGGAAAATGTACTCATTTCGGAAACGCGCAAGCTCTTAGGCGCTTATGAACAATCAGAAGTGATGATCAAGGCTGGGCTGTACCAGGCGGGGACAGACACCAAACTGGATCAGGCCGTTCAAATCTGGGACGAGTTGGATGCTTTTTTTGCGAAATCCGATGATGTCGGAATTTCGAATAGTTTTGATCGCCTGAGCGTTATCCTACGACGGGCCGGTATCCAACCTGCGAGCAGATAAGACACTCGAACCCTGGCGAATACACATGCCAATCTTGTTGAGAAAGGAGCTTCTGGGTCCCAAGTAACAAGTATGATGGATTGAACCCCTTGGGTGGCGCACGGAATACGATCGCCATCGCCAGGGACCGTATCGCTACATCCCGTTTCATTCGATTGCTCACAGCCCAGCCGATCACGCGCCTGAAATGCGGGTCGAGGATCACGGCGAGAGACAATCAGCCTTCACGGGGCCACACATAGCTGATGTCCACTCGTTTGAATAACTGGGGCTCTGTATCACCTGCGTATCTGTTAGTGGATACGTGCACCCGTGTGTTCGACGTCAAATTTTAGGACATAAAACGACTAGACTTCAGAAATTGCTATTTTGTAGCAAAATCAAAGCGGTGGATGCGGAAGAGACAGACGCGCCAATTTGGGATATCTGGGATCGAGCGAGAAACCTGATAGTCACATCTTCGATACCAGCATCGGTGCTGAACTGGGCGAAGGTCGAGCTCCCGAAATTGGCAACTGCACGGTCTTTGAAGATTCCCAACTGCTGATCAATGTCCAGCTGACCCGTTGCAGAAGGCAAGCCTAGCGCAGTTTCAAATACCTGGCGCAAAGGTGGGTTTCCCATGACAGTGAACCATTTGGCATCTTCGCTCATGTCGCCAGTAGCCAGGTCTTTCAGCGATCGTTGCATGTTCAATGCCAGCCGCATGTCATTATTTTGCTCCCCCACGGCAACCTCGAAAGACTGTTCCCTGAAGCGATCAACAATGTTTTGCATGTCTGTTGAGTTGACGGTCTTTGGGACAGAGCTTGGACCGAAGCCAAAGGCGTCAGAGAAGTCTTTGTATCTTTCATCTGCAAGTCGGTTCGCCAGCGCATCTTCAGCAGATGTTCCGTCAGACAGGATTTTTTGCACGAAGTAGCGATTGTTGATGTCATCCTCGAGCCCGAAGGCTCCAAGAGCAACCCTCAGGAGGCGCCGATCCGAGACAAGGTCTTCAGCTGATTGGATTGCGCCGATGTTTTCGGCAAAATACTCTGCGTCCCTTTTCAGGACTGGGTCTTTTGAAAAGGATGAAAACTGGCGGTCGTAGGTTTGCTGGAGAAAGCGCCACCCCTGAATTCCGCCTGCTGGAATGATTGGTTGCAGTGTCACGTGGCGTGCGCGGCCATGAGCCGGTCCTCTCGGGGTATCAGCGACCGCAATGCTTTGAGGCACCGATAGTGGTGTTCTTGGATCAATGCGTCTGTAGCTTCAGCCAAGGACGCCCGGCTGTCGTGATCGGTAAAGACCTGGCTCAGCTCTTCGATACGACGCAGCAATGGCAGTCGTGCATCCGTAGGATTACTATCCCCCGTCAGGACAAGTTGGGCTGCATAGCAAACCCGGCGGACAGGGGTTGTGGCCTCCTCCGGGTGTATGGCCTCTCTGAGGCGCAGAATATTGGCGTCGGGCGTCACAACAGACAGTCGGCTGCGACGGTCGCCATTCTCAATCACGGCACCATTGATCAAAATGCGCTCTTTTGGCGCCAATTTCAGAACCAGTCCCGACATTTCAGATATCTCCTCCTCTCATGCCGCGCAATACTGAGGTATTGATCTCGACAAGGGCATCCACGGTTTCCTGTTTGGCCAGAACTCGGGATGTGTGATGGCGTGTAAATTCGGCCAGATAAAACAGACGTGCCTTTAAGTCAGAAGGGAGCGGATTATTAGCATCGGCGACTTCGACCGCAAAAATGTCCCAGAGCTTTCGATTGTCATGCAGGGCTTCGACCAGAGACCGATAGCCAGTTGGTCCTTTCTGGGCGGAGCTACGAATTTTATGAGTTATTCGAGCCATTGCGTCATACTCAATATCCTTGGAGGTCCGCGTTGGCGCAGAAGCTGTGGAATAGGCGCGTTGGGCCTTCATCGTGGCGTTCACGTCATTTCCTTACATGTAATTATCAGGGGCTGGCGAAGTGCGGGGCGCGTCGCTGCGCCCCGCCGTGTTTGTTACCGGAACAACGACAGGATTGACTGTGGTGCCTGGTTCGCGATCGACAGAGACTGGGTTGCCAGTTGCTGCTGTGTTTGCAAGGCCTGCAAGCGCGCGGAGGCTGCTTCCATATCGGCATCAACCATCGAGCCAATGCCTGATTTGAGTGAATCGGTCAGCTTGCCGATAAAATCAGCCTGCGTATCGATCCGCCCCTGTGCGGAACCAAAGGCGGCCGACGCATCAATTGCCGTGTCGATCAGAGCTTCGATTGCGCCCAACGCGGCCCCGGCACCAACACCGGTGCTGACATCAATTCCAGCCATCGCACCCAGTCCGCCAGAACCAGCGTTCACAAATTGTGCTGAGAACGAAATGTCGGCACCTGTTGCGTTGGCCACTGACAGGGTGCCAGCAGTGCCGGAGTCGTAGTCAATTGTCAGACCGGTAATTCCCAGATCGTCAATGGCGTTTTTGAGACCCAGGGCAACGATATCACCAGTGGTTGTCGCCGCCGCGTCATCTGCCGTTACGGTGTATGAAATCGTCTGGTCATCAATTGCCACGATGACTTTGTCACCCGCTACAAATGCACCAGAGGACTCGTCCGTGACCAATGCAGTCGCCGAAGTCGCACCATTGTCAATTGCTTCGGCGACACGATCCAGGTCTCCCGATGCACCGGTCGATCCGTCAAATACCTGCTTGGTTACATAGGCACCGGACGACAGATCCTGATTGCTGACTGTAATGCTGGACGCTGTGACGTTGCCAGCAGCGTCGCGATCCAGAGACGACAAGATCGACGAAGAGCCGGTCGAACTCACAAGATTCAGTCCATTGAACTGCGCGGCAGCAACCACGGAATTGATCTGATTTTTCAGCGCAGTCACGTCATCGTTGATTTTGCCCCGGTCTACGTTGTCTTCTTGTGCAGCAACGATTTTGCCCTTCATCTGGGTCAAAAGGTCGGTTACGGTTTCCGATGCTTGCCGGGCCACAGCAACAGTGGACTGCCCCAGATTCAGACTGTCCGAAATGGCCTTGAAACCTTGAACGTCCGAGTCCATCACTTTGGAGATCGCCCAGACGGCAGAGTTGTCCTTGGCCGTTGCAACCGATTTCCCGGTCGAGATTTCCGACTGGGTTTGAGCGAGGTTCTTGTTTACTGATTTCAGAGTCTGCAATGCAACCATTGCGCTGTTGTTCGTCAGAATGCTGGACATGCTTCTATCCTTTAGTCATGGGGCTTTTAAGCCCGGTTTCATCCCGCCCCCATAGGACGGACCAAGTGTCGTTCTGACTGTTGCGATTCACTTTCTAATCGCGCCACCACTTGCTGGGTGCAGGGGCAGATTGGCGCGATATGTGCTAATGGAATGCTAAGCTTGGCCAACTGGATAGATCGTATTTTCATAAACACAGTCGCTTCAGGCCCGCTTTTCCAGCTTGGCGGTTGCCATCATGCCGTACCGGGTTTTGCGACCGGTTTCATCATAGACATCCAGGCCTTCGCGGGCTTTGCGCAGTTCAGCCATTCGCCCGGCGACGGCTTGAATCCCAGCCAGCGCACTGTTCAACAGCAACTGATTTCTCTCAAGTTTGGTCTGTGTCTGCTCAAGCACAGACCGCTCCAGCTGATCCAAGGCATTCAGATTGTCGATCAGAACTTCTTTGCGGGGAACGATTTCTGTTAATTGTGCGAGATCACCAGATACAAGCGCCTTGCGTTCGTGTTCGAGAAGGCTGTCAAGCTGATCAATCAAATGTTGGCTGGTTTGTTTAGACATCCGAGGCCTCCTTCATGGCTTGAAACAGTGATTCGGCGAGCCCGATTCCACCGGAACGGGCCATTTCACGCGCTTGGGCTTGCACCAAAAAGCTCGAGAATTGATCTTCTCCGCTTCCGCCACCAAAGGCATTGGGGGTCTCACCAAGCCCGGCTGATTTCAGCATTTCAGCCAAAAATGTAGCTTCCAATTCCTGTGCAGCCTGATGCATAGGGCTTGGCTGCCCTGTCGTAGTAACTTGAGGGGGGGGGATGGAAATGAGTGTCATCTGCGACCTCCGGTTTACAAAGTTTCGAATTGCTTCAACTTTTTCAGGATGCAGCAAGGGCGGTTAAAAAGACGGTAACCGAAATTGCCTATTGCTATGGGCAACGTGAAAGAATTCCGGTGTGAAATGCAGATTTTGATCAATCAGGTGTCACAGATGGCACTGCAAACAGATATCAAGTCCGAGTCGACTGCTAGCATCCCGTTGTCCAAAGCTGCGGCATTTCAGTCCGTTTTTGATCAACAGGCGGGTATCAAGACGAACGGCCGTCATCCGGACGTTTTTGGAACGGAAACGCTGACCCTGCCTGACCCAGAGAACGAAGGCATTGTTCTTTCGGATGATCCTGCCCACCCCGAGGCCAACGTGGATCAGGACGTCGATGAATCAACGCTGGAAAATCCGAATGTGCGTGAAACTCGCTTGCTCGACCAGTCTGAGACTCAGCCCGGTACTAGAACTCTGATTGGACACGAGAAAGCCGCTGAGAATTTTGTGGCTTCTGTCAGAGACAACGTGCCGCAACAGGAGAATATGCCTGATAAGCAAGGGGAGAACAGCAACAATCCCGAAGTTCCAATCGATAGTGCATCTGGTCCTGCAATCATGTTTTCCATGATTGCACGTACCACAGGTGAAATGCGAACTCACACGATGCAGCGTATTGCTGAACCTTCCGATGTATTGGACGTTCGAGCCCACACAGAGGAACAGGGTGCATCTAATCAACCGGATCCGCGTTCCAGGCCATCTTTGAACGCGACGCCGAACACCGAGAATGATTCGCCACCGAGCGCGGTTCAGGTAGAGGCCGAGACTGTGCGTTCGGGTAAAATGAATCCTCAGGACCCGGTTGGAAATTTGGCGGGTGCCATGACAGAAAACAGAGATTCCGACCTCTCGATCGATCATCAAAACGCGGATTTTATTGGGGCATCTAATCCAGAGATTATGCAGCGGACAGTGGGTTCAGAAGTCCGAACGGCACCGCAAATGCTGGGGACTACAGCCACACTGAGGGCTGAAGGTGGTCAGGTGTCTCTAGGTGACCCTGATTTGGGTCGACGGGCCGTTTTTGCTCTGGCGGATGAGGTTCACCCTGCTGCCAAAAACTGGGCCGCTGCTGGGCAGGCCGATGTCGATCGTCTTGATATATCTCAGAGCACAGTGACGGGCCAGTTCCATGTCGATCGGTCCGCGGTGGGTCATTTGGAATTGGGGCGCTCTATTAATGGGCTGGGTGCAATTGTTGGCCAACTTGACTCTGGTCGCTCTGGCACGGGACAGAGTGCGGGTTTGAGCCAGGATGACATTGGTCGCCCCGCTGATGCGCCGAGCCCAGTTTTCGGTCAGGTTGATGCAAGTCGCCGGATCTCGGGCCAGAGCATGGTGCCAGCAGCGACGCCCCCTGAGCAAAACCATACGGCAGAGATGCAGGCTGAAGTACGGCTCCCGGAGCCAAATAATAGTAACATAGCCGAGCTTGAGGCGAAAAACTGGGGAGATTCTGGGCGATTCGCATCCACGTTGCTTGCGCCGCAACTGGCGAACGCCAGCAGTTCCAACCGACAAACAGCTGGCCGAGAATGGGCTGTTCAACCCACAGAGATCGCCGCCACGCGTTCGCACTTTGGACTGGAGGCAGAATCCACGTCAGCGACCATTGTAAAAGAAGTATTGGTGGATGTGCCCGAGTTTGCAGAGCGCGGGTCACGTAGTGACGTTCAGTTTCCCATAGATGTGAAAAATGTTTCTCCTCTCGCATCCAGGGCAGAGGTCTACCGCTCTGTCGTCACCCAGATGCAGGATGCAATGGCCAGATCGGGTACTCGTCCAGTCGAAATTGCATTGAATCCAGAGGAATTGGGAAATGTCAGAATAGCCCTGACTCTATCGGACGCCACGATCGGAGTTTCGATTGTAGCCGAGCGATCTGAAACATTGGAATTGCTGCGGCGAAACGTTGATCAACTGCTGAGTGATTTTAAGGACATGGGATATGACGATATCAATCTGGATTTCTCCGGAAGCGGTCAAAAACCTGAACATTCACCAGAAGCGGAGACCAGAGAAGACAATGTTGGGGAGGCTATGGGCGACACGGGGGAGCATGTGCAAGGTTCGTCCAAAGGGCAGTCGGCTGTGGTCACAAATGGGTTGGACATAAGGATTTGAAGCAATGGTAAACGCAGTTTCGCAGGTACAGACAACGACCACTCCGCAACCCGCAGCAACCAATACGTCTGCGTTGACTTCTGATTTCGAAACATTCTTGAAAATGCTCACGGCGCAAGCCCGTTACCAGGATCCGTTGGAACCGATCGATTCCACGGAATATGCGGCGCAACTGGCCCAATTTTCCATGGTTGAGCAGCAAGTAAAGACCAACGATTCTCTTACGTCGTTGGTTGGGTCGATCGGAACGTCTCAATTTTCGGCAATGTCGAATTGGGTTGGGATGGAAGCCAGGGCGGCAATGCCGGGTCATTTTGACGGAAGCCCGATAACGATTTCACCTAATCCGGCTGCGGTTTCGGACAGTGTGGAGCTGGTGGTCACGGACAGCAGCGGAGCAGAGGTTCAAAGATTACCGCTTCCTGTTTCCGCGGAGCCGTATCACTGGGATGGGTTGAACAGCTCAGGCGCTGCATTTCCCTCGGGCAATTACAGTTTCACTGTCGAAAGCCGACAAGGCGGTGACGTCATCCTAACCGAACCGGCGCAGATTTATGCGCGTGTACAGGAAGCGCAGATACAAAATGGAGAAGTGATCTTGATCCTTCCGGGCGGGCAGGCGATCTTGTCCTCTGCGGTAACGGCGCTTCGCGAACCAGTTTAACAGGCGATGATTCTATAAACCGCTCCTGTTTGCCGCCGGGGACTTCGGGTGGCACCCGATTGTGGGAGCGGTAGTCTGTCAGGTTTGCAAACAGAGTACGAAGCCCGGTTCTTTGCGTGGCTGGTTGGCAGGGGTGTCCTCGCGCCATCCGATAGACTTCAGCCTTTGGTTGGTGGTCGCTCCAATTACGTCTGGCGAGTTCTGGGACAAACAAGCTGCGTCCTAAAATTATATGGGCTAGGTTCGCGTAACCCGTTGTTTTCCAATGACCCCGATCGCGAAGTATCCAGCCTCAAGGCGCTGGCTGGAACCGGAATGGCTCCCAGGTTGCTGGATGAAGGTGCATTCGAGGGGCGAAGATGGATTCTTTACACACATGTGACGGGGGATACGTGGCGCAGAGGCGCAGAGCATGTTGCACAACTCTTGGGAAGACTGCACGACCAACCGTATTTTGGAACATCGCCAAAAGGTCCAAATGGTAGCCAACAAATTGGCACTGCAGCGTTTTACATTCTGGACCGTTGTTTCGGGGCTGAACGGCAACAGATTCAGGATGCACGCCCGTTGGTTTTTGTCCCCAAAACCAACTTCATAACATTTATTCACGGTGATCCTGTTCCAGGGAACATTGTGGAACATGATGGGACATTGACATTGATCGACTGGCAATGCCCCGTTTTGGGCGATCCGGCTGAAGATCTGGCAATTTTCGCGTCACCTGCGATGCAATTGTTGTACCGCGGTGCGCCCTTGTCCGACCAAGAAAAAGAGGCTTTCTTTCAGGCCTACCCTGACCGGCAAGTGGTAGAGCGTTTTCAACTGTTGAAGCCTTGGTTCCACTGGAGAATGGCGGCCTATTGCTTGTGGAAAACTGAACAAGGGCAACAGGAATATCTGGACGCGATGTATCTGGAATTGGAAGCCTTGCGTAGGGCCTGAGTGGGTATTGAGTCGAAGAGCCCGTTTTCTTCGAATACCAAACGGGCTCTGTGATTTGTCATGCGCGCGCGGCTTCCTGTTCATCGCGTTTTTGTTTTAACGTCTGACGTTTACTGACCAGAGATGCAGTCAGTACACCGACCGTGACAATGGCAATCATGATTGTGGAAAGGGCGTTGATTTCCGGACTAACCCCCAGGCGAACGGCCGAAAAAATCTTGATCGGCAAAGTGGTCGCAGAGGGGCCGGACGTAAAGGAAGCAATGACCAGATCATCCAGCGATAGGGTAAAGGCCAACAGCCATCCCGAAATTACGGCAGGCGCGATAATTGGCAGCGTCACCAATCGAAAGGCTTCTCCTGGAGAACATCCCAAGTCCAGGGCGGCTTCCTCAAGAGACCTGTCAAATGTAACCAGCCGGGAAGACACGACTACCGATACATAGCACATGGAGAATGTGGTATGTGCCAGAACGATGGTCAACACGCCCCGGTCCAGACCAATGCCGATGAACAACAACAGCAAAGACAGTCCGGTGATCACTTCGGGCATCACCAGTGGCGCGTAGATCATTCCTGAAAATAACGTTCTCCCCAGAAACCGGCCACTACGCACCATCACATAGGCAGCCATCGTGCCAAGCACCGTCGCAATGGTTGATGAGAGGACCGCTACCTTCAGCGTCACCCAAGCCGCACTCAAAAAGGCCTCGTTCTGGATCAGCTCACCGTACCACTTGGTCGAGAACCCGGCCCAGACGGTGACCAGCTTGCTTTCGTTGAAGCTGAAGATGATCAGGATGATCATCGGGATATAGAGAAACGCGAACCCCAAAGTCAGAGAAACGACGTTGAACCAACTGAACCTGTTCATTGTTCCGCCTCCTGTTGTTTCTGCTGGTTGCGCTGGAACAAAACGATCGGAATCACAAGGATCAGCAACAGGACAACAGCCACTGCGCTGGCAACGGGCCAATCGCGATTCGAGAAGAACTCTTCCCACAGAACCTTGCCGATCATCAAAGTGCCGGAACCTCCCAACAACGATGGGATCACGAATTCACCCAATGCAGGGATAAAGACGAGAAACGAACCTGCGATAATCCCGGGTCGGGATAGGGGAATGGTAACCATCCAGAATGCAGTCAGGCGAGAGCACCCGAGATCCTCGGCGGCTTCGATCAATGACCCGTCCAGGCGTTCCAAGGCAGAATAGATCGGCAGAATCATGAATGGCAGATAAGTATAGACAATCCCGATATAGACAGCCGTGTTGGTGTTCAGAATGGTCAACGGAGTGGAAATCACACCAATCCACAGCAGAAATTGGTTAAGAAAACCTTCGTTGCTGAGAATCCCCATCCAGGCATAGACCCGGATCAGAAAACTGGTCCAAAAGGGAAGGATGACCAGCATCATCAACGTCGGGCGCCACTCGGATGGCGCACGCGCCATGCCATAGGCGATCGGGAAGCCGACAAACAGCGTCAGGACCGTTGAAATCAATGCGATTTTAAGACTGCTTAGATAGGCTTTCCAATACAGATCATCTTCAGTTAGAAAAATGAAATTTTCGAAGTCCAACTGGGACAGCAGCGCTCCGATCCCTTCATCCCATGAGAACTGTGGAAAATACGGGGGGCGGGCCAGGGCCGCATCACTCAGCGAGATTTTGAGGACGATGACAAACGGCACCAAAAATAGGGCCAGAAGCCATAGATACGGAACGGCGATCAGAACAAAACGGCGCATCATTCAGCCAATAGAACGCCTGCGGTTGCCGTCCAGGACAACCAAACAGTGTCTTCCCATGTAAAACTGCGACGCGCGATACGCCGGGTATTGGCCGTCTGCGCCTTGATCGTGTCCCCGGACGGCAATTCCACATAGTAAGTCGAAATGTTGCCGAGATAGGCAATGTCCAGGATACGCCCTTGTACTGTGTTATCGGCGTTTTCAGGTCGTTCAGCCGAGATGGTCACCTTCTCTGGTCGAATTGCCAGATTGCAGGTCTGCCCATCGGAAAAACTACTGTTCGAAATGGCGTGCAGCGGAGCCTGATCTTCGGCCCAGCGAATGGCGTAGCTGTCTTCGCCATTCGGCGTAGTTGTGCCTTGGATAATGTTCACATCACCAATGAAATCAGCGACATAGACAGAATTTGGTGTTTCATAAATTCGATCCGGAGTGGCAACCTGGATGATCCTTCCATGATCCATGACGGCCACGCGGGATGCGACGGTCATGGCTTCTTCTTGGTCATGGGTGACGATGACGAAGGTGGTTCCGGTTTTCTCTTGGATGTCCATCAGTTCAAATTGAGTGTCCTGCCGCAGCTTTTTATCCAGGGCACCCAGCGGTTCGTCCAGCAGCAGCAACTTTGGGGCTTTGGCTAAAGATCGGGCTAGAGCCACACGCTGACGCTGCCCACCTGAAATCTGATGAGGTTTGCGCCGGGCGAATTTCTCTAACCGAGTCAAACGCAACATCTCTTCGACCCGATCATGAATGTCATTTTTGGGCATGCCTTCCCGTTTCAGGCCAAAGGCAATGTTTTCCCAGACAGACAAATGCGGAAACAAGGCATAGGATTGGAACATCATGTTTGTGGCGCGTTTGTTTGGTGGTGTCGGGGCGATGTCCTTTCCAGCCAGTTCGATTGTGCCTTCGGTTGGGGTTTCAAACCCCGCGAGCATGCGCATCATTGTGGTCTTGCCGCATCCGGAAGGGCCCAGCAGCGCAAAGAATTCCTGTTCAAAGATGTCCAGAGTCAGATCGTCGATGGCAACAAAGTCGCCAAATCGTTTGGTGACATTCTGAAAATGGATCAGCGGTCTGGCCTCGGGGTCTTCCCAGGGTGCAAAAACGGATGAAGTCACGAAAACCCCCAATTTGGTCAGCTTCGCAAGCCGCGCCTGTGCGGCGCGTCAAGTGGTTGGAATACAAACGAAAACAGGCGGGTTTCAAAACCCGCCTGTGTAACACTTCAGGTCAGGTACCTGATTTGATTTTGGTCCACAAACGCGTCACGGTTCGCTGTGTTTTCACCGGATAAGGGGTCGTGGTGTACAGGTTTTTCATGGTTGTGTCGTCTGGATAGATTGCGGTGTCGCCAATCACGTCCTCGACCAGATGTTCCTGAGACGCCTTGTTGCCGTTGGCATAATAGACATAGTTCGATGCCGTGGCCATGTTTTCGGCGTCCAAGATAAAGTCCAGGAACTTGTGTGCGGCATCCGGGTTCGGTGCATCGACGGGGATCGCCATTTGGTCAAACCACATCAATGAGCCTTCGGCGAATGCGTGATACTCGATCTCGACGCCATTTTCCGCTTCGGCTGCGCGGTCGCGGGCCTGAAGGATATCGCCGGACCACCCTACGGCAACGCAGATATCGCCATTGGCCAGCGCATTGATGTATTCAGAGCTGTGGAATTTCTGGATATGGGGGCGCACGGCCATCAGGACGGGTTCGGCCTTGGCGATAACATCCTTGTCATGACTGTCCGGGTTTTCGCCCAGATACTGCAGAACCATGGGAATGATTTCAGCCGGGGCATCCAGGACGTGGACACCGCAGGAGGCAAGTTTTTCCATGTTCTCGGGCTTTAGCACCAGATCCATGCTGTTCAATGCAACGTCGTCGCCCAACACCTCGCGGACCTTGCCGACGTTAACCCCCAGGCCGGTTGTTCCCCACATGTAGTTGATGGAATAGGCATTATCAGGGTCGTATTGTGCGGTGCGCGATTCGATCAAATCCCACAGATTGCCGGCATTGGATAATTTGGACGAATCCAGCTTCTGGAATGCCCCCGCCTGAATTTGGCGCTGTAGGAATGTTCCGCTGGGCACAACGACGTCATAGCCCGACCCGCCGGCCAACATTTTGGTTTCCAGAACTTCGTTGCTATCGAACACGTCATAGATCAGATCAATGCCGGTTTCTGCCTCGAACTTGGTCAGCAACTCTTCATCAATATAGTCGGACCAGTTATAAACGCGAACCTCTTCAGCAAATGCTGCAGTGGTGCCGAGAGCGACGATGGCGGTCAAGGTCATCGTTTTGAGTGTCATGAATGTCTCCCTGTTCGTGCCGGTTTCAGGGTCCGGCTGATCGGATTTGATCAAGTTTTGCCATTTGGGGCAAGTAGAATTATGATACTGGGTGTCGGAACTTTGTTCAGCCGAGGATCAAAAGAGGGAAAATGAGTAACGTGGAGCAACCCCTAGCAGCGGAGAAAACCGTGGTCGAAAACGGCTCGAAACAGACCGCGCATGAAACGGTTTACAAGACATTGCGTGCACAGATTCTGTTTGGGGAACTGGCCCCTGGACAGGCTGTTACCATCCAGGGATTGACCGGCTCACTTGGTGCCGGAATGACTCCGGTTCGCGAAGCCATTCGGAGGTTGATATCCGATGGTGCATTGATCTTTCAGGGCAATCGGCGTGTCAGTGTTCCGATATTGTCTGCGGACGATGTTCGACAACTGATTTATGCAAGAAAAACAATAGAAACCGAGCTTACCCGACGCGCTACAACTCGAATAAATGCGGCGGATATTGATACATTGGAGCGGATTGACTCAGCATTGGATCACGCGATTGATACGGGGGATGTCACCGGTTATCTGCATCACAATTATCAATTCCATTCGACTATCTACGACCACGCCCAAGCTCCGATTTTGGCCGACTTGGCAGATCGGCTTTGGCTTCGGTTTGGCCCCTCTTTGCGGGTGATGTGTGGTCGCTTTGGCACCCAGAGCTTTCCGGACCGTCACAAGGACGTCATTGACGCGCTGCGCAAACGTGATCCGGAATTGGCTGCGCTGGCAATGGAACGTGACGTGACTCAGGGTATGGATCAGGTCGTGACGGGATTGGAAGAGGGCAACTGATTCGATTGACACCGTAAAATTTGATCATATTGTGGCTGGTATCTCGAATTCAGGAGTTGCTTGCAGATGACCGCGATTACAAACCACATGCCAACGGAAGAATTGCAGGCCCTTGACGCGGCCCATCATATGCATCCGTTTACCGCCAATGGTGAACTGGCTGACAAGGGCGTGCGAGTGATCACACGCGCCAAGGGTGTGTATCTGACTGACAGCGAAGGCTGTGAGATTCTGGACGGCATGGCCGGCCTTTGGTGTGTGAATATCGGATATGGTCGGGACGAACTGGCAGATATTGCAGCACGCCAGATGCGGGAGCTGCCGTATTACAATACGTTTTTTCAGACCACCCACGTTCCTGCGATTGCCCTGGCGGACAAAATCGCCGAACTCACCCCGGGTGATCTGAACCATGTGTTTTTCGCCGGCTCGGGATCCGAGGCCAATGACACCAATATTCGCATGGTTCGGCATTATTGGGCTTTGAAAGGCAAGCCGGATAAGTCGATCTTCATTTCGCGCAAGAATGCCTACCATGGATCATCCGTTGGCAGTGGCAGCTTGGGTGGAATGTCCGCAATGCACGCACAAGGCGGGATTCCGATTCCGGACATTCATCACATAGAGCAACCTCACTGGTGGGCCGAAGGCGGAGAGTCGTCCCCCGAAGACTTTGGTTTGACGCGTGCGCGTGCTTTGGAAGACGCAATTCTGGAATTGGGCGAAGACCGTGTCGCCGCCTTTATCGCAGAACCGGTGCAGGGTGCCGGGGGAGTTATCGTGCCCCCGGAAACTTATTGGCCCGAGATTCAAAGGATCTGTGACAAGTATGAAATCCTGTTGATCGCGGACGAGGTCATCTGTGGCTTTGGCCGGACCGGAAATTGGTTCGGCAGTGAAACCATGGGGATCAGGCCTGATATCATTACCATCGCCAAGGGCCTTAGCTCAGGCTATGCGCCAATCGCAGCATCGGTCGTGAGCGAGGAGATCGCGGGTGTGATTGCCAGCGATGAATTCAATCATGGTTACACTTATTCCGGGCATCCGGTCGCCGCTGCCGTGGCATTGGAAAACATCCGAATTCTGGAAGAAGAGCAAATTGTTGATCAGGTTCGGGTCGACACGGGCCCCTATCTAAAAGAAAAATGGGAAAGCCTGGTCGATCACCCGCTGGTTGGCGAGGCTAAGATCGTTGGTATGATGGCTTCGATCGCATTGACTCCGGACAAGAAAACGCGCGCCAAATTTGCCGCCGACGAGGGGACTGTTGGACTGATTTGCCGCGAGAAGTCTTTTGCCAACAACCTTATCATGCGCCATGTGGGCGACCGGATGGTGATCTCACCGCCATTGGTTATCTCTCGGTCCGAGATTGACCTGATGATTAAACGGGCGCGTCTGGCCTTGGATGACTGCCTTGAACAGATCACCGGCGACGGGTTGATGGTCTCTGCCTCCTAAAATCTGCTAAAAAGCCGAGAAATCAGTTAATTGGTCCCACGCCATCAGGATCGGTTGCAGCCCCTGAAAGACGAATAGGGGGCGCAACCGAACCAAATGCGACATGTGCGCGGCGCAAATCGTCATCAATGAGTCGCAAAAAGTCGCCGCCTCTGGTGCGAATTGTAATCAACTCCCCATAGCAACGAACTTCCGAAGTTCACGCTTGAGAACATAGTTTTTACGTAACCGAAGCTTCGGAAATTTATTTTATTCGTACCTAGCGTTACCTATGCTGGGTGTGATTAGATCAAAACAAGTGCAGCGCCAAGCTGCCGGGAACATAGACGGGGAGCCTGATTTGGCTGATGCATCGAATAACAACGCGTTCGTGGAGTTCGAACGCGTTCAGAAAAGCTATGACGGCGAGGTGCTTGTCGTCAAAGATCTTAACCTCCAATTGCCCAAGGGCGAATTCCTTACCATGTTGGGGCCGTCAGGGTCGGGTAAAACCACCTGCCTGATGATGCTGGCCGGGTTTGAAACAGCCACCCATGGCGAAATTCGCCTTGACGGGCGTCCGATTAACAACATCCCGCCGCACAAGCGCGGCATTGGCATGGTTTTTCAGAACTATGCCCTGTTTCCGCACATGACCATTGCGGAGAACCTCAGCTTTCCTCTGGAAGTGCGCAAGTTCGGCAAATCCGAACGTGAAGAAAAAATCAAACGCGCCCTGGATATGGTTGAAATGGGTGCCTTTGGTGGGCGACGTCCCGCACAGTTGTCGGGTGGCCAACAACAGCGGATCGCCCTGGCCCGTGCGCTTGTGTTCGAACCGGAACTGGTTCTGATGGACGAACCGCTCGGCGCGCTGGACAAGCAGCTGCGGGAAAAGATGCAGTTCGAGATTACCCACTTGGCCCACCGTTTGGGTATTACCGTGGTGTATGTGACCCACGACCAAACCGAAGCTTTGACCATGTCAGACCGTGTCGCCGTGTTCAACGACGGTGTGATTCAGCAGCTGGCACCGCCAGATGAGCTGTACGAAGCGCCCCAGAACAGTTTCGTTGCCCAGTTCATCGGCGAGAACAACACGCTCGAAGGTGTGGTCAAGGAGATCAACAACGGCATCGCGCTAGTTCAGCTGGACGATGGCGAACTGATTGACTGCAAGCCGGTTAATGTGACCAAGCCAGGTGAGCGGACCCGTGTTTCAATCCGTCCTGAACGCGTGGAATTCAACAAGGATCGTTTGCAAGGTGGCGCGCACCTTCTGAAGGCTACGGTCAAGGAATTCATCTACATGGGCGACATTTTCCGCACACGTCTGAGCGTGGCCGGAAACGACGACTTTGTCATCAAGTCCCGAAATGCACCTGATCAGGTGCGTTTGGAACCTGGTGCGCAGATCGAAATCGGCTGGTTGCCGGACGACTGCCGCGCGCTGGACGCGTAATTCAAATTTCCAACAACCCTCGGCCACCAATGGACCGAGGGACAAAACCAACCTGAATACCAACTAGGAGAGTATAAGTATGAACCTGACCAAAACCCTTCTCGCGACCACGGCATTGGCCTTTACTGCCGGTGTTGCATCGGCTGCTGATTCCATCACCGTTGTCAGCTGGGGCGGCGCCTATACCAAAAGCCAAGTCGAAGCCTATCACAAGCCATGGGCCGCCAAGACCGGCAACACGGTTGTCTCCGAGGACTACAATGGTGGTCTCGCGGAAATCAAATCTCAGGTCGAAGCCGGTACTGTCACATGGGACCTGGTTGACGTAGAACTGTCCGACGCGATCCGCGGCTGTGACGAAGGTCTGCTGGAAGAGATCGATCATTCGATCCTGCCTGCGGCACCCGACGGCACCCCAGCTTCCGATGACTTCATCGAAGGTGCGCTGAGCGACTGTGCTGTTGCCAACATCGTGTGGTCGACTGTTTTCGCATATGACAGCTCGAAAACTCCGGGCGTCGACAGCATCGATGACCTGTTCGATCTCGAAGGCTTCCCGGGCAAGCGCGGCCTGCGCAAGAACCCCAAATCGTTGCTGGAAATGGCTCTGATGGCAGACGGTGTTCCGGCGGCCGAAGTCTATGGAATCCTGGACACCGACGAAGGTGTGGATCGCGCATTTGCCAAGCTGGACACCATCAAAGACAGCGTTGTCTGGTGGGAAGCTGGCGCCCAGCCTCCGCAGCTGTTGGCCGATGGCGAAGTTGTCATGACCACCGCTTATAACGGTCGGATCTTCAACGCGGCTGCCGGTGAAGGCAAACCGTTCGAAGTGGTCTGGGACGGTCAGATCATGGACTTTGACCTGTGGGTCATGCCCAAAGGTGCACCAAACAAAGCCGCGGCTCTGGACTTCCTGGCGTTCTCCACGGACACCCAGCAGCTGGCCGCACAGGCATCCTGGATTTCCTATGGCCCGGCGCGTAAATCGTCCGGTCCGCTTGTTGGTCTGTACAACGACGGCAAGACTGAGATGGGTCCGCACATGCCGACTGCCGAAGCAAACCTGGAAAATGCTCTGGTCAACAACTTTGAATTCTGGGCTGACAACCAGGACGAGCTGAACGACCGTTTCAACTCTTGGCTGGCCAACTAATCTGCGAATGAAATGTGGAAAAGGCCCATGCCGGGCCTTTTCCATTTCGCCAAGAATTCTTTCGAGGCCAGAGACTTATGACAGACACCACAGGGTCCTCCGGACCGCTGCTTGCCGCGGATGGCACGCCTCTTAAAAAGCGTCTTGCCCAGGCAATGTTCCGCAGCCGCGCGCGCGCTTTCGGGCTCGCATTTCCACTGATCGCCTTCATTATCGTGGTCTTTCTTGTGCCAATCGTGGTCCTGCTACAGCAGGCTGTTTACGATGCACGCTATACCAACCTGATGCCCGAATCCGCGGCGTCGATGTCCGATTGGGACGCGATTTCACCGCCAACCGAAGCCATGGCAGCGGCGATGGTTTCCGATTTGGCAAAAGCGCGGGAAAACAAGACAATCGGTCAGGTTGCAACCCGGGTGAACCGTGAGAAATCCGGTACCCGCAGCCTGTTTACCAAAACCGCCCGTAGCGCCAAGAAGATGGAAGCTCCCTTCATGGAAGCTTTGATCGCCAAGGACAAAGACTGGGCCGACATCGAAGTCTGGAAAGCGATCAAAATCGCATCCGTGACATTCAACCCGGGCTATGTGGCGTCTGCGCTGGATATGAAATACAACGCCGACGGATCATTTGAACGCCAGGATGAAGAGCGCCGAATCCACGGCAAGCTGTTCTATCGAACGCTCGAGATCTCTTTCCTGGTGACAATATTCTGCCTGCTTCTGGGGTATCCGGTGGCCTACTTGCTGTCGACCCTGACAGTGCGCACATCGAACCTGTTGCTCATTCTGGTGTTGCTGCCGTTTTGGACATCGCTTCTGGTGCGAACCACGGCGTGGATTGCCATGTTGCAGGCGCAGGGCGTGATGAATGACCTCTTTGTGGTTTTTGGACTTGCGACCGATGATGCCAGGTTCTCGTTGATCTACAACAAGACCGGGACATTGATTGCGATGACGCACATCATGCTGCCGTTTATGATCCTACCGCTCTACTCGGTGATGAAAACCATCCCGCCGTATTATGTGCGTGCTGCGAAATCCATGGGGGCTACGAACTGGACCGCGTTCTGGCGGGTCTATTTCCCACAGTCTGTTCCCGGTATCGGCGCGGGTGCTATGCTCGTATTCATCCTTGCGATTGGATACTACATCACGCCTGCACTTGTGGGGGGGCAAGACGGCCAGATGATTTCGAACATCATCGATTTCCACATGCGAAGGTCGTTGAACTGGAACCTTGCCGCGGCCCTGGGGCTGGTGTTGCTGGTGTTCGTGCTGTTCCTGTTCTGGTTGTATGACCGCATTGTCGGCATCGACAATATGAAACTTGGGTGATCTGACATGAGTAGTGGTGAATTTAGATATATCCCGCCGCAGCCGCCCATTGGCTTTACATTGGGTATCCTGGCCGGGTTCGGTGCACTGATTGGTCTGATGACAGCGCAGGGCAGCCTATCCCTGTTCCTACCTTACCTACTGGTTGGTGCTGTGATCTTTGCTGCGGCCGGTATGGTCGTGGTCAAGGCTGTCCCCAAACCATTGATGGCTGGGTTGGCCACGGGTGCCGCCTTCCTGATTCTTGGGTCCTTGCTGGTCAGTTTCCCCTATGGGGTGCTGCTGATGTTTGTTGGCTACATCATCGGGCGCATGGCACTGTGGTTGCATACGGGATCCTACCGGCTCAACCAGCCACCTTATGCGACAGCGCGCGAGGTGTTGTGGTTCTACACCTTCCGGACGATCTGTGGTGCGATCTTTGTCTTTCTGATCACGCCCATCATCATCCTGATCCCGCTCAGCTTCAACCAGGAGCCTTACTTCAGCTTTACTCCCGGTATGCTCGCACTGGATCCTGATGCGTTCTCGTTGCGTTGGTACAAGGACATTCTGGCCAATGGTATGGTGGCTCCCGAAGCCATCGCCGGCTGGTGGTCGGACATGTGGAACAATGCCCAGTGGATCCGTTCGATCCGCAACTCGTTCTTCATCGGGATTTGGGCAACATTGTTGTCCACGGCCTTGGGTACTTTGGCGGCCATTGGTCTGTCGAGATCCGAAATGCCTTGGCGGCGCCCAATCATGGCGTTGCTGATTTCGCCGATGATCGTTCCGTTGGTGATTACCGCGTCTGGTCTGTTCTATTTTTTCTCGGGCGTCGGCTTGGCCAAGACCTATGCCGGTTTGATTCTGGCCCACGCGGCCCTGGGAACTCCATTCGTGATCATTACGGTGACCGCGACCCTGTCCGGTTTTGACCAAAGCCTGACACGGGCGGCATCGAACATGGGGGCAGGGCCGGTGACGACCTTCTTCCGGGTGCAGATGCCGTTGATCCTGCCTGGGGTTATTTCTGGCGGCCTGTTTGCCTTTATCACTTCATTCGACGAAGTGGTCGTGGTCCTGCAGTTGGCGGACGTAAAGCAGCGGACCATTCCACGCCAGATGTTCTCGGGTATTCGTGAACAGATCAGCCCGACGATTTTGGCCGTGGCGACGATTCTCGTGATCATCTCGATCGGTCTTCTGACTGTCGTCGAGTTGCTTCGTCGTAGGTCCGAACGGATGCGGGGCCTGTCGCCCAGCTGAGTGTATTGACAGAAAATGAATAAGGCCCTCGCCAACGGCGGGGGCCTTTTCTTGTGTCTTGGTCTGTAGGAACTAGCGCAACAGATCCAATAGCCGCAGGGACGGATAGCCATCGGGGAGCAGACCGTTGGCCACCTGATAGGCCCGCACCGCATCTATGGTTCGGGGGCCAATCTTGCCGTCGATACCTTGGGTGTCAAACCCAAGCAGCGTCAATCGCTGCTGCATCTCTGTGCGCTCCTTGTACGTCAATGCGCGGTCCGCACGCGGCCATTTGGCCTGTACGGGGTTTCCACCCATGATCCGATCTCCCAAATGCCCGACCCCGATCACATAGGCATCTGCGGTGTTATAGCTTTCGATGACCTCGAAGTTGTCAAAGATCATAAAGGCCGCTCCCGTCCCCCCTGCCGGCAAAAGGATCGATCCCAGGCCGTGATTCTTGACCGGTTTGCCATTGGTATCAAGGATCCCCATCTGTCCCCATGCAGCCGGTTGCTTTTTTATGCTGCGATTGGCCAGGCGATAGTCAAAATCCTTGGGTAGCGTAACCTCTACGCCCCAAGGTTGCCCCGTGGTCCAGCCGTGATGCGCCAGATAGGCTGCAGTGGATGCCAGGGCATCGCTAGGGTCGTCCGACCAGATGTCGCGTTTACCATCTCCGGTGAAATCCACCGCATGATCCCGAAAGGATGTGGGCATGAATTGGGTGTGCCCCATTGCTCCGGCCCAGCTGCCGCGCATGCGGTCAGCTGATACATCCCCGGATTGCAGGATGCTCAATGCCTCCATCAGCTGTTCTTCGAAAAAGGAGCTGCGGCGCGGATCATAGGCAAGAGTTGCCAGGGATTGGACCGTTTTGTCGTTGCCTCGAAACGCCCCATAGGCACTTTCCAGACCCCAAATGGCCAGCAGCACCTGCTTGTCGACGCCATAGGTTTCTTCGATCCGTTGCAACAGGTGCCGGTTCTGCGCCAGGGCCGTTTTGCCGTTGTTGACACGGGCGTCGGATACGGCGGTGTCTAGATAGTCCCAGATTGTCTTGGTGAACTCGGATTGATTTCGGTCGCGCCGGACCACTTCGGCGTCATAGACAATACCCCGAAAGGCACGGTCCACAGTTTCTGGTGAAATACCGTTTGCAACCGCCTTTTCCCGAAATCTGTTGCTCCATTCGGCAAAGGTCTGCGTACGGTCCATGATCTTGGGTTCCGAAATTGTCGTTTGTGCCACAGGTCGGGCTTGGGGGCGTTTTTGTCCAACGATGACATGGACATATGTGTCGCCAAATTTGTCCGGGCGCGCTGTTGGACGAACGACTGATGTCGGCAACTCTGCCCATCCAACGCTGCCTGACAAAAGGGCCAAGACCGTTCCGGTTACATGTCTCCGCATTGTATTGTCCCTGACCGTCTGCTCTGCTCTTCCCTGATTCTAATGCGAACACGCGAATTTCCAAAGCGGTCAGTTTGCGGAGTTGCGCTCTTTTCCAGTCTTTTCGATGTCACATCGGATCTGTTCAATTGCGTCGCGTAACATCGGTACACGATTGGGTCTAAAGCAGGTTTGTGTCACCTCAAGATCGCGCATTCGGTCGAGGCGGAACACCCTCTTGTCCTGTCGCAACAAACACCAGGCAATCAAAACAGTTGACCGATCCATATAGGCAATGCCAAGAGGGCGCGCCTGACGATGGGTGACGGCCCCGTGCACGTCAGTATAACCGAACCTGATTTCCATTTCATCCCAAGTTGCCTTCCGCAACCGTGCCGCCGAGATCCCAGGCGTTTCGGGTTGAACAAATCGCTTGGCTGACAGTACTGCGTGTTTCAGTCTGTGAGATTGACGTGGTGGTAGCCGACCCTGCAGTTTGGTCAAAGCCTGACCAGCGGCCAAGCCCAAATCCGGATCACCGATTTGCTGGACTTCGCGCAGGCCCAGAACCAGAGCCTCCAGTTCGTCATCGGTGAACCGCAATGGCGGGATGGCATTGTCTTCTATCAGGGTAAAACCATATCCCGCCGCACCATCAATGACCGCCCCCATTTCCCGCAAGGTCGCGATATCGCGATGGATGGAACGGGCAGAAATGTTCAACTCGCGGGCCAGGGAGACCGCTGTCTTTGGTCCTGCGCCGTCGCGCAGGCATTGCATCAGTTGGAGCAGGCGATGAGATCTGGACATGATGCATGAAGCCTATCACTGATGACAGTTTTTGTCATGACTGGCAGCTAAGGTTGATGGAATACTTCACAAGGAAATTCGACACCATGCTGACCCTCCTCACCTATCCCGGCAATCTAGCAACGTTCAGCCTCAGCCCCTTTTGCGTCAAGGCGGCCATGCTGTTGGCCCAATCTGGTCAGCCGTGGCAACGCGAGGATCTGCTGGATCCCCGCAAAATGCCGCACCAAAAGCTACCGGTGATGAAAACCGGGGAACGGTTGGTTGCAGACAGCGACTCCATCCGGGACTGGCTGGAACAGGCCGGCATGGATTTCGACCCCGGATTGACCCCCGAACAAAAGGCCCATTCCCGCGCGCTGATCCACATGGCCGAAGATCACCTGTATTTCCACATCGTTCAGGATCGTTGGGCCAATGATACCGTGTGGCCGATCATTCGAGACATATTTTTTGTCGCGATTCCCCGTTGGATCCGGCGTCCCATTTCGAACTCCATACGAAAATCTGTGCTCAGGGGGTTGGGATTTCAGGGCACATCCAGGTTTTCCCAATCAGAGCGTCATGCCCGCCTGGAAAAGGATCTGGTAGCCATTGCAAACTTGCTGGGGGATCGCCCATTCTTGTTTGGCGAGCAGGTAACAGCCGCGGATCTGAGCATGGGGCCAATGCTGTCGGCAATGATGGAAACACCGATCAAGACCGAATTGAACAAGCGGATCAGCGATGATCCTGTGCTTTCTGCATATGCAGAGCGCGTTCGCAAAGCGGTGCCACTGCCGTGAGACAGCC
This sequence comes from Rhodobacteraceae bacterium M382, assembly GCA_025141015.1. NCBI lineage: Bacteria > Pseudomonadati > Pseudomonadota > Alphaproteobacteria > Rhodobacterales > Paracoccaceae > Rhodobacteraceae bacterium M382. The sequence goes on along the minus strand of CP081098.1, from coordinate 73,589 downwards.
GTTTTCCAGCGACCTTGTTCAGGCGGTTTTTGACAGTTCGGAACCCGAGGCGCGCGAGGGGATGTTGGCATTGCGGCAATTGATCTTTGAGACGGCCGCCAACCTCCCCAAAGTTGGGCCTGTCACCGAAGCATTGCGGTGGGGGCAACCGTCTTACATCACCGAGCAGACAAAATCCGGCACACCCATCAGATTGGGTGTGCCAAAGACAGGTGGCTTTGCCCTATTTGTCCATTGTCAAAGCCGGGTCATTCCAGAATTTCAGCAGAAATTTCCGGCTTGGGACAGGGTGGAAGGGACGCGAGCTGTTTTGTTTTCCAAGGTCGCCGACATCGAATCCCTGCGCCATGGGTGGTTGGTCGAACGGGCTTTGACCTACAAATTGACGCGTCGCAGTGCCTAGCGGCGCTTGCGTTCAACCTTGCGGGCGATCTTGTCCTTCTTTCGTTTGGCCTTGACGGACTTGCGTCTTGCCGTTTGACCTGCGGGGCTGCGGCGCACACCTCCTCGGGGTAGGGCCTGACCGTCAAGCGTCAGCAACTCCAGCTCCAGCCCTCCGGTGACAGGCGTAGCCTGAGTGATACGCACGGTGACTCGCTGTCCGATCGAGATGAGAAGCCCGGTGTCACTGCCCATCAACGTGCCGCTTTCGGCATCAAAATGGAAGAATTCACGCCCCAGTGTGCGCACCGGAACCAACCCATCTGCTCCGGTTTCGTCCAGTTTCACAAAGGCGCCAAACCGGGCGATGCCGCTAATGCGACCGGTGAACTCATTTCCGACACGCTCGCTGAGATAGGCGGCCAGATATCGGTCGGTGGTGTCACGTTCAGCCATCATCGACCGACGTTCGGTTTCCGAGATATGAGTGGCCGTATCTTCGAGCCGATCAATTTCATCCGGGGCCAGCCCATCATCGCCCCACCCATGCGACGAGATCAGTGCGCGATGCACGATCAGGTCAGCATAACGGCGAATGGGCGAGGTGAAATGGGCGTATCTTTGCAAAGCCAACCCGAAATGACCAAAGTTTTCAGGGCTGTAATAGGCCTGTGTCATCGAGCGAAGAGTCGAGATATTGATCAACTCGGCCTCGTCCGTACCGGCTGCCTGGTTCAACAAGGCGTTCAGGTGCCGGGTTTGCAACACCTGCCCCTTGGCGAGGGTCAAGCCGGCAGACTGGGCGGTCTCGCGCAGCGCTTCCAGCTTTTCTGGGGCGGGTTCTTCGTGCACACGGAACAACAGGGGGGACCGTTTGGCGATCAGGGTTTCTGCCGCACAGACGTTGGCGAGGATCATGAATTCTTCGATCAGGCGATGGGCATCCAACCGGTCGCGGAAGTTGACCGATTGCACCTGACCATCGTCATCCAAAACAATGCGCCGTTCTGGCAGGTCCAGTTCCAGGGGCTGGCGCTTGGCTCGCGCTGCTTTCAGCGCGTCATAGGCCGCATAGAGCGGTCGTATGACATCATCCATCAACGGTTCGGTGCGTTCATTGGCAGCACCGTCCATCGCGTCCTGCACTTCGGCATAATGCAGCGAAGCGACTGATTTCATCAGGCCCCGTACAAATTCATGGCTGATCTTGTGGCCTTCGCTGTCCAATTGCATCCGAACGGCGACACAAGGGCGCGGTACCCCTTCGTGCAGAGAACACAAATCTCCGGACAGCCGATCAGGTAGCATAGGGACAACTCGGTCGGGGAAATAGCTGGAGTTGCCGCGCGTGCGGGCCTCGCGGTCCAGTGCCGTGCCATTTTGAACATAGGCTGCCACATCGGCAATCGCGACCCAGACGACATGACCTCCAGGGTTGTTCGGGTCGTCATCGGCCTGAGCGAAACAAGCATCGTCATGGTCGCGCGCATCCGAAGGGTCAATTGTGACCAATGGCATATCACGCAGATCCTTGCGTCCGCTCAGGCCCATGGGCTTGGCCTTGTCAGCCTCATCAATGGCGGCGTCCGGGAAGCTGTCGGGTATGCCATGTTGATGAATGGCGATCAGCGATACGGCCTTGGGGGCGGATGGATCACCCAGACGGTTGATGATCCGCGCTTTGGGCAGGCCCAGCCGCGTTTTTGGTCCGGCCTGTTCTGCCTCGACCAGCTCACCATCGCGTGCACCGCCAATAGCACCTTCAGCCACAGTCCATTCGGTAGACGCAGATTTTTCGATCGGCACAATACGCCCGCCTTCGGACCCCTTGCGGAACACGCCCAGGATGCGTTTCGGATTGGTACCGATGCGTCGGATCAGCCTGGCTTCGTAGGAATGGTCGCTCTCCTGCACAAACGTCAGCCGGGCCAGAATTCGATCACCTTCACCCAACGCCGGATCGCTGGCGCGGGGCATGACCAGCACAACAGGTTCCACACCTTCCCCGTGCCATTCCAGGGGGCGTGCAAACAGGTCGCCATCTGCATCCGGTGCCTTGACTTGCAGGATGCTGACCGGTGGCAGCCGTTCGGGGTCGCGATAGGTTTTGCGTCGCTTTTCCAGATGCCCCTCGGCTTCGAGCTCTTTGAGAAGCCGTTTCAGGTCGATCCGGTCAGACCCCTTGATGCCAAAGGCACGGGCAATGTCTCGTTTCGAATTCTGGGTCGGGTGCGCCGAGATCCAATCAAGGACCTCCTGCTTGGAAGGGATACGCGTCATGTCATGTGCCCTAGCACGGCAACCCGCCTTCGTCATGCGCAAAAGCGATGGTACGTTCAGGGCAAAGGTGCTGGTTGCAAGTCCAGGACAGTATCGACATCACGCAATTGATCGACCTGCGCGATACGCCGCCCCGGCAGTGTGGCGATTGTGTCGGCCAATGCATGTGGTGTTGACCAGCGGACGTTGCGAAACATCCCACTGGGTAAGGCGGCAACACGTTTGGCCCCGACCAGCCAGTACCCGCCATCAAAGGCAGGTCCAAAGACCGCATCATGGTCTCCCAATGCCGCAAAGGCTCGCGCGACATGCGTGCGCGTGATCCCCGGAATATCCGCTCCGATGATGCACACGGGCCCCGCCGGCATAGAGCGCAATATGCGTCCCATCCGGTCTCCCAGATCGCCGTTTCCCTGCGGAATGCGGTGAAGGTCAGCAGGCCATACTTTGGACGCCATTCCCGCGACATCCGGCGCGACCGCCAAAACGATCTGCCAGCGTGGGTCACGCAGCCGACGGATCAGCCGCGCCGATTGGTGGCGAAACCACCAGGCGGCCGCGTCCATGCCAATGTCGCGCCCCAAACGGGTCTTGACCCTCCCGGGGCGCGGAACCTTGACCATGATGACCAATGTGCGTTTCATGCGGGATCAGGCAAAATAGTCCCGCAGGACACGCGTGTAGATCGCCTTTAGTTGGTGGATCTGATCGATTTCAACCCGTTCATCCACCTGGTGCATGGTGCGACCCACCAGGCCAAATTCGACAACCGGGCAGTGATTTTTGACAAAGCGCGCATCTGACGTACCCCCGGTAGTGGACAGAACTGGTGTTACCCCCGTTTCCGCTTTGACAGAGGCGGCAACCAGATTGGACAGCGTGCCCGGAGGTGTCAGGAAGCTTTCGCCCGAAATCTTGGTCTTTAGTTCGATGCCGACACCAAATGTGTCTGCGACCTTGTCAGCTTCGGTCTTTAGCCAATCGCTCAGCGCGGCACCGTTGTGCAGATCATTGAACCGAATGTTTACTGTGGCATGACAGTGCGCCGGGATCACATTGGTTGCAGGGTTGCCAGTGTCCATTGTCACCACTGCCAGGGTCGAGGCATCAAAGTGGTCACTGCCCTGATCCAGTTCGTGTGATGCCAACCGATCCATCAGGCGTGCCATGGCAGGCAACGGATTGTTGGCCCGATGCGGGTATGCGGCGTGGCCCTGAACCCCGGAGAACGTAAACCAGGTCGTCATCGACCCGCGCCGCCCGATTTTCATCATCTCGCCCATGTGATCAGGACAGGTCGGTTCGCCCACCAGACAGACCGACATCGCCTCGCCCGACTTGTTCATATAGTCCAGCAAAGCGGTGGTGCCGTCGTATGCATCGCCCTCTTCGTCGCCGGTGATCGTCAGAATGATCGCCCCGTCCGGAGGTGTGTCCCGCACGAAATCAACAGCCGCAGCGGCAAAGGCGGCCACGCCAGATTTCATGTCAGTTGCACCACGGCCATACATGAATCCGTCGATTTCTTCGGCACCAAAGGGATCAACAGTCCAGGCCGCCACATCCCCGACCGGCACGACATCCGTATGACCGTTGAACCCAAACGTCCGGGCGTGACCTTGTGTTCCCCAACGGGCAAACAGGTTGCTGATGCCCCCTCGATCCACGCGAGTGCAGTCGAAACCGGCATCACTCAACAGCTTTTCCAGGAGTACCAGAGCGCCTCCCTCCTCAGGTGTTACTGAAGGGCAGCGGATCAAATCGGCTGTCAGCTGGGCGGGATCTGTATGAGACATGGCGCAGGCTCCGGAAAGGGGTCGTTGAAACTGGCCTAGCGCGGTTTGATACTCGGTGCAAACCACATATCCGCCAACCAAACCCTTCTGAGCTCACCTTGATGGGTAAGCTGGGGGCTTGTGTCAAATGTGCCTCAAAAGCAGCAACTTGGCGGCAGCATTATGAAACGCCTTAGCAAGCTGAAAAAGTCGTGATACATCTGAGGCAAACAAAATGACCCGAGGCAGGGCAATTCGAGCAGGACGGCACACAAGAGGCCGCCAATTTTTCTCTCCGCCATACTATGGCTGGAGAACCTATTTCGTGACCGGGATTTGCCTGTTCGCGGAATTTCTGCCTTGGAATGAAAAAAGGGGCAGAAAATGGCGACGGGTGCCGAACTTGGCTATCAGACAAATGCCAACGCCACAGCAATGGCCGAGGCGATCTTTGGAGATGGTGCGACAGTTGTCAGCGCGTCCTATTCTGGATGGAGCCAATCTTCGGCGATCTATTCTAACGGGGATGCGTTGGCACCTGGTGCGACACCGGGAGACACCGGCGTAATCCTGTCAACTGGTCGCGCCTCGCATTTCACCCGTTCGGGCGGAGACCCGAACCGGTCAGCCAGCACATCGACCAACACCTCTGGTCAAAACAACAATCCGGACTTCAATGCTGCGGCGGGTACGAATACCTATGACGCCTCTTATCTGGATGTCAGCTTTATCCCGACCGGGTCGTTGATGACCATGCAGTTTGTGTTTTCTTCGGAAGAATACCCGGAATATACGGATTCTCTGTATCAGGATTTTGTGGGTGTCTGGGTTAATGGAACGCAGGTGGAACTGGGGATTGGCGATGGTGATACTGATCCGGGAAATGTGAACAGCAGCACCAATGAAAACCTGTTTCTGGACAATACCGGCGACGCCTACAACACCGAGATGGATGGTCTGACCGTGACCATGACGCTGACCATGAATGTCATCCCGGGCGTTGTGAATACAATCCGTATCGGCATCGCGGATGTGACAGACAGCAGCTATGATTCCAACCTGCTGATTGCAGCAAATTCAGTTCAAACCGACCTGGTGGCATTGGGCGATTCCACGGATCTGTTTCCAACGGGATCTGTTGATCTGGACGTGACAGCCAATGACGTCAGTGCCAGCGGCGGCACGCTGACCATTACCCACATCAATGGCATCGCGGTCAATGTTGGCGATATCGTTCAGCTCAATACTGGCCAAAGTGTTCAGTTGAACTCAGATGGTACGCTCAAGGTCATAGGTGACGGGGACACCGAGGAATTCAACTTTACGTACACCGTGTCGAATGGGGCGAACACCGACACAGGTATTGTACAGGTCAATTCCATCCCGTGTTTCGTTGCCGGAACGTTGATCGCAACTCCTTATGGCGAGGTGCCAGTGGAGGAATTGCAACCGGGAGATCCAGTCTGGACCCGGGATGACGGGGCTCAGCCCTTGCGCTGGATCGGGTCGCGGGTGGTGCAGGCGACTGGGGATTATGCCCCTATCCACATTCGGGCGGGGACCTTTGGTGAACATCGCGACCTGTTGGTTTCACCCCAACATCGAATTTTGGTGCGCGATGCGGTTGCCGAACTTCTGTTTGGTGAGGACGAAGTTCTGGTGGCGGCCAAGGACATGATCAACGATCAGTCCGTGGTGCGTCATCAAGGCGGTGAAGTCACCTATGTCCACATCATGTTTGATCGCCATCAGGTAGTCTATTCCGAAGGGCTGCAAACCGAAAGCTTTCTGCCCGGTCCACAAAGCTCCAGCCTGTTCGAGCAACCGATTATCGACGAAATCTGTACCCTGTTTCCAGAACTGGACCCGCACACAGGTGAAGGCTATGGACCTGCAGCCAGACCTACATTGCGCAGCTATGAAACCCAGCTGTTGTTCAACCGAGAACAGGCTGCATAATGGCCAACTGGATCGCCTTGTCCGATCATGACGGGCATTGGTTTGCCCCTCAGGGACTGGGGCAACCCAAAGGCGCGGCAAAACTGGTCCAATCCGGTCCTGATGCCTTGATGGTACGAGGATCTCTGGTCGTCGAAACGAATGTTCCGGCGACGGCCAGGATGGAACCCCTGTTCATCTATGATCAACAGGGCGAATGGCCATTGCATTTGGCGTTGCACGCGATTCCCGGCGGAGGGTTGAGCCTGGTATTGAACCAGGGTGGACTTCCATTGCATCAGACAATCAATCATTCCGAAGGGGGACGTACGGAAACTCTGCGGATTACCTATGTCTGGGATGCACCACGGCGCTGGGCACGGTTGACGGTCGAACGACCACAGGATGATTGCGTGATTTCGGTGCCGGTCTCGTCGCCACGCCCCTTGCGAGTCATGGATGCACGAGCTTTGTTAATGCCTGGGCCAGAACGGTATGTGTCGCGCGAAGTGCGATACCTGGCGCTGTCAGCGGGTATCGAACCCATCGGTCCAATGCCATCGCTGGCGATGGACACGCCAATCGCAACGCCAGACGGCTATCGGCCGATTTCCAAACTGCGCCGGGGCGATGTGGTTTTGACGCAAAACGATTGCGCGGTTCCGATCTTGCACAAAATCTCGCGCGTTGTCCCTGCGCGGGGATCATTCCGGCCTGTCAGGTTGCGGGCCCCTTTCTTTGGGCTGTGGCGTGATATTGATGTGTCCCCAGCCCAACGGCTGCTTCTGACCGGTTCCGAGGTGGAATATTTATTCGGATGTCAGGCGGTTCTGCTGTCGACGCGTCATCTGACGGGAACTCCGCGGGCCTATATACCGCCCGTTGGGCAGCTGATCACATATCAACAGCTGGTCCTGCCCGGCCACGAAGCCATGAAAGTTGCGGGGACCATGGCCGACAGTCTTTTCATTGGACGGCTGCGTCGTAACCGGGATGTGTTGTCCCGAAGCCTATTGGCCGATCTGGACCGCAACAGCCTGCCGGAACACGCCAAGCCGGTGCACCCGGTATTGCGTGCTTTTGACGCCACCATTCTGGCCGAGCGGCGTGTGGCCTGACCGCGATGCTTGCCTGACCTGCAAATTCTGCGTAATCGGGTGAAAATGGCGGACCTCATGTTTTCAATGCTGAACCGGATATTCTATGTTCTGGCGGCCTTGGTCGTTGTTGCGGCCCAACAGGCCGCAGCCCAGACGCTGAATGTAGCGACTGTCACACGTGCTCCCTTTTCGATGACGGATCAGGGCGCGCAAACCGGGTTTTCGATGGATCTGCTCGGTGCTTTAGCCCACGCACAGGGGTTGGAAGTGACCATAGATCGGGTCGATCAGTTCCCGGAGATGCTTGATGCTGTGCGCTCCGGGGCTGCTGATCTGGCGATTGCAAATATTTCGATCACGGCGGCGCGCGAAGCGCAGATGGATTTTAGCCAGCCGATCTTTGCGTCGGGTCTGCAAATCATGGTGCCGGTGACTGATTCCGGGCGGCCGCTGCTGATTCACACCTTGTTTTCCGCGGATATCATGGTCGCCCTGGGTGTTGCCTTTTTGGTCTTGTTTGTGGGCGGCATGTTGATGTGGCTGCTGGAACGTCGGTCGCAGCCCTATTTTGAACGTCCTTTGAAGGAAGCCTGGTTTCCGTCTTTTTGGTGGGCGCTCAACCTGGTGGTCAACGGAGGGTTCGAAGAGCGGATGCCGCGCACCTTTTTTGGCAGGATCTTTGGTGTGCTGCTTGTGGTGTCATCGCTATTTGTCGTGTCGGTCTTTGTTGCGAAAATCACCGCCGCCATGACTGTCGAAGCCATCACAGGGTCGGTGAATTCGGTAAATGACTTATATGGTCAGCGCGTCGGTACGATCAGTGGATCGACGGCGGCGGGCTTTTTGGAACGGCGTGAAATCGACTATCAGGGATTTGGTGGGCTGGAACCAATGCTGACCGAATTCGAAGCAGGCAACTTGCAGGCCGTGGTGTTCGATGCTCCGATCCTGTCCTATTATACCAGCCATCATGGATTTGAGCATGGCAGGCTGGTGGGGCCGATCTTTCTGTCCGAAAACTATGGGATCGCCTTCTCGACCGGGTCGGATTTGGTCGAACCCTTTAATCAGGCACTGTTGTCCCTGCGCGAAGATGGGACGTATGAATCCATCTATCGCAAGTGGTTCGGATGGCGGAACTGATGGCCCGCCATTAATGAACAGTTTTGCCGGGCTCGTCAAAAAATGGCGTCATCTGTGCGACGATTACTGAATTCTCGTCGAGCGCACGTTGCATCAGCGCGCGTTCATCGGCTTCGATCTCGTGACCTTCGGCTTCTCGCTCTTCCAATGTACCATATCCGGTAACATCCAGCGGAGCGGTATCTGCCTGTTTCAGGATCGCGACGGTCTCGCGTACGGCTTCGGCCTCGTCAACGCCAGAAGCAAAGATCATCAGCGCGGCACCTGTGGCTCCCTTTGGGAGGCCATCACCATCCTTGCGGCCAATTTGAACGAGCAAGGTGTAAACCTGCTGCACGCGTTTGGGTTTCTTTTCCATTGCCGGGCCTCTCGTGACGATCCGGCTTTCGCATACCGTTAACTGTGGCCCAAGCTCAACCCTGCTGCCTGCTCTGACGGTCGAATTCCGACCAGATTCGACGCCAAAGCCGAGATTGAGCCGATTTGACATGAATGCTGTGTGTTTTGACGCACGGTGGAAAGGAAATCCCAAGACCCTGGGCCGTATTGCTGAATGGCGATGATGATTTCTGGGGACTGCAATGCCGACTGCTTCTGAACTGCCAATTGATACTTCCGCGACTGCGACCGACATGGCCGAGGCCATGTTTGGCTCGGGTATCGAAATCGTCAGTGCTGATTATTCCGGGGCTGCACGGGCGTCGGGGATCTATTCAGAAGGGGACGACGTGGCACCCGAACTGACCCCATCAGATACTGGGGTCATTCTGTCGACAGGCAGAGCAACAGATATCACAAACAGCAGCGGCGACGCGAATGTTCGGGCACATACATCAACCGTAAACAGAACAAGCGGTGACGATGATCTGGATGACATGGCAGGGGCCAGAACCTATGACGCCGCTGTTCTTGAGGCCGAGTTCATCCCGGAGGGATCAACTTTGACCATGCAGATCACGTTTGCTTCGGAGGAATACCTGGAATACGTGAACTCAGGGTTCAATGACGCGGTTGGTGTCTGGGTCAATGGCGAACCGGCAACTCTGAGTGTTGGCGACGGCGATATTACCATCAACAATATCAACGACGAGAGTAACGCCAACCTGTATGTCGACAACCCGGCAGACGCCGAAGTGGCAAATACGGAGATGGATGGATTCACCGTCAAACTGACGCTCAAGGCACCGGTCAATCCTGGTGAGACCAATACGATCAAGATCGCCATCGCGGATGGTGGCGACCAATACTACGATAGCAATCTATTGATCGCCGGGGATTCGATCCAAACGGCGTTGGTTGCTGAAGATGACACAATCAGCGTTCAGGGGCTCGCATCTGGCAATGTTGATGTTCTGGCCAATGACAGTTCATCTGTTGGCGGGGAACTGACGATCACCCATATCAACGGTCAGCCTGTGTCAGCAGGGGATTCGGTGACATTGGCGACCGGAGAGCAGATTACCCTGGCAATGGACGGGAGCTTTGAAGTCACTTCGGACGGGGAAGAAGGGAGTAATGTATTCAGTTACACCGTCGCTGATGAAGACGGGAATACGGATACCGCCTTTGTCGAACTGATAACGACGGCTTGCTTTGTTGCCGGAACATTGATCGAGACTACTTTGGGCTCAATCCCGGTGGAAGACTTGGAGCCGGGCGAAATGGTTTTGACACGCGACCATGGGGCGCAACCTTTGCGTTGGGTTGGTCGCAGCGAACGCCGAGCCGAAGGGCGGCATGCGCCGGTCCGAATCGAAAAAAATGCCTTGGGGCATCACGGTCGGTTGGAAGTATCGCCAAACCATCGGATTTTGCTGACATCACAAACAGCGGAGCTGATGTTCGATCAACCCGAAGTTCTGGTAAAGGCACTGTATCTGGTCAATGGCAGGTCGATACGGCAGCGGGACGATGGAACGCCGATAACCTACCTCCATTTGCTGTTTGACCAGCATGAAATTGTCCGGGGCAATGGGTTGGATAGCGAAAGCTATCATCCGGGAATCGAGACCATCGAATCCTTTGACGCAGCAACGAGAGATGAAATCCTGGAATTGATGCCGGATCTGGATACAGCTTCCTATGGTCCCACGGCACGGGTGACGCTCAGGGCGCATGAAAGTCGTGTTTTGCTCGCCGCGATATGAGGGTCGGTGTCCAGAAGTTGGCGCATATCCTGACCACAGGCGTGGAACGAAAAAGGCCGCAGCGTAGCAACGCTGCGGCCATAATACTTGCGGGAGCCGAACCTGATCAGTCGCGCAGGAGTTCGTTGATACCGGTCTTGGAACGGGTTTTCTCGTCCACACGTTTGACGATCACGGCGCAATACAGGCTGATGCCGTTCTTGGACGGCATCGAGCCGGAAACGACCACAGAGTAGGGCGGGATTTCACCATAGGTGACTTCACCGGTTTCGCGATCCACGATCTTGGTGGATTTGCCGATGTACACGCCCATACCCAGAACGGATCCTTCGCGGACAATGCAACCTTCGACCACTTCAGAGCGTGCGCCGATAAAGCAATTGTCTTCGATGATGGTCGGGCCGGCCTGCATGGGCTCAAGAACGCCGCCGATGCCGACGCCGCCTGACAAGTGCACGTTTTTGCCGATCTGTGCGCAGGAGCCGACGGTGGCCCAGGTGTCAACCATCGTACCTTCGTCCACATAGGCACCCAGGTTCACGAATGACGGCATCAGAACCACGCCTGGCGCAACATAGGCAGATTTGCGGACAATACAGTTGGGCACAGCACGAAAGCCGGCAGCCTTCCACTGGTTTTCGCCCCAGCCGACAAATTTGCTGTCGACCTTGTCCCACCAGCCGCCACCCTGCGGGCCGCCATCCTGGATTTCCATGTCCTTGATGCGAAAGCCGAGCAGAACAGCCTTTTTTGCCCATTGGTTTACATGCCAGTCGCCATTGTCCAGCTTTTCCGCCACGCGCAGCGATCCGCTGTCCAGTGCGTTCAACGTGTCTTCGATGGCTTCGCGCTGTTCGCCGGTGGTGGCAGGGGTAATGGTGTCGCGTGATTCCCACGCGGCCTCGATTGCGGTTTCCAGCTGGGCGTTGGACATTGTGCGGTGCTCCGGATGCGGTTGGATTCGGGACTACATAACGGCAAAGGGCGCAGGCGTCATTCCCTGTTTGCGGCGAAAACACCCTCTGGGGCGGCCTTTTACGGGTTCAGCGGACCCGACGCAGGTGGCGACGCAGGATTTCGCAGGCGGCGGGGGCGTCTTGACGCAATAGTGCCTGCAGGATCGCGGCGTGATCCGTGTCAATACGTTGGGTCCATTGATGCTGCCAATGAGCGAATAGATGACGGGCGCTGGCGATGTGCAGATCATCAATCGTTGCCAATAGACGGGGCATGGCGCATGGCGCGAGGATTACCCGATGAAACCGCCGGTTGCAGTTTTCCCAGGTGACCATGTCTGTTGCCTCGTCGCAGGCGACGCGGGCGGCTTCGGCATCCCTTAGATCCTGGGATGTCATGTTGAAAGCGGCATTTTGCAGCGCCAAAATTTCCAGAGCCACACGCATCTCAATGATTTCGCGCACTTCGGTCGGGTTCAACGCCGTTACCCGCATGCCACGTCGGGGTTGGGATTTGGCCAACCCATGCGCTTCCAATCTCAGCAATGCTTCGCGCACGGGCACATGGCTGGCGGAGAACTCGCGGGCGATGTGATCCTGACGCAGTTTTTCACCAGCAGGCAGATCGCCCTGGATGATCCTTTGGCTCAGCGCCTGATAGATTGTGTCGACGATGGTTGCGGTCATGGATTATCGATAGTTTCAAAGCCGGGGTTCCGCAACCGTACCCCGGTCTCATCACCCAAAGGGGTCAGGAGCGATGTTGCCGCCGCACACCAATACAGCAACCCGCTCGCCGTCTTCTGGTTGATAGACGCCGCTCATCAATGCGGCCAGCGCAGTAGCGCCGGCGGGTTCGACCAGGATCCGGTGTTCCAGCCACAGCGCACGCTGCGCACGGGCGATGTGGTCGTCCGACACCGTCACCGATGTCAGGTTTGACTTTTGAGCAAGATCAAAACCGATCTGTCCGATCCGCTTTGCGCCCAGGGCATTGGCGGCAATGCCCGACACATCAACATCTACAGGTGCCCCGGCCTTCAACGCGGCCTGTAGCGCGCAGGAGGTGTTGGGCTCGACAGCAACAATTTTGCGGCTGTCCTCAAACCAGCTCAGAGCCCCTGCGATCAATCCGCCACCGCCAACGGCAATCAGAATGGTGTCGGCTTTCAATCCCTGCCCCTCCCATTCGGCAAAGCAAGTCCCCTGGCCGGCAACAGTTGCGGCGGCGTCATAAGCGTGCACTTGCATGGCCCCCGTGTCCTGTTCAAATCGCTGTGCCAATTCCAGCGCATTGGCATAGGCTCCCGGAACGACCTCCAGGTCAGCGCCGGTTTGCTGGATCAGGGCGATTTTGGATGGCCCAGCCATTTCAGGAACAAATATCCGTGCTTTGTGCCCTAATGTTCGCGCGGCATATGCAACAGCCGCACCATGATTTCCTCCCGATGCGGCAACCAGCCCGGCATCTGGAACCGGACGGCTGAGCAGCGTGTTGAACGCCCCACGGGCCTTGAAGCTGCCGGTATGTTGCATGTGCTCCAGCTTCAATTCGACGGGATAGGGCAAACCAAACCCTTGTGTGGTCAGCACCGGTGTCACTTGAACATGCCCCAACACACGTTTTGCCGCGGATTGAATATCTGATTTAAAAGCCATTTCACGCGCCTGTGCCTAGTGTTCCGGATGGCGACCTTATAGGCTGAAAGGAAACAGGCAAATAGGGAACATGTTCATGAAAGACGATCGCCGCAGCCGATTTCGGGACGCACATTCCGATAGGGATACCGCCGAACATGTTCCGCTGACGCCCCAAACCCAATCGCCGGCCTATCGGTTGGCTTTTGCTGACGAGGATTTTCTGTGTCGGGATGAACTGCGTCCGGTTCGGTTGCAATTGGAGTTGCTGAAACCGCAGCTGTTGTTGGAAGAACACGAAATCACCTCGACCATCGTATTGTTCGGGGGGGCGCGTATTCCAGATCCGGTCAACAAGGACAAGGCGCGCACCCGGACTTTGGCTGACCTGTCGTCCTTCTACGACGAAGCCCGCGAATTTTCCCGGCTGATGACCGAAAAATCCAAGCTCAGTGGATGTCGGGAGAATGTGATCGTCACCGGTGGTGGCCCTGGTGTGATGGAGGCGGGGAACCGCGGAGCCGCGGATGCGGGGGGCTGTTCCATCGGTCTGAGCATCGTATTGCCACACGAACAGGCGCCGAACGAATATGTCACGCCGGAACTCAGCTTTAACTTCCACTATTTTGCAATCCGCAAGATGCACTTCCTGATGCGGGCGCGGGCGATTTGCGTATTTCCGGGTGGATTCGGGACGATGGATGAATTGTTTGAATCCCTGACGCTGATTCAAACAGGCCGGATGGAGCGGGTGCCATTCCTGCTGTTTGGTCGGGAATTCTGGGAAAAAGTGATCAACTGGGATGCCCTGGCGGATGCGGGGACAATTTCCGATCAGGATCTGGACCTGTTCCGCTTTGTTGATACGGCTCAGGAGGCGATGGCGCTCATTGAGAATTGGGAACCTGCACCGCCCCGTGATAGTTTACCTGGTCGTGAAAAATAGCGTCAAACGACGCGATCCATTTGGATCGCATCATGCAACATCTGCCGGGATAACACCCAGTTCAATACCTTGGGGCAGGCGTGTTACGATCTGTTTGCCCTGAACGTCCTTGACCGCCAGCCCATGCGCGCCCAGTCGAAATTTCCATTCCCGGTTGCTCAGTGCCTGGGTGCGTTCGTGACGCAGTAGCTCCAGGATGCCTGCGTCGATCATATGTCCTGCTGTTTCTGCCAGTGCCATTTTCTTTCTCCTGCAAGTTGTTTGTTTACAATTTGGAAACTGACTGTTGATCTGGGCAGCAATTTACCGGAATTGGGGCAAGTTCAAGGCACCCTGAGAAACGTTAAACGCGCCACGACAGGGTCGCAGCGCGTTTGATGTTCGGTTCCGGCCCGGTTCGGCCGGGTGATGTTGCCAGGTCAGGCGACGTCAAACTGCAATGGTTTGATCTGGGTGAACAACCCGGTTTCGGCCAGCTTGGCGCGGGCTTCGGCAGGAGTCGGTTCGTCCACATACAACAGGGCGATCGCTTCGCCGCCGGCTTCGGAACGCCCAAGGGTGAAGTTCGCGATATTGACGCCAAATTCGCCCATGGTCCGCCCCAATGCTCCAATGATACCGGGAACATCTTCGTTTGTTGTGTACAGCATATGCGCACCGATTTCGGCATCGATATTGATGCCTTTGATCTGGATAAAGCGCGGTTTGCCGTCACTGAACACGGTGCCGGCAACCGATCGTTCGCGTTTGTCGGTCACGACGGTCACCTTGATGTACCCATCAAAGGTGCCAGATTTATCCTGATTGGTGGTGCTGATCTGGATACCGCGTTCTCGGGCCACAACTGGTGCGCTGACCATGTTCACATCCGGGTTTGCTTTCTTCATGATGCCTGCAACCAAGCCACAGTTCAGTGCATTCAAATTCAGCTCGGATGCGACACCGTCATAAAGAATGTTGATCGCCTGGATCGGCTCATCCGCCATCTGACCAACAAAGCTGCCCAAGTGGCTGGCCAATTTCAACCAGGGCCCCATGACCTTGGCTTCTTCGGCAGTCACAGATGGCATGTTCAGCGCGTTTTCGACGGCACCGGTCAGCAGATAGTTCGACATCTGTTCAGCCACCTGAAGCGCGACGTTTTCCTGTGCCTCGGTTGTGGCGGCCCCCAGATGCGGGGTGCAGACAACGTTCGGTAAATTGAACAGGGCGTTTTCCTTGGCCGGTTCAACGGCGAAAACGTCAAAGGCAGCCCCGGCCACATGGCCAGATTGCAGCATTTCGGCCAGCGCCTCTTCGTCGACCAGACCGCCGCGGGCACAGTTGATGATGCGCACGCCCTTTTTTGTCTTGGCCAGGTTTTCGCGGCTCAGAATATTGGCGGTGGCGTCGGTGAACGGCACATGCAGTGTGATAAAGTCGGCACGAGCCAGAAGATCATCCAACTCTACCTTTTCGACACCCATCTGGTCGGCCTTTTCTTCGCCCAGGAAGGGGTCATAGGCGATGACCTTCATCTTCAGGCCCCGCGCCCGATCACAAACGATACCGCCAATATTGCCCGCGCCAATGACGCCAAGAGTTTTGTTGGTCAGCTCGGTCCCCATGAATTTGGACTTCTCCCATTTGCCGGCATGGGTCGAAGCAGAGGCTTCGGGGATCTGCCGGGCAACGGCGAACATCATGGCAATCGCGTGTTCGGCGGTGGTGATCATGTTCCCGAAGGGTGTGTTCATGACGATCACCCCTTTTTTCGAGGCAGCATCTTTGTCAATGTTGTCCGTCCCGATACCTGCGCGTGCGATGACTTTGAGATTGTCTGCTGCAGCGAGGATCTTTTCGGTGACTTTGGTGGCCGAGCGAATGGCCAGCCCGTCATATTGGCCGATTACTTCGGCCAGCTTGTCTTTGTCTTTGCCCAGATCGGGCTGAAAATCGACGTCGATGCCGCGATCACGAAAAATCTGGACGGCGGTTTCGGACAGTTTGTCAGAGACGAGTACTTTGGGAGCCATTGTTTTGGTCCTTTTGGAAGATCGGGGGAGGGGTGCGTGTGAACACGCACCCTACGCTGTTGGATTACGCGGCGACCGTTTGGGCGTTGATTTCAGCCTCATACGCCCAAGCCAACCAGGGCAGCATGGTCTGGATGTCAGTGGTTTCGACTGTACCGCCACACCAGATCCGCAGACCGGCAGGTGCATCGCGATAGGCACCAATATCGAGCGCGATGTTTTCCGCTTCCAGCCTTTTGGCAACCGCCTTGGCAAAGGCCGCGCCGTCCTGAATGCGGGCGTCGGTGAATTTGACACACACCGAGGTGTTGGATCGGGTCGCCTCATCTTCGGCCAGATTGGTGATCCAGTTGTTTTCAAAACAGAAATCAAAGACCGCCTGAGCGTTTGCATTGGCGCGGGCGATCAGCCCCTGAAGGCCGCCAACCGAACGCGCCCAATCGAGCGCGAACAGATAGTCTTCGACAGCCAGCATTGACGGGGTGTTGATGGTTGCCCCGGTAAAAATGCCTTCGATCAGTTTCCCGCCCTTGGTGAGGCGGAATATCTTGGGCAGCGGCCAGGCAGGGGTATAGCTTTCCAGGCGCTCTACGGCGCGGGGTGACAGGATCAGCATGCCGTGCGCAGCCTCGCCGCCCAAAACCTTCTGCCAGGAGAAGGTGGTCACATCCAGCTTGTCCCAGGGCAGATCCATTGCAAAGGCGGCCGAGGTCGCGTCGCAGATGGTCAATCCGGTGCGGTCATCTGCGATCCAGTCGCCATTGGGAACACGAACGCCGGCGGTGGTACCGTTCCAGGTAAACACGACATCATTGTTGAAATCGACCGATGCCAGGTCAACGATCTGACCGTAGTCGGCGGTTTTGACCTCGGCATCCAGTTTCAGTTGCTTGACAACATCAGTGACCCAACCGGACCCAAAGGATTCCCAGGCCAGCATTTCGACCCTGCGTTGACCCAAAAGCGACCACAGCGCCATTTCCACGGCTCCGGTGTCCGAGGCGGGAACGATGCCGATACGATAGTCGGCGGGGATGCTCAGAACTTCACGCGTGCCTTCAATCGCGGCCTTCAGCTTGTCCTTGCCAACGGCGGCACGGTGCGAGCGGCCAAGAGCGGCGTCGGCGAGTTTGGTGACATCAAATGTGGGGGGCTTGGCGCAGGGGCCAGAAGAAAAACGCGGATTGGCCGGCCGCGTTGCCGGTTGCTGAGTAGCCATAAATGCTATCCTTACAGATATCTGCCTCTCGTTGGGGAGAGGTGTCCCACGCACAGACGTAGTCGGGTCAGCCTTATGCTGCAACTGCAAAAATGTCAGAATTCGGCGGTTTGACATTCAAATACGACGTGATTTTCCATTATCGGAAACAGATGTCTCTGAGTGCATCAGCGTGCCCTGCACAGAAAGTGTAAGAGGGACCGCTATTGGAAATTATATTTAACACTCTGAAAATATAAAATAATTTACAATTTTAGATACTGGACAGCGACCAGATTATCAAAATTTCAGCTCCCTTTCAGCCATCCATCAGCAAACTCAACGGATTCGAGCGCGCAAAACCGACGGACACGGTCCAATTCGGATTCCAATCGCGATTGGCGGGCATTTCCCCATTTCACGCCCGCCTCCGGCCACAGGCCGGTGACCCGCAGGCATCCCTGGTCCCGAAATGCCTTCATATCGATACGGCCAACCAGACGTTCGCCTTCGAGCAGCGGGAAAACATAATAACCGTATGTGCGTTTGGGGGCGGGAACGAACACCTCGATCCTGTAATGGAACCCAAAAAGCCGTTCGGCTCGCTTGCGGTCCCGCAGGGCCGGGTCAAATGGGCTGAGAACCCGCATGCGCCCAGGAGCAGGGCCCAGTTCCTTGACCTGCGTCAGGGTTTCGGGACGCGCCAGAACCTTGTGTGGTGTGCCATCGCAGCAAGTCAATTCGATCGGTTGCAGCGCGCCGGACGCCTGCTGAACCATGCACCAATTCTGGGCCTCCTGTGTTGAAACGGTGTCCCAAAAGGCCGCGATTTCGCGCGGAGTTGCGCAGCCCAGCCGATCGATGGCTGCGTTGCAAAGCCAATCCACCGTTTGTTCCGCATCGCAGGGCAGGGCACCAGGGCAGAGAGATTCTTCGATCACCCGGTCGGTCAAGTCATAGATTTTCTTGAACCCCTGCCGTCCGATCACGGTCAGCGCGCCGGATCGCCACAGGTATTCAAGTGCGGTCTTTGAAGGGTGCCAATCCCACCACCCACCGGACCCCTTTTTCTCATCTGTGCCAACATCTGACGAACTGACTGGCCCGTGATCACGGATGTGCGTCAGAACCGCTTCAAACCGGTCTTCGAACCCGTCACGCCTCCAGTTGCGATACCGGTCGCGCAGGAGGGTCGCGTCACGCTGAAAGCGCAGATGCCAATGGGGGAAAAACCGCATGGGGATGACCGCGGCGTCATGGGTCCAATGTTCAAACAGGCTCTTGTCCCGTTCGTAGAGCCGCTTGAGGTTCTCGTGCCGATAAGTCGAGCGGCGCGAAAACAGGATCAGATCATGGGCCCGCGCAACCGTATTGATGCTGTCCAGCTGCACAAACCCCAACCGGTCAATCAGGTCCAAAAGAGCCGGCCCCCGGGCTGTCCCGGTTGGCTGTTCCAACAGCGCGTGCCGATCCAGAAACAGCCGCCGCGCGCTGCGATTGTCGAGCGTCGCCGTCATCGCCGTTTCAGCGTGTCGCCATATGAGATGGTGGGTGTCAGGGTGATCCGGGTTTCGATGTCTGCTTCGGGGTCATCCAGCTGGGCTGCTATGATCTCAGCTGCCTTGCGACCGATTTCCTGACGACAGGCATCCATTGTGGCCAACTGACGTGGCAGGCCTTGGAGAAGTTCAACACCGTTAAATCCAGCCAGCCCGATCTGCCCCGGCACATCAATGCCCTGATCCAGCAAGTGGAGCAGCCCACCAGCACCAATCATGTCGTTGGAGTAATACAGGAAATCCAGATCTGGCGACCGTTCCAGCATTTCCTGGGTCATTTCCCGACCTTTGGCCAACGCCGAACCACCTGAATAGAAGGCGCGATCTTCAATCTCGACACCCTCCTTGGCCAGCGCTTCGGTAAATCCTTCGAACCGTTTGCGGGCGCGGTGATCCAGTGGCATTTTGGTGCCCATAAAGCCGATGTGGCGATAACCTGCTTTCAGGATCGCCTTGGCCATCTCGCGCCCGGCACGACGGTGCGAGATCCCAACCATTGCGTCGACCGGTTTGCCATCGGTATCCATGATTTCCACCACCGGGATGCCTGCTGCGTTCAGCATGGCCCTGGCCGCTTCGGAATGCTCCAACCCGGCGATGATCACACCCGAGGGCCGCCAGGACAACATCTCGTACAGAACCTTTTCTTCCTTTTCAGGGATATAGTCTGTAACGCCCACGACTGGTTGAAGTTCGGTGTTTTCCAGGATTCTGTTGATCCCGGTCAGAACTTCGGGGAACACCATGTTCGACAGTGACGGGATGATCACGGCAACAAGATTGACCCTGCTGGATGCCAACGCGCCGGCGATTTTGTTGGGCACGTACCCCAATTCCTTGGCCGCAACGAGCACCTTTTGCCGGGTTTTGTCGGATACATCACCTCGATTGCGCAGTACGCGGCTGACCGTCATCTCAGAAACACCTGTCGCTTCGGAAACATCACGCAGGGTCAGGGGCCGTTTGGTATCCAGTGTCACGAAGCTCTGCCTTCTTGTTGATTACGCTACCACGTTAACGCAACCACATCGGGCAATACAATGCTACAGAAATTCCGGTGACATGCAGGCAAAGCTGGTCTAAATAGCGGTCATCGGCCCCGTGGCTCAACTGGATAGAGCAGCCCCCTCCTAAGGGGCAGGTTGCAGGTTCGAATCCTGCCGGGGTCGCCAAAACCACCTGACAAATATGGCTTATTTACAGGACGTTGTGCGGAAGACTGCAAAAAGTCCCGTCAGCTTTCGGGCCGTAATCGACTGAAACGGCCGATTTCTCGTACAAAACCTGTACAAAATTCGCACGTTTGTGCGTATTTCGGGGGCCAATCATGAGCCGCCATAGCTTTGATCCCGAAATCGCGGGACGTGTTGGCCTGAACGCGGCGGTGATTTTCCAGAACATCACCTTCTGGATCGAGAATAACCAAGCCAATCGCCGCAACCTTCGAGACGGGCGGTATTGGACTTACAATTCGATCTCGGCCTTTAGTGAGTAGTTTCCCTATCTGAGCGAAAAGCAGATCCGAACAGCGCTCGAAAAGCTGGTCAGCGCAGGGCTGATCATCAAGGGCAATTTCAGCGATGATCGTTATGATCGGACCTGTTGGTATGCCTTGGGCAACTCCATTTGCCCAAATGGGCAAATCGATCTGACCGAAAGGGAAAATGATGCATTTGCCCCTGAGGGCAAGCCATCTGCCCCTGAGCGCAAATCCAATAAGAACAGATATAAACCATATCAAAAACCAAATCCTTCGCACGCGAAGGCGGTGGTGGAGGATGAAGTTTCTGAAAAGATTTTGTCCGCCTATCCCGAGGATCGCGTTCGCGGCAAAGCGGTTTGTATCTCGCAAATCCGCCAAGCGCTGGCCGACGGAGTGGACGCCAAAGACCTCGAGGACGCCGTGCGGGCCTATGCGAACGAGAGCGAAGGCTTCACCCGCTCCAAGGTGTGCTTCTCCGACAATTGGTTCTCCTCTGGCCGTTGGTTGAAATACCTTCAGGAGGTTGAGGAGGCGCGAGAAGCGGGCAAAGCCAAAGAGGCTGAATTGCTGAAAGGTTTGGCCGACTGGGTCACGGACAAGCACCCCCTTTGCCGCCACATAACACCCGGCCAAGTGACCGCGTTGCTGGCCGCAAACCTGGTCAGCCCTGCTGAAATCGAAGCGGCGGGGCTCAGAGCATGAATGCGGCAGCCCCCCACAAAGAGCAGAGAGCAAGGTTACCCACCGATTACATCGGCGGGACTTGTGAGGGGCGGCAAGCCTCCCCTTCAAACCCCAACCAGACGCACGCAAGCGGCGTCAAAGAGGGCTTTTCCGAGAGTGTGATCTTTCGATGCACCCCGTCGGAAAAGGCAGCGCTTGTGGCCAAGGCGCACGCCGCTGGCCTGCCCAATGCCACGTTGATGCGCGAGGCCTTGGGGCTGGTCGAGGCGCGCCGACGCAAGCCCGTCCCTCGCGTTGATCCGAAGTTAACCTTTGCGATTGCCCGTATCGGCGGCAACCTCAATCAGCTGTCACGCTGGATCAACGGAGCGGTCAAATCCGGCCGTGCGAGCCAGATCGATGCGCTCAAGGTCGCTGCTCAGCTGGTGATCATCGAACGGCAGATGGCGCAGATCGTGGCGGCGCACACAGGCGAGAACTGCGAATGATCATCTCGTTCTTCTCTACCGGCACCGGTGGCGGTGGCCGCACAGCACCTCAACCTGCCGTAACTTAGTGACAATCTCTTCCGGTTTGTGTCGTTTGATTCCCATGCTTGATCCTCCGTTTCCTAACTATAGGGGCGGACCACTTCAGTGGGGGAGGATCAGTCTAGCTTCGCCGGGCAATAGTATTTGCGATAATGGAAAGAAGCAGACCGAGAGTAAAATAGCCTAGTACAACTTCACTAATGACGAGAATTTCTCCATAGACGTTTTCAGCTGTTACATCGCCATATCCCAGCGTCGTATATGTAACCAACGAGACGTAGAAGGGTGTAAACCAGCTTTGCGCCGAGTTGGAATAATCCATCATTCCCCACCCTAGCCACATATCAAACGAATAAATAATCCCGTACAGCGTTGCGAGAAATAGCGCGTAAGCTCCCACTTTTAGAAGGCTGCGGCCGTGATCAAATAGTCCCCAAGCCTTGAACAAAGTTTGCTCAACGGACTTCGCAAAACCGGCAGGCATATTTGAAATAGAAGCTTCCAGGGTGTCTATGTAGTCCTGATCCCTAGCGTCTCGTACAAAAAGCGCGTTGCCGTAAACAGAGTCTATGCCGCGAATTCCGAGGTAGCGACCGCTCATTTCTTTTAAATTGCCGTAGACGATGCCGGTCACCTTGGCCCCTTCGACCCTTGCTGTGCAGAGTGACGCGCGCGAAATATTAGCATTCTTCAGGCAGGTATTGCGAAGGTCGGCGTCTGTTAGGTTTGCATCACGGAGGTCAGCGCCGGTCAGGTCGGCCCCGACAAAATTTGCTCCACGCAGATCCGCGCCGGAAAGATCAGCCTCTGTTAAGTCGGCGTTCTGGAGGTTTGCCGCGGTGAGTGTAGCATCTGTCAGTCTGGCCTTGTATAGTCCGGCATGAGAAAGATCCGCCCCTGAAAGCTCCGCGTGATCCATTTTTGCGTGCTTCAAGTTTGCAGATGACAATCGGGCTTCGAAAAGGTCGGTGCCGGTGAGGTCAAGTCCTGAAAGGTTACGTTCCGATAGGTCCGCCTCGGAAAGGTCGGCCCCAGCGAAAACTGCCGAAGTATCAGGGTAACTTGAGAGGAAAAGCTCCCAGTCTGTCACTTCACCGTTAAGTGCCCGCAATGCCTCATCAAGCCCCGGAGCCTGTTTGCCAGCCGTTTCTTTCAAATCAAGAATCCTTCACGCTCTATCGATGAACCAGCGAGAGTATTTCTTCCAAAACGCCCTCCACATCTCCGCCAGACTTTTGCACGACATCGCTAACACTGGTCTGAAGGCGCTTGCGGTCTTCGGTGTTCAGTTCCATCGCTGTAACAATAATTATTGGAGTGTTGGCCGATGGGTGGTCGCTTGATCTGAGCCTTTCCAGAAACTCAAAACCGTCCATCACCGGCATCATGAGGTCAAGAAGGATGAGTTCGAATTCATGCTGTTCTGTTTTCCCAAGCGCAATCTTTCCGTTCCCCGCTTCATCGACCTCCCAGCCGTCGCCTTGAAGCGTGCGCACCATGGTTTCGCGCGCAGCCGGATCGTCTTCAACGACAAGTGCTGTCTTTTGACCGACCGACGCATACTTTTTGACAAGCCCCGATAGTTTGCCTCGGTCAACCGGTTTTTGAAGAGATTCGACGGCACCGAGCGAATAGCTCATGGCCTTGTCTCCAACCATCGAAATCATGACGACGGGAATATCCTTCAGTGTATTGTCAGCCTTTAGTCGGCGGAGGACTGTCCAGCCGTCCATTCCGGGCATCATCACATCCAGCGTTATGAGGGCGGGCAAGTGTTCCGCAGCGAGTGCCAGACCTTCAGCGCCGGATTTGGCCAATAACACCGAACAGCCCTCCGCTTCTAGACGCTTCTTCAGAAGTTCCCGGGCCGAGGCCTCATCATCAATGACAAGGACCGATTTTCGAACAGAAGTATCCTTCATTGCCTCAGTTGAAATAGGTGTCGCGTCCTCATCCGATGAAGCGGGCTCTGACGTTGCGCCTGAAATGCGCGCTTCCTCTTCAAGCCCTGCATGCTTCTTTTGAGCTTTCTTTGGCAATGTGACGATAAAACTTGAACCTTGCCCAATGGTACTTTCGACACGGATGCTGCCGCCCATCATTTCGCAAAATCTCTTGACGAGGGCGAGCCCTAGACCGGTTCCACCGTAATCGCGTGTCGTAGATTCATCCGCTTGAGAGAATTCCGCGAATATATGCTCAATCTTGTCTTCAGGGATGCCGATCCCGGTATCGGTGATGGCAAACCGAATTGCCGGTTCATTTGCTATGGAATCCAAATTGGCGGAGAGAGTAATCTTTCCTTCCTTTGTGAACTTCGCTGCGTTGGAGATCAAATTGAAGAGAATCTGGCGAACTTTCGTAACATCGCCATGCATGGTGTCTAGATCCTGATCGACATCCAGAACCAGTTCATTGGAATTCTTTTGGATAAGGCTAAGTGCTGTACTGGCCACGTCTTCGGTAATGTCCTTGACGGCAAAGTCTTCAAGGAACATATCCATTTTCCCGGCTTCGATCTTGGAGAGGTCGAGAACGTCGTTAATCAAGGACAGAAGGTGCTTACCAGCGTTGGTAATCTTGTTCAGATCCTCGAGCATGTCTTCCAGCCCGTCATCTTCAGCATCCTCTGCCATCATTTCCGAGTATCCAATGATCGCATTCATTGGTGTGCGAAGTTCATGGCTCATATTTGCAAGGAACGCGCTCTTGGCTTCATTCGCCCGTTCCGCCTGCTCGCGCGCCTCCTCGGCTTGCCGTTCCAGTTCAAGGCGTTCAGTTATGTCTTCCACGAGCCCGATATAGAAGATTTCATCCCCGACTTGAACTTCCTCAACCCGCGCTTCCAGTTTGAATACCGATCCATCTTTTCGAACGGCGTTGACGACCCGACTTTGACCAACGACCGTAGACGACGCACCATGAATACGGCGTTCAAGATAAAGGTCATGCTCAATGGCGACGTGTGTCTCCATCAGGATCTTGAGGTTCTTTCCAATAACGTCTGACGCGTAGTAACCAAAAATTTGTTCAGCAGCGGAGCTGAATGTTTCAATCTTTCCTTTTCTGTCAATTGAAAGGATACCGATGGGACTCGCTTCAATAATCTTCGATATTCTCTGTTCACTGAACGCGAGATCGCTTTGAATCTTCTTCAGATTTTCATTCTGCTTAAGAAGTTCTGCCTCGTTACGTTTGATCGTTGTGATGTCGGAAACGACCCCGACGAGTCCCCCTCCGCTGATTGGCGTTGTTCTGATTTCAATCGTCCGGCCAGCCGCTGTATTGAGAACAACGTTTGATGAGTGGCCTTCGGCGAGAGCTTCCAAACGAGTCCGGACTAGCTGTTCAGTATCGCCAAGCCCATAGTCACCGTTTTCTGCGTGCCAACGGATGACCTCTTCTTCTGGCTGCCCCGGTTCGACCAGACGTGGTGGCAGAGCAAGCATCTCGGTGTAGCGCTCATTTGTCAGGACATAATTCATGCCTGCATCAAGCATATAGATGCCGTTCGACATCTTCGACAACGCAAGCTGAAGCTGAGCCGATGCTTCGTTTAGTTCGGTTGTCCGTGCAGCCACGGTTGTTTCCAACAACGACTTTTGGGTTTCAACTTCCTCGAGTGACTGGATAATCGATAGGCGCAACGCTTCGAAATTCTGCGACAGCTCGCCGATCTCGTCGCTTGTCCGCACCTTAATAGGCTCGTCCAATTCACCAGTAGTTAGTCTTGCGGCGCTGCCAGACAGCAATCTAAGAGGCCGCGTAAGCGAAATTGAAAAGAGGTATGACGCGTAAATTGCGATCGCAAGAACTATGGAGGCGACCAAGATCAACCGGTCAATCAATCGGTCGGCATCGCGCAGGGCTTCCTCGCGATCGATTTCGCTCATAATGACCCAATCTAGTCCAGACAACTCAAGCGGACGATAAGAGGACAAGACTTCGACATCTCTGTAGTCGGGGAAAATCTCTGTTCCTGTGTGTCCTGAGAGAGCTGCCTGCGTGCCAACGGTGTCGACTTCTTGCAAGCCAACGGAACTGTTTGTCCGTTCGATCTGATCTATGATGGAGCTTGGGAGGCCAACTTCACCGACCAACTTCAGATACTCTTCACGATCTTCGATCAGGAAGCGGGACTGATTGCGCAGAAGTTTATCGCGACCAACAAGATACGCTTCGCCGGAGTCGCCCAACCCAACGTCGCTCCAAGCCTCGTTAGAGGTCATAATCGCGTTGATCCCGCTTAGAGGAAGTTGCACGGCAAGAACCCCAATCGGATTTGGTCCATCATACACGGGCAAGGCGGCAAATGCGGCTGGCGCGTTGAATGAAGGGATATAGGGTTCGAAGTCGGCAAAGATGACCTGATCTGGATTTGCAGCCATGGCGGTCGTGACTGCCCGGGCAAGGTTTGTGTTTGAATGCGGCCCGTCGAATACACTGGTTCCGAAATCAATTTCCCGCTCAACGGAGTAGACGATGCGTCCCTCGTTAGGTTCGATTAGAAATACATCATAAAAACCGAAGCGGTCCTGAAATTCCCCCAGTGACTGTTCCAGCGCTGAAACGGCTGCCCCATATTGAGTCTCGAACTGAACTTGATTTACTAGTTGAGGATCAAGCATGTATCTATGCTGCAGAAATATCGCCAAGGGATCCCGTGGCAGCAAGCCATCAATGACCGCGTTGTCGGCGCGGGTTCCTGTTTCCGCCTCATACCGCGCACGAAAGTCCTCAAGGTAGAATTGATTTAGATCATCCCGATACTCTGGCGTCACAAGATCTTCGGAGACTTGCAGATAAACTATCCCTCGCCGAAGTTGTTGAAGATTGTCTTTCAACGGTGCGCTTTCCGCAACAAACTTGAGCTCGTTCTCGACTTGTGAGAAATAGCTTTCAATTTGCTGTGCCTTGAGTTCGCGAACGGCTGTCAGTCTTTCGAACGCCGCACGCTTCAGGGCTTCGTTTGACGAGTATCCAGCCAAGACGGCCGCGATACAGACAGCAGCCATCGATATGACGATGCTAATTGCCGCCAGCTTTGTGCCGATCGTCAATCCCAGTTTTGGGGTTTGCCTTTCAGTCGTCATATCTGGGTTCCCTTCATTCGGCGGCCTTTTCATAGAGCAGGACGATTTCGTTCATCCTCTTGAGAAGATCTTCTGCTTTTTCGTCGACAGCCTGAACATCATCGACAAACTGATTTTCTGTGGACCATCTGGCCGTTGAAACTAACTGCCTGAGCGCTTCCCAGTATCCCTGAGCCTCGCTTAGACGCTCAAGGATTGGCTGTGATTTTGAAGTTGGGAGCGCTCCGGGCGTTACCCGGTTCAGAATATTCAGCGATAGGCTAAACCGGTTCATGGTTCTGAAGAGTTCCTGGCGGGCTTCACCTGATATCGCGCCATGCCGCGTCAGGCACAGCAGCAGAACCAATCTTTGAGTAAACATTCGCTGTCGACCCGAGATATTGATGAGCATGGCCATTTGCTCGGATAGCTCAGCGCTTTTGTAAACGCGCTCGATCAGGTTGACCGCGGCGTGCATTTCGGCAAGAGCAGGTCCGTTGAGGTTTGAAATTTTCTGAATGTGTTCGTCTTGGACACTGCGGCGCTCGATTGCATCACGGATTGTTTGACCATATGGGGCAAAGGCATTCTTGGCTCGGCTCAGCGCCTTTAAAACCGAGGCATTGGATTCCGGTTCAAGTCCGAGTTCATCATCCCCGTTCCTTAGTCCTGCTTCGGTTATTTGATGCAGCGCCTGTGCCTCTGTTGCAGCCGCAAGAAGTGGGCCTGGATTGGGGTTCTTATAGGCAAGACAGACAAACTTTCCGGTACGTTGGATCAACATTCTCTGGCGGCCTGACAAGTTGATTTTATGAGCCCCGTCAGACTGTTCCGTTTGCCCAATGACACTCGTCGGATTCATAACTAAGACCGAGGTCAAAACTCCCATGCCTATGAGTAACTCCCGACGTTTCAAAGGCTGTTGGCGAGAATTCATTCCACCGATTGTCGTTTTAGAAAAAATGGGACCCCTGATCATGAAAGCGTCCTATCTTGTATTGCTTGTGAATCCTGCAGCTCACTCTCCTGATGAATCCCAAGCTCTGAGATATTGAGCCCGACGATCTCTTCCTCCTCACTCACCCTGAACCGGAAAACAGCGTTACCAGCCGAGAAGACCAGAAAGGCTACGCCGAAGGTCCAGATGCCGTAGACAAGCACGCCCAGACCTTGAACACTGATCTGTTCAAGGCGGCTGAGCCCTGTTCCAAGGGTTTCGAGATCCCCGTAGAAACCGGTTGCCAGAGTGCCCCATATTCCGGCCCCCAGGTGCACAGGGATCGCGCCGACCGCATCATCGATCTTCAACACCTCAAGGACCTGGCTGACAAAGACGACAATCATGCCACCAACCAGGCCAATCAGGGCGGCGGACCCTGTCGAGACGGCGAAACAATTCGCGGTAACGGCGACAAGCCCGCCCAGTGCGCCATTGATGAACTGATCCACGTCGAGCCGCTGGTTGACCGCATATCGCAGACCTCCGGCCGAAATGGCACCGACACATCCCCCAACGACCGTGTTGATCAGGGTCGACGGCACGGTGTCATCCAGCACCAAGGTGCTGCCACCATTGAAGCCTAGCCAGCCAATGAAGAGCAGAAGAGCGCCAAGCGTGGCGGTGGGCATGTTCGACGGGGTGATGGTCTGTGCGCCCGAGCCGTCATCAAAGCGCCCCAAGCGCGGGCCGATAATCAAGACGAGCGCGAGCCCCGCCCAGCCGCCAACACTGTGAACCACCGTCGACCCGGCAAAATCCACAAACCCCAAATCCGCAAGCCAACCTGATCCTTCTGCTGCGCGCCAGGCCCAACTCCAGTGCCCTGCAATGGGGTAGAGCAGCCCTGACACGAAAACGGCGGCAAAGAGATAGGCCCCGAACTTCATACGCTCGGCGACAACTCCAGAAAGGATCGTGACCGATGTCACACACAACATCACCTGAAACAGGAAGAAGACGGCAAGAGACGAGGTGGTCTTGGCAAAATCGAGTGCGAAAAGATCCAACCCGATCCATCCCTGATAACTCAGGCCATACATCAGTCCGAAGCCCACGAGCCAGAATGCCAGGGCCGAGACACAGAAGTCACAGAAGTTCTTGATCGCGACGTTGATGTTGTTCTTCGAACGGGTCATTCCCGTTTCGAGGCAAAGAAAGCCCGCTTGCATCAAGAACAATAAGGCACTGGCGATGACCACCCAAAGAAGATCAATTTGCTCTATCAATTGATCCACCCCCAGAAAAAGCAGGTGCTATGCAGAAGTGATGCATTTGGAACATATCGAGCGTGCAGGTGCTTCATCCAGCTCCCTCCAATGAATGTCCTTGTGCATTCTTCATCTCGCTTTCGTGCTGCATCCCATGTTCCGAGATATTGAGCCCGGCGATCTCTTCCGCTTCACTCACCCTGAACCGGAAAGCTGCGTTGCCGGCCGAGAAGACCAGAAAGGCCATCCCAAAGGTCCAGATGCCGTAGACAAGCACGCCCAGACCTTGAACACCGATCTGCTCGAGGCGGCTGAGGCCTGTGCCAAGTGTATCCAGATCCCCGTAGAGACCGGTTGCCAGAGTGCCCCATATTCCGGCCCCCAGGTGCACAGGGATCGCGCCGACCGCATCATCGATCTTCAACACCTCAAGGACCTGGCTGACAAAGACGACAATCATGCCACCAACCAGGCCAATCAGGGCGGCGGACCCTGTCGAGACGGCGAAACAATTCGCGGTAACGGCGACTAACCCGCCCAGTGCGCCATTGATGAACTGATCCACGTCGAGCCGCTGGTTGACCGCATATCGCAGACCTCCGGCCGAAATGGCACCGACACATCCCCCAACGACCGTGTTGATCAGGATCGACGGCACGGTGTCATCCAGCACCAATGTGCTGCCACCATTGAAACCAAGCCAGCC
Organism: Rhodobacteraceae bacterium M382; assembly: GCA_025141015.1. Lineage (NCBI taxonomy): Bacteria > Pseudomonadati > Pseudomonadota > Alphaproteobacteria > Rhodobacterales > Paracoccaceae > Rhodobacteraceae bacterium M382. The sequence goes on along the minus strand of CP081098.1, from coordinate 43,830 downwards.
GATGAAAAGCAGAAGAGCGCCAAGCGTGGCGGTGGGCATGTTCGACGGGGTGATGGTCTGTGCGCCCGAGCCGTCATCAAAGCGCCCCAGGCGCGGGCCGATAATCAAGACGAGCGCGAGCCCCGCCCAGCCGCCAACACTGTGAACCACCGTCGACCCGGCAAAATCCACAAACCCCAAATCCGCAAGCCAGCCTGACCCGCCAGCGCCGTCAAGGCCGGCCCAACTCCAATGGCCCGCAATGGGATAGAGAAGCCCGGACACGATCACCGCGACAAAGAGATAGGCCCCGAACTTCATCCGCTCTGCGACGATCCCAGAGAGGATCGTGACCGCGGCACCACAAAACATCACCTGGAATAGGAAGAAGACAGCAAGAGACGGGGACGCCTTCGCAAAGTCGATCGCGAACAGGTCCGATCCGATCCATCCCTGATAACTCAGCCCGAACATCAGCCCGAAGCCGAGAGCCCAGAAAACCAGCGTGGACAGACAGAAATCTGCGAGGTTCTTGATGGCGACGTTGATGCTGTTTTTTGAGCGGGTCATCCCGCTCTCAAGGCACAAGAAACCACCCTGCATCAGGAAGACCAGCGCACTGGCAAAAATGACCCAGAGCAGATCAATGTTCGCCATCAGACGAACTGCCAGAGCTTGCGGATATGAGTACCGTGCATCATCACGCGTTAAGCCAACCTTCAATCTTTTCTAGAAGTCGCTTTAAGTCGACCGGCTTGGTGTCATAATCATCGCAGCCGGCACCCAGGGCTTTGTCTCGATCACCAGCCATAGCATGTGCTGTCAGCGCGATAATCGGTATGCTCTTTGTTTGGTCGCTGGCTTTGAGGTGCCGTGCAGCGTCCCAGCCATCCATCACCGGAAGGCTCATGTCGAGCAGTATTATGTCGGGGCTTTCTTCTGAGGCCATCTCGACACCGCGCTGGCCGTCAAATGCCATCACGACTTCGTAGCCTTTCTTCTTGAGTCTGCGAGACAGCATGTCTCGGTTCATCTCATTGTCTTCAACCAGAAGAATTTTTGCCATTTTGTCTTCCCTTCCTTTTCTTCCTCACCGGATCCTCGGTACGCAGACTCAGGCTGCGTCTGTGTGCACCGATTCATCCTGTGCCAGCCGAGCTTCAACGAGTTTTCGCAGATGCATCTCGAGCATCGTGTCGAGCTGTTCCTCGGTTTCAAACATGTGAAATGCGCCGATATAAGAACCGTCATCGCCAATCAGCCAGCGATCGAGATACTGGCTGAGCTTGTCGATCTGATCGAGTCTATCGAGAATAACCTCACGATCCTCGAGCGACAACGTCGGTGCCCCCTGCTTTCTGTAGAGAAGCATCTCTGGAGAGCCCTGCTGCTTGAAACCGCCTAAGGCGTCCTCGAATTCAAATGCCGTACCAGATTCGTATCGGGTCCCGTCGGGCCTCAGGATCGTATCGGGTAGAGGCGAGCCGATGCGAGACCAAAGAATACCAACGTAGATTTCCGTCTCATGCGGTGGGTGGATCTGAGCCTGGAAAGTTTCAGAAGCCAGCATGGGTTCCTCTTCCCAGAGGATCGGGATCAGATAGGCACGTCCAAAGAACTCCTCGTTAAGACGCCCGATAACAGATTTGGCGACGCGTCGTTCGGGAATGACGTCGCCGGGTGAAGAGATAAAAATACGGAATTGCTTTGAGATGTTCTGACGCAGACGAACCTTTTCAAGACATGCACTGATCCGCGCTTGAAGCAAGATCGGATTGAACGGCTTGAAAATGTAGTCTTCGGCACCCTGAAGGATACAGTCGACCATCATTTCAATGTCGTCAGATGCAGATAGCATAATCACCGGGATCGTGCGCAGGCGAGAAGACGCCTTCATTCGTTGCAGAGTTTCAAGGCCAGACAGGCCGGGCATCATGTAATCAAGCAGGACAAGGTCAAATCGATCGGTTTCGAGGATGGCAAGGGCCTCCTCTCCGCTGGATACCGTCCGCGCCGAGTATCCCATGCGTTTGACCCGCCGTCTTAACAGCTCGCGGTTTGACGGGTCGTCGTCTACCAGCAAAAGTTCGCCCCCTTGACCGATTTGACTGTTGATTATCGAAATGTCTTGTTGCGGAGAGTGTTTGTCTTCTTTCTTCGGGGCAGTTTTTTTGTTGGTGTTTTTCTCGAGCAAACGTTGCGGGATGGCATCTACGAGACTTAGCGCCGCTCGCCCCGCTTCGGAGATATTTCCCAGGTCAGATATGAACTCAGCTTCGTCGAGGTCTGTTGCCTCCTCGAAGATCATTTCCGAATAACCGTTTATGTGGTTGAGTTGCATTCGAAACTGAAACTGAGCGTCACCAACATTGACCTCTTCAGGTGAGGCCGTCGAAGCGCCTAGGAAATCTTCTATTAGGGCAAGCATTTTGTGACCTGCATTCTGGATTGCTTGCAGGTCTCCCGAAAATGTCTTCAGGAGATCAGGCGGCAGATCCTCCTCAATCATCTCGGCATAGCCGATGATGTGTCCGACAGGTGTACGAAGGTCGTGGCGCAACTTTGAAAGTTGTGCTTTGAAATCGCTGCTATGTTCCACTTTCTTCATCATCCGGCAGACGGCGGTTCGTGTTCACGGTGGTAGCGGTGTGTGCTCCACTGGACCACGTCCATGAGCGAACGTTCGGCTAAATCCGAGATCACATCCTGCGCATGGACGGGATCGGAAATGGCTGCGAGACGCCGCTCAGCAAGCTCGAACAACTCTCCCTGGTTTGCGTACTGCCAAAGCAACTCACGTATTGCCATTTTCGTTTGGTAGATTTCCCAAACGGCAAGCCAAAGCGGCAAGAGGCCCATGAGGAAGACCACAAGGGTCTTGCCATCGAGGTCGCCGATATGGAAACCGTAGAGTGACTTCTTGAAGAAGAGCAGCGAGACGGCACCGAGAAACGCTGCGAGAAACAGATACTTCTTTACTGTTTCAAGACGCTCGTGCTCAGCATGTAACTGATGATGCTTTCGCGAGAAGTAGGCCGCTTGATCCTTGACCCACCTTTCCGAAACTGCCGCAACTCTTTCTTTTGCGTGCACTGTGCTTTCGTAGGTCAATGGTTCTGTGCATCGGATTGCATCGCCAATCCATCCAAAGCCCTTGAAACGCTCGATACCAGTCAGTCGCAAGAGGCGCCGCGTCTGGCCTGTTGCACCACCTCCGGACAAGACAAGGAAGAATCGGATGCGGAGTGCCTCGGCCAGCGCGCGGAAAGCGAGGTGACGTCCAAACCACCCGCGCCTTGAGCCGACGGCAAAAATAAAGAAACCTCCTGCGAAGAGAGCCACATAAGCGATGAGAAACAGTTTCAGTGCGGCAATCTTCGCATAGAGCAGAAATGTCAGCCCCATCAGGGCTGCCATGAGCCCGAAGAGCTTAAAGAGACGATCCGATTGACGTTGATTTGCGAGGGCAAGTTGATCCGCACGTACGAAATCCACGTCGATCGACGAGGCGACCTCTGATATCTTGACATCATCGGGTGCAGAGATCGGATAGGCGGTCAGATCGGTGCCGATTTCTGTGTCCCGCTCGAAGGCATACTGGTCAAACTCGCGCCAACGCTCCTTTACGAAATCAGGGATATCCGGCAGGCGGCAGATAAGGCCCGTAGCACCCGCCTGTACCAGGTAATTTGTCTGAACGTCGCCCTGTTCAACCTCATCCGTCTGCCTGGGGGCTTCGATCCAAATCGCGAGGTCGGACCGATCATCAGCCAACCCGGCGTCGACAACCGCTTCGAGTTTGCGGGCTTGCCGTGCCTGCGGCTCTGAACCAGAGAGGTAGCGAACGACAACGTCGGACGATCCACCAGTCAGACCCGTCACCTCTCCATCCCAAAGAGCAACCAGGACATTCGAACGCCTGACAAGGTAATCCATGAGCCGCGCGTATAGGGCATCACGAGCCGCGCCCTCCTTGCAGTCGTCCGCCTCGGTTCCGTGAGGGAGTGGTAACTCCTGCACTTTCACGCGTGCGTCATCCAAAAGTCTGATTAGGTTGGAATGGGCTTCGCCCTCAAAGTCAGCCTCGTAGAGCGCGCGGGGCATCGGTAGAACCGCGCGCACGGGCAATCCGATCTCAAGCGCAACCTCGGTGGCGAGTGTATCGGCGCCCTGAGCCAATCCAGTGACAAGCTCAACCGGAAGGGCTTCAAACCGCTCCCGCATAGCCTCGAGTTCATTTTTTAGCGCCGCGCGTATGTCGGCAACGGCTTCAGGATGAATGTCACGGTGCCCTGTAAGACCAATTGTGAAGACAAACCCTGATTTTGCGACTCCGTCACCCATTCTGCTCTCCCTCGACGTTTAGTGCCCATTTTGGCGCCTCCAGGTCGAGCCGTTTCGAGATTTCCACAAGCGCCTCGCATTCCTTCTGGTTCGGGGTTCCATGAACACCCGTCATCCCGACGGCAATCGCGTGGGCGATTTGTGGTCCGCCCTTCATCTCGCTTGCCCGGTCGAGCATAGCGAAAACTTGACCATCACGGTCCAGAACATCTTCTGCGGCCGCAAAATCGCGAAACAACTCCATTGCGTGATCAATATTCATATGTCTGAGCAAGTCTGCCTCGGCCATCGTTCTGTTGAGAAACTGTTCCTCAGTCTCATCAACATCGCCCCGGCAAGCAGCGATGATGGCAGCGCCCGCCATTGTCGACTTCAATACATCTTCGTGGCGAACCTTGGATGACAGAAGGCTCATGAAGTGATGCAATGCCGGACGTTCCAGCAATTCTCCCACGTTCTGTCGTAGCTCTTCGGAAAGCTTGCTGCGTTCTTCAGCATGCAGAGCTGCCAGAAGCTCTTTGTGGGCGACTTTTGCATCTTTTTCGCGTTGCTGAGCGCGAGCAGCGAGATCGTCCTGGAGTTTGCCTTGGACTTCAGGATGATCGGATATCAACTTTCGGACGGCCTCGTCAGGAATATGAGCAACCACTGAGTATTGTTCAGCCTGCGCGAGGTAGTTTCTGGGCAACGACTCCAGAAAACTTTGCAAGCCAAAGATCTGGCCTTCCTGACAGTCTTCGATCTTGATTTCGTTCAATTTCTTTTCGTCTATGGGCTGATAAAGCGCGACATTCCCGCTAAGGACGAAATAGAGCCCATCAGACGGCTCCCCCGGCTGATAGAAGCAAGCCGGTGGGTTGAGCGACAGAACCCTGCCGGCATCGGCCAACTGGGACAGATCTTCTTCCGGGCACTCCGCGAAGATTTCTGACTTCCCAATCTGTTCAGCGATCTTATCTGTCCCGAAATCAGCAGGACCAGTCTGGGCCAGATTCTCCCACTCGTCGCCAGTACCCAGCCAATGTCTGTTGATCGCGATGCGCAGCCGATGCTTCCTCATCGCACTCCAGATGGCCATCACCATCTCATTCTGGGCATCCCACCAATGGTCGTCATCATCGAAGTGCCACCGAACCCTCACTTCAATCCCCTTGCTCGTATATCCGAGCATATTGAAGTCGGGTTTCGGGTCGCGGCGTACGAACCTTGAATTCTCAAGCTCCCTTGCGATTGCGCGGATGGCGAGCTCCGGAGGAGATGACAGTTCCAAAGTGAAAGTCAGGAAGTACCGAAACCGACTGGTAGGTTCGCTGAAGTTCAGAATGGTTCGGTCAGCGACGCCACTGTTGGGAAAGATATAGAGAGAGTTGGTGTGCGGGTTCTTTACCGAGATCGAACGCCAGTTGATCTCGTGGACCTGACCATACACTCCGTCGATCTCGACATAGTCGCCGATACGCAAAGCCTGGGTGGCATTGAGAGCAACGCCAGAGAAGACCTCCTTGAGCGTCGATTGTGCTGCGAAGCCAAGCACCAGAGCCGCCACGCCGGATGTGGCTAACAGACCGCCGACTGGTTCATCGTACACGAAGTGCATCACCAGCAAGATGGCTGCAAGGTAGATCGAAACCCCGACGCTTCCGGTGACAATGACCGGGACCTTCCTCTGGCCGTGATCCGAGAGCAGACCGTCCCAAAGGACGACGCGAACCACACCGTTCAACAGAAAGGCAATACCGATGGCCGTCGCAGCAAGAACCGCTCTCTCCACAGGCGCGACAAGAGAGTCAGCTCCGAGGAAGCGAAGCCCGGGGCCGATTGTGATGTCGAGAACCACCAGAAGGCCAATGAGTTCCGCTGATGCTCGGATGCGGTGAACGCGGCCGGACACATAGACTGTCGCGATGCGCACCAACAAAATCGTAGAGCAGGCCAAAAGTCCAAAAAGACCCAAGGCAGGTATAAATCTCAGAAAGGTTTCCACTTTTTGCCCCACCCCAAGAACATATTGATTATTGAATGTGATTATGTAACATTTTTGTTATCAAAGTCAATTTGCCGTGGAGTTTCTGTGGGACGCCAGCAGGTCGACCGAAAACAACAAAAACGGAGAGGGGGATTTGGCGTTCAACTGGGATGACGAAGCCGAAACCAAGGCAGGTTACACTGCAGCCATGGAAGCGGTGCTTGGCCTGGCCGCTCAAAAGATGCCGGTCACAGAGAAGGCCGTCGAAGAGTGACTTGATGTGTCGCTGAGTGGCATCGACGAGCATAAGCACATCCGCCGTCATGCTATGGCGATCGCGATGCGAATGATCCGCGGACCGATGCGCCCGCCAAACTAAGCACACGTTGTTCGAGAACGGCATGCAGTCCGCTTGGGGTCCGAAGGCTCGTTGCGCTGTGGAACGATAACACTAAGCTAAAGGGAGAAAATCATGGGAAACGCTCGTCTCGACTACATCTGGCTGGACGGCTACGAGATCGCAAACATCCGGACAAAGGCACAAATCCACCCGGACAGTTCGTACAACGGGTCTGTTGAAGACACCCCAAAATGGGGCTTCGATGGCAGTTCGACGCAGCAGGCGGAGGGCCATGATTCCGACTGCATCCTGCAGCCGGTTCGGGTGTATCCAAACCCCTTCAGGCAAAACGCCTATCTCGTTTTGTGCGAGGTTTTTCATCGGAATGGACGCCCCCACGAGACCAACACGCGAAATCTGATTGATCGAGAAGCCGAAGCTGAATTCTGGTTTGGATTTGAGCAAGAATACATTCTGATGACCTCGAATGGCCGCCCTGTTGGCTTTCCTGACGGCGGATTTCCTGAACCCCAGGGCCCCTACTATTGCGCCGTCGGAGCGCACCGCGTCGAAGCGAGGGAATTGGTCGATGAACACTGGGACGCTTGCCTTGCCGCCGACCTTGGGGTGACCGGGATCAACGCCGAGGTCATGCTGGGTCAGTGGGAATTTCAGTGTTTTGGTAAGGGCGCCCTTCGTGCGGCTGACGACCTGATCGTAGCGAGGTTCCTACTGCAGCTCATCACAGAAAAATACGATCTGATTGCAACCCTCGATCCGAAACCGATCTCTGGGGATTGGAACGGCTCTGGCATGCACTCGAACTTTTCGTATGACTACCTGCGCGATGTCGGCGGAAAGGACTATATCGAAGCGCTCTGTGAAGGCTTCCGCCCGTTCCACCAGGATCACATCGATGTTTATGGTGCCGGAAACGAACGCAGACTGACTGGATCTCATGAAACTGCCTCTATCGACCAGTTCAGCTTTGGGGCATCGAACCGAGGCGCATCTATCCGAATTCCACTCTATACCACGACACATGACTGGAAGGGGTATCTTGAGGATCGGCGCCCGGCTTCCGATGGTGACCCATATCTGATCGTCGACCGTATCATGCGGACAGTCAAAGTGGCACACGAAGAAGCGCTAAAGGCCGTTTAGTTAGAAGGAGAGGAATCTAGGATGGCGAGGATCGAGATACAGAAAACTCTGTTCGTGGACGGTAAGGAGGTGCACGTTTCCGAACGTGCGCCTGTTACCGATGCGGCACACTTGACCGGGGGCGAAATTAAGACTCTCACCGAAAAGCTCGGGTGGAGCATAGACGGGCAGTTCCACATTGTAGACACAGAGGGGAACCTCGTTCTGGAATCGAAGCTGGAGTTCTTCTGAGTTCGGCCGGATTAGCTGACTAGGAGTTATCAGCTGAAACCAAGTAGCTGGACTTCGTTTTTCGGCAGTCCTCCTGAAGCAGAATTTTCACCGACCCGCAGGATGCAGCTGACTCAGCTTTTTGGCTCTGAGGCTAGGAACGCCCACTTAAAAAATAGAGAAAGAGGGAACGGCATTTGCCCACACATGAAAATCAGAAGAAAGGGCTACCCATAGGCCCAAAGTTTCTTGGTATTTTCGTTTTGTACTTCTTTATAAATTTGGCTCTGGGCATACTCAGTCTGACACTGGCGGCGAACTACGACGGTGTTGCGATCATCTGGTTGCCTGCCGGTTCTGCCCTAGTTGCGCTAGTGTTTATTGATATGCGGCTTTGGCCAGGCATTGCTTTGGCGGCATTGGCTTCTAACCTGTATTATGGATCAGGCATCCAAGCCGCCGTTGGAATTGGAGTCGGGAGCTCTTTGGGCGCGATCATAGCTACCTTGGCTCTGCGTAATCTCGGTCCATGGGAGGATCTCTCGATCTTTTACAAAGCCCTAAAGCTGGGCACCTTCGGAGCAGTAATCAGCGCGGCCATTAGCGCCGCAATTGGTGTCGCATCTCTCTCTTTCGCTGGAATTGTGCCGATTTCAGAATTCGCAACCAATTGGGCTCGGTGGGTTCAGGGGGATTCAGTCGGGATCTTTTTGTTTAGCTCGTTCGTCCTGATTTATTGCATGCTATGGGGGCAAGAAAGCAACGACGCTGAGCCGTGACGGAGTGCTGTTCATGTGGCCTCTCGAAGAAATTTATGCGCCGCTGCCATTGGAAGCCACAAGTCAGAGAAACGGCTACCTTATAGAAAGTCGATAACAATACAGAGTGAGAAGTAGGAATTGTGAAGACAGGCTGGAAACAGGAACTGAAGGAAAACTTGCGTGGCCCCGTTGTTGTCCCAAGTATCACTGCCGGGTTGGTTGCAGGTGTTCTGACCGTCACCTTCATGTTTTCATATTCGGCCGTGATATTTACCGGTGAACTCTCGGGTTACGTGCCACGAGCGACAGGGCAACTTCTGTTTGGCGGTGTCGTCATTGCGCTCGTCATCGGTCTCTTCAGCGAACTTCGCGGCGTTGTGGCTCTGCCGCAAGACAACCCAACGGCAATCATCGCTGTCATGATTGCAACTCTATCCCAACTTCCCGGGAGCGCTCTCTCACCTGAGATACTGTTTGCCCAGGCAGTCGTAATAATGGTGGTGTCGACTGCTCTTTCGGGCGTGATCTTCTACCTCGTCGGCCGTTGGCGGCTTGCGGCATTTGTCCAGCTGATACCATATCCAGTGATCGCTGGTTTTCTAGCAGCAACGGGCTGGCTGCTTTTCAAGGGCTCCTTCAGCGTTATGGCAGATCAAACGTTTGATTTCACCCAACTCAGTGCGCTCGGCGAAGTGATGCATCTGTGGCTGCCCGGAGCCGTATTCGCTCTCATTACACTCTTCGTTTCCCTCAAATACTCCAATGTTTTCATCATGCCCGGGCTCATCTTAAGCGCGGTGGCTCTCTTCCATATCACTTTGTTCCTGAGTGGTGTTTCGAGTCAGGAAGCCATTGCCGAGGGCTGGTTGTTGCAACCATTTGGGGAGGGCGCATTGTGGCAGCCAGTACCTCTTTCCACCTTCCTTGCAGCCGACTGGACATTGTTTGTGACAGAGTTCACCGGGTTGGCCACTATTCTCTCGATCGCGCTCATCTCGGTACTTCTGAACCTCACAGCGCTCGAGTCAGCCTTTAACCGTGACATAGATGTCCATCGCGAGATGCGCCTGGCCGGTATTGCAAACCTTCTTGCTGCGCCCGGCGGAAGCCTTGTCGGATATCATTACGTCAGCCTATCCACTCTTGGGCGTCGGATGCGTGGAGATAGTCGGCTCGTCGGGGTCGTCGTCGCAGTGTTCTGCCTTCTTACGATGACAGTCGGAGCTGGTGCTCTGTCTGTCTTCCCAAAATTTGTGCTTGGCGGCTTGGTAATGTTCATCGGACTGGGCTTCCTTTATGATTGGGTGGTCAAAAGCTGGTCTAATCTCACGCGCGGTGACGTTGCGATAATATTTGCGATCCTCTTTGTCGTCGAGTTTATCGGGTTTCTGGAGGGTGTAGCGACCGGCGTAGCCGCAGCTGTTGTGTTGTTCGTAGTCAGCTACAGCAAGCTAAATGTTGTTCGATTGGCAATGGATGGAAGTGATTTCTCGAGCAACGTCGATCGCCCGGATGACCACCGAAAGACCTTGTCCTCCGAGGGGCAGAAGATTCTATATCTCAAACTCCATGGTTTCATCTTCTTTGCATCCTCAATCAAACTGTACGAGGAAGTGGTAGGAGCCCTGACAAGAGAAGCTGGCCCGCCTGAGTTTGTAATCCTTGATTTTCAGCTAGTGTCTGGTCTGGATACTTCTGGTGTTCACGGTCTGGTCAAGATCAAGAAGAAGGCGCTGGAAGTCGGAACGCAACTCGCCTTGGCTCACGTCCCCGCAGAAATCGATCAACAATTGCATGAGGAAGAGTTCCTTGATGGCGACGCTGTTATAGAGCCAATCTTTAAGGATGCAGACAGCGCCCTGGAATGGTGCGAAGATTTCCTTCTCAGAACGGCTGGCGTTGATCCAAGCCCAAAAGCTTTGCCGATTGATGATAGGTTGATTGAGGTTTTTAAGGCCAAGGCTGTTGTTCAAAAGTTCCGAAGTTACTTGGAAACGACTGAATTCTCTCAGGGCGACGTAGTTTCACAACCCGGCATCAAGCAGCGTTTGCTGCACTTCATCGAGCAAGGGACCGTTTCCATCTACATCGATGAATTGGATGGCGAAAAGCATAGAATAAGAAGCGCGGGCCCTGGTTCGATGGTCGGCGTCGCCAGCTTTTTTAGGCAAGGAAACGTGGGGACGCTTGCGGTAGGCATAGCGGACAGCAAAGGAACCGCTCATGTTTTGACAGATGTCGCATTCGAACGCATGAAGTCCGAAGATCCTGACTTGGCTCTGAAATTTCAGACATATGCACTCGAGTATGTTTCGGAGCGGTTGGCAAGCAACTTGCGCACGCTTGCTTTGGTCCTTCGCCTCGAAGAATAATATAGCAGTCGGGAATTTTACTCTGCCTAATTTGACCGACTCGTGGATAAGCAATTATTTTGCTGTGTTTAGGCTCAGAGCATGCGTAATTGGGCTGCCTCTGTTCTGAGGTCGAGCTCCTGATAGGATCACAGGTTAGCTGTGAACAAGGGAGATATATGATGGAATATTTTGCTGGATTAGACGTATCACTGCGGTCGTGTGCGCTTTGCATTGTAGACGGCAAGGGCAAGGTGATGTTGGAGCGCGAACTGCCGTGTGATGTTGGCGACATTGCAGCTTTCATGACAGCATTGCCGTATCCAATTGACCGCATCGGCTTTGAGGCGGGAACGATGAGCCAGCATCTCTTCTTCGAACGTAGGCGTCCGGCCTGACCGCACCTACGATGCAGTTTTCCATGGCAGCAGGTCATCGACACGGTTGATTTTGTAGTCTGGAATGCGGGCGAGCGTGTCGGCCAGCCACGCCTGCGGGTCGATACCGTTCAGCTTGGCGGTTTCGATCAGGGTATAGGAGATTGCGGCGGCGCGGCCGCCGGTCTGTGATCCTACGAACAAGTAGTTTTTGCGACCAATGGCGACGGAGCGCATCGCGCGTTCTGCGGTATTGTTGTCCAATTCGAGAATGCCGTGGTCGAGGTAGGGGCGGAGCCGCGCCATGCGGGTCAGGGCATAGCGGATTGCGCCCGCCAGCGGCGATTTACCAGAGATGCTTGGCAGTTGGGCGTGCAGCCAGACTTCCAGATGATCGAAGATTGGCTTTGCTTTTTCCTGTCGGAGTTCGACGCGCCTTTTTGCTGGCGATCCCCGGGCCTCTTTCTCAATCGCATAGAGTTGCGCGATGCGCTGGATGGCCTCGTCTGCGATGGCAGAACCTTGAGCGCGGTGAACATCCACAAACTTACGCCTGACATGCGCCATGCAGGCGACTTCGCGGATATCGCCGGAGCGATAGAGATCTTCGAACCCGGCATAGCCGTCCGCATGCATCCAGCCTTGATACTTTGCGAGATGATCCTTTGGGTGCTGCCCTTTGCGGTCTGGCGAGAACTGATACCAACTGGCCGGTGGAACATTGCTAGCCCAGGGTCGTTCGTCGCGCCCATAGGCCCATAATCGCGCCGTCGCAGTTTTACCGGTGCCGGGTGCGAGCATCTTTACGGGTGTGTCGTCGGCAAAGATGGCCTGACCGGCCAGTACATGCCGCCCGATAGCATCCGCCAATGGTTCTAAAAGTGCTGTGGACTTGCCGATCCAATCCGCCAGCGTTGAGCGATCAATGTCGATCCCGTCACGTTCGAAGATACCGCTTTGGCGATACAGCGGAAGATGGTCTGCGTATTTGTTGACCATCACATGGGCCAGCAAACCCGGCCCCGGCCTTCCGCGCTCGATGGGGCGCGATGGTAGCACTGCCTGCGTGAAGGCTTCACAACCCGAGCACGCAAAGCGTGGACGCACGATGCGGTTCACGATGAACCGACCCGGAACGTATTCCAGTTCTTCGGTCACATCCTCACCCAGACGCCGCAGGCCACCACCGCATTGGGCGCAATCGTCGTCGCCGGTGGTCAGTTCAACCTCCATGCGCGGGATGTGATCTGGGATTGGTCGACGTTTTGGTTGATCCTTGGGTCCGTCATCAGGAAGACGCAGCTTCGCCGTCATCTTTGCAACGGCAATCTCGCTCGTTTCCAAGGCCAGTTGAAGCTGCTCAATGCTTTCTGATGACGATCCAAACCGATGATGACGTTGACCCACTAACTGATGTCGCAGCTTCTCGATCAAGACCGCTTGTGACTTCACCTCGGCCAACAAAAGCGCTGTGAACTGCCGCAGTTCATCAGGGTCTTTCGGCAGGGTTTTGTCGACGTCCAGCATGCTCGGACCATAGCAAAACAACAGTGCGACGGGAATCCCATGCAGGTGTTTATCCTGCCTTGAGCGGCGTCCAACTGCGTTGCGGCACACGCCAATCGATCCCTTCCAAAAGCATCGCCAACTGGGCTGCGGTCAGGGCGATTTTGCCCTCCTTCGCCGATGGCCACACAAACCGGCCTTTCTCAAGTCGCTTGCTGAACAGACACGCGCCCTGGCCATCCCACCAGATGATCTTGATCAGGTCACCGCGCCGTCCACGGAAGACAAACAGATGTCCCGCAAACGGATCCTGCTTCAATGTCTGTTCCGCCTGAGCTGCCAGCGTCGTGAATCCGCGCCGCATGTCGGTCACACCAGCGGCAAGCCAAACACGCGTGTTCGCCGGGACAGGGATCATGCAGACAGGCCTCGGATCAGCCGGGCCATCAACTGAGGATCGTAGCTGCCGACAATCCTCAGTTGATGGCCGCCCGCGATATCGATCTCAATCGTGCTGTGGTCAGACGCGACATTGGCCGCAAGAGTGGGGGGGCGGTTCTTCGGTCACCGGCCGGTCAACGATCTCAACTGGAAGAAAGCATGGCTCAGGGGCAATCTGTTCTTCGACGGTCTTTGGATCGGGCGCAAATTTTGGATCACGCAGCCACTTGTGGATCAGATTGGTGTTCATGGCGTACCGCCGCGCGACCTGCGCCACTGATACCCCCGGCGCGCATGTTTGCAAGCAGATCGATACCTTCTCCTCATCCGACCAGAACCGCTTCTTCTGACCCTTCTTGCCCGCCATATCCGTCCTCAAGATGTCCACTATCAATAGTGGACACTTATCAACACACTCTAAGCCGCGTCAGAGCAGGCAGACCGGACGCTTACATTCGAACTAACCGGGGCTGGGTTCGACGTCGTCTGCATGGAAGCGCGCCAGGTGGTCGCTGGTCAGACCCCAATTTGCCCATGCGTATCTATGCCCATGCGGAGACGGATGAGGCCGATGTTAGAGCCCGTTTTCGTACAAACCACGTACAGACGGACACTGTACAAACACCCAACAGTAAGAAATCACAAAAGGAATAACGCTATGAACGCATCCCTCCTAAGGGGCAGGTTGCAGGTTCGAATCCTGCCGGGGTCGCCAGAACTCCTGATTTCAACGAAGAAAACGGCGATACACCGTTGGTGTGAGGAAAGGTGAGTAAATGCATCACTTACCCTCCCCTGTGACCAGTTCTGAATGAGTGCTTTTTGACGACGCCTAGAAGGTGCGCTGAACCGATTGCGATCCCGATGATTACAACCCTTTTGATGGGTATTGCTCACCTTTCTCCTACCGCATGCAAAAAGCGATGAAGGACGACTGAACGTCGAAGGCACCAAGCCTGAACCGAAGAGCGACGTCAAAAGCCAAAAATCGGGCAATTTCAGTGATGCCAACAAAACTGACATCCGCTTTCACCAATTCCTCAGATTTAAGCGAATTTCGGGGCATTTATTGCCTGTTCCGAGACTCGCCTAAATTCTTCACAACGCCCGACTTCGGGCACCTCGCGAAAACTTATGGGTGTCGCGTTTGATTATGAGGCTTCCAACAAAGCTGTAGGGCCGCCCAAAGCGCAGCGGAGGCCTCATGCATTCGCAAGAGAAAATCTCACATTTCCCGCCCAAATCTGCGCATAGTTCTGCGGTTCAACCCCAATGGATTGCGGACGAAATGTACACTCCGCAGTGGGCAAGGGTCCGCCCCTACACCCGGTTCAAACCACATTTTTTCCCCTATGGAAAAGAGTAATTTGGCCAATCTTCTATAGTTTCCGTCTCTACAGCCGATCATCCAGACAAGCCTGCTGGTTTCCAGGTTTGCCGGCAGAATTCTAACAAAGACGGTGAAATGCAGGTTGGAGAAAGGGTGGCGGACGGGTTTCCTCTTTCAGGCGGGCCCCCTTGATCGAAACACCCTCGGCTCAACTCTCAACTGGTCCCAAACCAGCAAGGTCGCCCTTGGTGCCAACATGTGTGCCATCGATGGGTCCGGCTGCACTGACGGGCGCATACTTCGCACCATCCCTGCGGTTTCAACTTCGGGCGCAAATCTGGCTGCCCACCACTTTCCCGGGATTCATGACCTCTTTTGGATCAAGGACGTTCTTAATTGTGCCCATGAGATGGCGTTTGACCGGATCTCCATAATTTTGGTCAAGCCACAGTTTGTCTTGGCCCAGTCCATACTCTGCGCTGAATGACCCATCGAGTTTGGCTACGAGATCATAGATGCAGGGAGAGACCTCAGCACTCACTTCTTCGAGAAAAGCGGGTGCCTTAACACCTTCGGGAGCAAGGATGTTGAAGTGTACGTTGCCATCTCCGACATGCCCGTAGACTGAAAGCCGCGCTCCTTGCCCGTACCGGTCGACAAGTTCGGTACCAAGCGCGATGAATCTGGCCATATCAGAGATACGAACGGAAACGTCGTGCTTCACCGAACCACCGTTGAGCACCTCACCTTCGGGGATGTGTTCGCGCAGGTTCCAGAAATCCTGCCTTTGCTGCTCGCTTGTCGCAATCACCCCATCCAGGATCATCTCTTCGGACATGCCGTCTTCAAAGAAGGCTTCGATGGCCTCGTCCATCGCCAAAACCGGAGAGGACGTGGCAGCTTCGATGAGTACAAAGTGCTTGGATGGGGATTGAACCGGTCGCCGCCACTCGGGTTTGCCGGCCAAGAGCATATCAAGCGACGCACCCGAGATGTATTCGAACGACGTAACTGCTTCGCCGGTGTATTGCTGCGCCTTTGCCAACAATGGCATCAGGTCATCGACCCTGCTAATAGCCAGAAAGGCTGTGACCCGGTTCACCGGTGGCAGAAACAGGCGCAGCGAAGCGCCCGTCACGATCCCCAGCGAGCCTTCCGCGCCGATCAGAAGCTGATGCAGAGCATAGCCTCGGTTGTCTTTCCTCAACGGCGACAGATTGCTGAGTATCTGGCCATCCGGCAGCACAATTTCGAGGCCGAGAACCAGGTCCCTGGTAATCCCGTACCGGACTGCCGAAACCCCTCCGGCATTCGTGGAAATGTTCCCGCCAATCTGGCATGACTGCTGAGAGCCCAAGGATAAGGGGAACATCAAACTCTCCCGTTCTACCGCCCCATGGATCTCGGACAGAATGCACCCCGCATCCACGGTGACTGAAAGGTTGTCGGTGTCGACCTCCCGGATCTTGTTCATACGCTGCAAGCTGATCAACAGCTGTTGGCCGCTTTCGTCCGGTGTAGCGCCGCCACAGTAACCGGTGTTGCCTCCAACCGGGACAAGGGCAACTTTGTGCTTGTTGCAAAGCTTGACAATTGAAGCGACTTCCTCAGTCGAGCGGGGCCGCAGCAGTGCAGGGCTTTCGCCCCTGTATTTCTTTCGGAAATCCGTCGTGTATCCGTCGATAATGTCCTTGTCGCTAACCACGATTTCAGCCGACAAGGCGGCCAGCACTTGCTCATATGAAGTCATCACGCGCCCTCTTGTGTTCGACTGGCATACTAAGGCGCGCGCGCTTCATGAAATTTCGTTTTCCTGTCCGGATTAGGCATTCTGTGCCGCATTGGCTGCATTTCAGACCACCAAACTGTGTGCCGTCTTCACGATTAGTGAAAGCTCCTTCAGCCAGGGCACAAAATTTCGCTGCCAAAAGTCAGCCCACTTAAGCCAGACCTTCTGGTCAAACAAATCTAGCTCAAGAATCGCCAAGCTGGCGGTGGACGGCAACGCTTAACAGATTGCACTGCGGAAGCTGGTCGAACCCACAGTTTCTGCCGTTTCACGGCAGCCTTCAGCATAATCACTGACAGCCCGGACCCTACTCTGTTTGGACCAAAGAGGAGGAGGGGAACCTTTGGAAATGCTGGAGGCATCACAGTTTTCTGACCTTGCAGGTTCAGATGTTTAGCTCGCGGTGGCAACGGCAGACTGGCCGCAAACCGCTGCTGACCTTGTTCGCACTGCTGACGCTCTCACAGTGGTGCACGACGATGCTGCGCGCGGAACCCCTCGACTAGGACAACCTTCGATCATGAGGAGAGATTCTGAAGATGAAAACATTACTGAAATATCTGGCGGCAGGTACAGTCGCACTGCAGCTTGCTACACCCGCATTTGCCGCCGACATGCGGCTGAAGTTCGCCGGGGTGTTTCCGGTCGATCACCAGGGTTCCAAAATGATGGAACAGGTCAAGGCAGACATCGAAGCCGCTGACGTGGGCCTGAAGATCTCTGTCTTCCCGGCCAACCAGCTTGGGTCAGGCGAAGCACTGCTTGAAGATGTCGCGCGCGGGAACATCGATTTCGCCGCCGCCTTCCTTTACGCCGATACGGACCCCCGCCTTGAAATCCTGTCCATGCCGTTTCTAGTGAGCGATTGGGACGAAATGAATTCGGTCATGCGCGACCTGGATTCCGAGTTCAACACCATCATTCAGGAAACCCTGTCTGACCATGGCATCCGCCTGCTGGGTCAAAATCCCGAAGGTTTTGTCGGCATCGTGGCCACTGAAGAGCCAGCGAACTGGAACAACTTTGACGCCAAGAACATGAACATCCGGGTCTGGTCCTCGAACGTGGTGAAGTCGATGGTCGAGACGCTGGGTTATCAGGCAACCACCATGTCCTGGGGCGATATCTTCCCCGCCATTCAGTCGGGCATCGTCGATGGCGCGATCTGCTGTACCAAGACAGCGACCTATTCGATCTTTGCCAAATCCGACGTCGGCACCCATTTCGTTCAGTACAATTCGATCCCGGAGAACACCTCCTATTACGTTTCGGAAAAGACCTGGGAAAAGCTGAACGACGCGCAGCGTGCAGCTGTGCAGGCCGCGTTCACAAAGGCGTCGGGCGATTTCTTTGCCTACAACCGCGAGAACGACGCCGTGTTCGAACAGAAGTTGGTCGACAGCGGCTACACCATTCTCAAACTTTCGCCGGAAGATCAGCAGGCAATGGCCGAAAAGGTACGCGCTGAAATCTGGCCGATGCTTGAAGACAGCGTCGGCAAGGCAAACATCGACCGCCTTCTGTCCAGCCTAAAATAAAATCGAACAACGCAACAAGGGCCGGCCGAGAGGCCGGCCTAAACGTATGCACATACAACAGGGTGAACTCTATGGCGCACATAGCCGAGATATTACCAACGGGTATCGCATCGCCTCTTCAGGGTTCACTGAGGGCAATGCGCTGGATCGTGATCTTCAGCGGGTTGCTGATGTCGGTCACGTTCTTTCTGGTCGTCATCATCAGATATGGTTTCAACGGCGACCTGTTCGCTTACGAAGAGTGGCTTCTCACCGCCTGTTTCTGGGGGTTCTTCGCCGGCGCGGCACTGGCGTCAGAGCGCGGCCACCACATCAATGCGGACATTCTGGGCATCATCATCACCAGCCCGAAACTGCGCTGGTGGCGGCGGCTGATTGTTCTGACCATCGAATTCTTCGTAACCGCAGCCATTTTGTACTGGGGGTATCTGATGCTGGCGGAAGAGCTGGCAAAATACCCGATCTGGAAGACCACGCCGGCCCTGAAGATCCCCTACTTTGCCTGGCGACTGTCGATCTTCCTGGGCTTCTTCTTCATGACCGTTTTTTCGGCGGCATTTCTCTATGCCCATATCACCGGGCAGGAGGTCGAAAATGGGGATGACGCCGACACCGAGGAAACGAGCAACGAAAAGGAGGCAGGCCAATGATCATCGCAGGCAGTCTGGTTATTATCTGCGGCATGTTGCTTCTGGGGGTCAGTGTCTATGTCGCCTTCGGTGCCGTTTTGCTGTTTCTTGCCGCAATGGGCGGCCACGAGGTGTCCGGCTATCTGCCATCTGGGTCAACGAAAATGCGTTCCCTTGTACTATTGGCCATTCCTCTCTTTATGATTGCCGGAACCATTATGGAGCGCGGCAGGATCGCCGCCCCTCTGGTCAGCCTTGCAGAGTTGTTCATTGGACATCTGAAGGGTGGGTTGAGCGCGGCAACTGTTCTGGCCTGCGGGATATTCGGGTCGATCTCCGGCGCCGCCAACGCGACGTTGACCTGTATCGGCAGCATCATGATGCCGCATCTTCGACGGGCGAATTATCCTGAGGGTCAATCGGCTGCACTGATCGTATGCGCCAGCCCTCTGGGTCTTCTGATTCCGCCCAGCGGGAACCACATTCTCTATGGCTGGGTTGCACAGCAATCGGTGCTCAAGTGCTTTCTGTCGACCGTTATTCCAGCGCTTATTCTGATCACGCTGCTGATTGTCGTGAACCAGTTCATGCTGCGCAAATATGATGACATCGAGCTGCTCGAACGTCCGCAGGACTTTGGCATGGCGTTCCGGCAAAAGGCGACTTTGGCCTTTCCGGCGCTGCTGATGCCGCTCATCATCCTTGGCGGCATCTATGGCGGGATCATGACACCGACTGAGGCGGCTGGCGTCGCCGTGGTTTATGCCATCCCCGTGGCGATCTATGTCTATCGCGGTCTTACCTGGCGGACGCTGGTCGAGGCCCTGACGGATTCAGGTGTGATCATCGGCGTTGTCATGGTGATGATCTTTATGGTGCTGATCGTCAGCAAATTCCTGATCTTTGAAGATATTCCGAACATCGCCAAAGACCTGGTCTATTCGGTGTCGGACAACCCGATTGTGATCCTGCTGATGGTCAACCTGGTCATGATCCTGATCGGGATGTTGATGGACGACATCAGCGGTCTTCTTCTGTCGGCACCAATCCTGCTGCCGATCGTGCAGGGTGTGGGAATGGACCCGATCCATTTCGCTGCCGTGCTGGGGGTTAACCTGGGAATGGCGAACATTACGCCTCCGACCGCCCCGCTGCTCTACCTCGGAGCGAAGATCACCAGGACGCCGGTATCCAGCATGTTGCTGCCGACGCTGAGCTTCATCATCTTTGCCTGGCTGCCTACCCTGGCGCTGACAACCTTTGTCCCAGACATCGCGCTTTGGCTGCCCGAGCTGCTTCTGGGGTGATCCTGCAGTTCGGCTAATCAGCAAAATAACGAAGCAGCAGGCCGCGCCGTTCCCGGTGCGGCCTGTTTGCCTTCAGCCTCATCAGAAATCGAATCTGGTGACAGCAATTATGCTGAATATTGCATGAAATCCCAAAGCCACGGAAAAGACCCAAATGCAGGGCTTCAGCAAATCCTGCCCCGTGCAGCCGTGGCTGCGGCACATGATTTCGCCAAAGACGAACTTGGTGAAATTCACTCCTCCAAGACATGCAAGGCAGGCATATCAGGAATGACGATCCGGAAGTTTATTATTCAAAAGCAATATCTTAAACACTATACCAAGCTCAATGTCAGGGCTCATCACTTTCAATCACAGGAGACGAAAATGACCAAAGACCTCAAAAACACCGCAGAGCTTTTCGGGTATGTCGCAGCTGGCCTCGCCGTTATCGGAGCAATGGTTATCGCATCGCTGGCATGAGTTCGTCAGCGAAGTGTAGGAACACTGAACCATCAGAACAGACCATTTGAGAGCCGGCTTAACTGTCGGCTTTCATCGTTTTTGGCGCTGGATTCGGAGCCGGATCGTCAAATTCTCCCTGCCCGTCCCGCCAGAAATAGATTGTGCCGCGCAGGTCCGCACTCAAAGCATTCTATGCCGAAACTGCTTTGAGAAAAGCAGAAAACACCGGGCAGAACAGGCCTCAATTAAGAAACAGTCAGTCCTGATTGTTAGTTGAGGAAGACCATGCCCGAACACCAAAACCGCCTTTCTGCACTCGAAGAAAAAGTCAAAAATTCAGGCTTGGACGCCTTTCTGATTTCGACCAAAGACAGCATCTTTTACTTTACCGGTTTCCGCTATGAACCCTTTGAACGGCCCTTCTTCATCGTTGTCCGTCCAGGGAACCAACCGGTCTTTCTGACGCCCCGGATCGAAGCGGAAAACATGGCGACCATCGCCGTGCCGCATCGGATCGTCGAATACATCGATTACCCCGCACCGGCCGGTGGCAGCTACATCGAAGCGCTGCAAGCAGTGCTGCCCGCGGATGCAAACATTGGCGTCGAGATGTCGATAACCGGTGAATTGCTGGTGGCGCTGTCCGGCTGGTCGCCCCGGGTCCTACCATATGTCGAACAACTTCGCATGGTCAAAAGCCCCTACGAAGTCGCGGCGATCCGCAAGGCGGCGAAGTATTCCGACCGCGGCCTGCAACTTGCGATGGGCCTGGCCTGCCACGGCGGCCGCATCGCTGACACGGACAAGGCAAACGCCCGGTTGCGCGAAGAGATCGTGCAACAAGAAGGCTATCTTGACCCCTATATCTCAAACATCTGGCAGGGCATCTGGGCCGCCCCCTACAGTGCCCAGCCGCATCGTTTTCCAGAGCCCTCGGACACGCTGATTGAGGGCCCCAATGTCGGCCTCTCCTTTCTGCGTGTGAACGGCTATTCCGCGGAAACTGAACGCACCTTCTTTGTGACCTCTCCCCGCAAAGAAGATGCCGAGGTCTTCAACACCATGGTCGAGGCCGGAAGGATTGGCTTCGCAGCTTTGCGCCCGGGCGTCAGCTGCCACGACGTCGACCACAAGGTGATGGAGTTTCTCCGCGCCGAAGGCTTTGGGAACAACCTTCTGCACCGAACCGGCCATGGGATCGGTATGGGGGGCCACGAAGGCCCCTGGGTTGCCGAAGGCAGCGACGACATCCTGCAGGAGAACATG
This sequence comes from Rhodobacteraceae bacterium M382, assembly GCA_025141015.1. NCBI lineage: Bacteria > Pseudomonadati > Pseudomonadota > Alphaproteobacteria > Rhodobacterales > Paracoccaceae > Rhodobacteraceae bacterium M382. Next base: position 22,088 of record CP081098.1, on the reverse strand, counting down.
GTGATCAGCGTCGAGCCGGGCATCTACTGGCGCGGCCAGGGCGGTTTTCGCCACTCGGACACCGTTCTAATCACCAATGACGGATACGAGCTGCTGACCGACATGCCCCATGACATCGCGTCGATGACGCTTGGCAACTGACTTCCAACTCAAAACCAAACCAACAAGGAGAACCCAAATGAAACACATGCTTCTCGCAAGCGTGGCGGCGTTATCGTTCGCTGTCACCGGCACAACCGCGGTCGCGGACAATGTCACGCTGAACCTTTCTAATGAGTATTCTGCCACGTCTATCCACGGAGTTGGTGATGCCCGCTTTGTCACGCTGGTCGCCGAAAAGACCGGCGGCTCCGTCGAAATCGTCGTCCACTATGGCGGCGCCCTTGGTTACAAATCGGCTGACCACTTTGATGCGGTTGGCGAAGGTGCTCTGGAAATCGCTGACACCTATGGCGGCGCGCTTGGCGGCATTGACCCGCTGTTTCTGATTTCGTCCCTGCCGTTCTTTGTGACAACGGTGGAAGAGGCGGAACTGCTCTACAAGGTCGCTGAACCCGAGTTCAAAAAGGTCTTTGAAGAAAACGACCAGATCCTGCTTTACGCCTCTCCCTGGCCGCCGTCGGGCATCTGGGCCCGCGACCCCAAGAATTCCACCGAAGCGCTGGCTGGCTTGAAAATTCGGACCTATGACAAGAATGGCACCACAGCGCTGAACGAACTTGGCGCCGCCGCAGTGCGCCTGTCCTGGGCCGACGTTGTTCCGTCGATCTCAACCGGCGCAATTGATGCGGTTCTGACCTCTGCCGAGGGCGGGGTTTCGGGCAGCTTTTGGGAACACTTCACCACGTTCACCGAGATCTACAACTATGCGATCCCGCTGAATTTCGTCCACATCTCAAAAAGCACCTTCGACGGGCTCAGCGCAGAGCAGCAGGCTGCTGTCCTCGAAGCAGCCGCCGAAACCCGCGATCAGAACTGGGCCGCCATCCCGGACCGTCTTGCTGCAACCTACGGTCAGCTGGCCGAGAACAAAGTAACGGTGGTCACATCTGATGACGATGCCTACCGGACAGCCCTGCAGGAGGCCGGGGCAGCTGCGCTGAATGACTGGCTGGAAACCACCGGTGCCCGAGGCCAGGCTCTGATCGACGCCTTCAATGCAGCGAAAGCTCAATAACACTCAGCAGGCCGGTGGCGTCCCCTGATGCCACCGGCGATCCCGGAGAATACCATGCGACTTCTTCTGCGTGCGATTGATGCCCTGTCCTGGTTCGCCCTGATGTGCGCGGGCGCAATCCTGATTTACGCCGTTTCACACATCCTGCTGGAAACCTTTATGCGGACCTTGTTCGATACGTCGACCCATGTCCTGGATGAGTTCATTGGCTTTGCCGTTCTTTCCATCACTTTCCTGTCGCTGTCCTGGACACTGCGGGACGGAGGCATGATCCAGGTGAACCTGCTCACTCTCAGGCTCCCTCACCGCGTGAAGCAAACGGTCGAATTCATCGTGGCCGCCTGTGCAACCGGACTGGGCGCGTATTTCTGCACCTTCCTATGGCGCAACCTGATCAAGAACTGGAAGCGGGGTGCGGTCAGCGAAAGCGTCGCCGAAGTTCCCCTTTGGATACCGGATGCCATTGTCTTTGTCGGTGCCTGCCTGCTGGTGCTGCAACTGTCGGCCCTGACCATCCGCCCCTTCATCTCAAAAATACAGGAGGGCTGATCATGGACCCCGTTACAACCGCACTTGCCGTTTTCGCCCTGATGCTCGCCGTGCTGGCATCGGGAATGTGGGTATTCCTTGCCCTCGCCACAGCCGCAGCAGTTTCGCTTTTTGCCTTTATGGGCTTTCCCCCGGACAAGATCGGCGCAATTGCCAGCCGGATCATTGTCCGCAGCGCCTCGTCCTGGGAACTGGCCGCTGTTCCGATGTTCATCTGGATGGGTGAAATCATGTTCCGGACGGACATTTCCGAACGGCTCTATAAAGGTCTCTCTCCCATCGTTTCCAAGGTTCCAGGAGGGCTGCTGCACACCAACGTTCTGGGGTCTGCGCTGTTTGCTGCAGTTTCCGGGTCCAGCGCTGCGACGACTGCCACCGTCGGCCGGATCACCACGAGTGAGCTGAGCCAGCGCGGATATTCCCAAAGCCTCGCGCTTGGCTCCCTTGCCGGTGCGGGCAGCCTTGGGCTCCTGATTCCTCCCTCAATTGTTCTTATTATCTACGGGGTTCTGGCCGAGGTTTCGATTGCCAAGCTCTTTATCGCTGGCGTGGTTCCAGGCCTCATGATCGCAGCATTTTATGCTGCCTATCTGGCTGCAAGATGCGCAATTACCCCTTCGCTGGCCCCCAAGGACACGATCAGCAAAGAAGACGCGCGCCTCAGCGCCATTCTGGGCAATCTGGCCCCAGTCTTCGGGCTTATCCTGGTCGTTCTCGGGTCGATCTACACCGGATGGGCCACACCGTCTGAAGCAGCTGCCATCGGTGTTTTTGCCGCACTCTGTTTCGCAGCATTCAGCCGGCAGCTGTCCCGCTCAATGCTCGCAGAGTCACTGGTTAACGCGCTCAAAACCTCCTGTATGGTCTGCGCGATCCTGATGTGCGCAGCCTTTCTGTCGTCCGCCATCGGATACATGCACATTCCGCATAATATCGCGGTCGCGATCGACGCTCTCAATCTGTCCCCCTATGTCCTGATCGCATCCCTGGCGCTGTTCTATATTCTGCTTGGGTTCTTCCTGGACGGCATTTCGATCATTGTGATGAGCCTGCCCATCACCTTGCCTGTCGTGGTCGCCGCCGGATTTGATCCGATCTGGTACGGCATTTTCCTTGTCATCATGATTGAGCTGGGCCAGATGACACCGCCAGTCGGTTTCAACCTTTTCGTCATTCAGGGCTTTTCTGGCGTGCCGATCCACAAAGTGGCGGTCTACGCCATTCCCTTCTTCCTGTTGATGTGTTTTGCCGTACTGCTGATGGTCGTATTTCCGCAAATTGCACTTTGGCTCCCGGCATTTCTGGCGGGCTGATGCATGAAGGCAGCCAGCAAACCAAGGCGCACACAGGCCGAAAGATCCGCAGCGACCCAGGCCCGGATATTGGAAGCAGCACAGTTCCTGATCGTGGATCGGGGACTGGCGCATACCTCGACTCAGGACATCGCCCGCCAGGCCAGGGTTTCGCGTGGTGCGATGCTGCACCATTTCCCGTCGCGCAAGGAACTGATCCAGGCGGCCTATGCCGAGATGCTTCGCAAGGAGGCTTATCTGCTACGCAGTTTTACCCGCACGCTGCAACCGGGCCAGAACCGCCTTAAGGCGCTGACAGAATACATCTGGGAAAGGTATCAAAGCGGAATTTTCCAGGTGTCCATGGACTACCTGTCCGAGGCTCGTGTGAATGAGAGCGAACTGGCCTATGTCGCCGCAGAATCCCAGAAATTCAATGAGGCGCTGAATGACGTCTGGCACATCGAACTTGCCGCCTTTGGCTGCGCGGCAGACATCCGGCAGGCCATGATGAACGAATTCATGTGCCTCGTGCGGGGCATGGCCTTCCAAAGCCAGTGGCGCGAAGACCCCGCATACTTCCAGAATATGCTGCAAAACTGGTTGATCAGAGCACGATCCGCTTTAATCCCTGCAAAGACAGCAGGGTAGCCGCAGCACAAAATGCTGCAAAATAAAAAATGACAGTCGAAAATGCCGTTCCCAATTGTAAAACGCACTTTCCTTCCGCTGGTTTCCCCTACCCTCGAAGGAAAGCTCATACGGGAAAGAAACCGATGCTCTCCAATTCTCTCATCGAAAAAGACCGCGCCCACTACTTCCATCCTGTCGTGCCGATCCGGGCCCACGAAGAGCGCGGCGTCACTGTCATGCAATCCGGCAAAGGTGTGTTCCTGACCGACTCCGAAGGCAATGAACTGCTCGACGGATTTGCTGGCCTGTGGTGCGTGAACGCAGGATACGGCCACGAGAATGTGGTCGCTGCCGCCGCCGAACAGATGCAGCGCCTGCCCTATGCAACCGGGTATTTTCACTTTGGCAGCGAGCCGGCAATTGAACTGGCGGCCAAGCTTGCCGAACTGTCTCCCGGAGATCTGGATCACGTGTTCTTTACCCTGGGCGGCTCGGATGCGGTGGACACCGTGATCCGTATGGTGCGCTACTATTTCAACGCTCGCGGCGAAGGCAGCAAAAAGCACTTCATTGCGCTGGAAAAGGGCTACCACGGCTCCAGTTCCAATGGCGCTGGGTTGACCGCGCTGCCGGTGTTCCACGACAAATTCGATCTTCCGATGCAATGGCAGCACCATATCGCCTCGCCTTATCCGTATCGCAACGAAGCGACTTCGGACGCAGAGATCATCGCGCAAGGCGTCGCCAACCTGAAGGCTAAAGTGGCCGAGCTGGGCGCCGAAAACACCGCAGCCTTCATCATGGAACTGGTCCAGGGATCTGGCGGAGTGATCGTACCGCCGGAAGGTTATGCCAAGGCGATGCAGGACACCTGCCGTGAACTGGGTATCCTGTTCATCGTGGACGAAGTCATCACGGGCTTTGGCCGGACCGGGCCAATGTTTGGGTGCGAGCACGAAGGGCTGACGCCTGACTTCCTGACAACCGCCAAAGGCCTGACCTCGGGCTATGCCCCCATGGGTGCGGTGTTTGTGTCGGATGGTGTCTATCAGACCATTGCCAATGCCGTGCCCGAAGGCGTGCCGTTTGGGCATGGTTTCACCTATTCGGGGCATCCTGTCAGCGCAGCTGTCGCGCTTGAGGTCATCAAGCTCTACGAGGGCGGCATGATCGAAAACTCGAAGAAGGTTGGCGCCTACTTTGAAGCACAGCTGAAAACCCTGCTGGATCATCCGCTGGTCGGTGATGTCCGGGCCAAGGGATTGTTGGCAGCTGTGGAAATCGTCACAGACAAATCCACCAAGACAAAACCGGCTAAGGAAATGAACGTGGCCGCCCGCCTGGCCAAAGCCGGATACGAGAATGGCGTCATCTTTCGTGCATTCGCCGATGACGTGATCGGCCTTGCCCCGCCCATCTGCATCACTGAGACTGAGGTGGATCTGTTGATTGCCCGTCTCCGTGCGACCCTGAACACCCTTCTGGATCTGAAAGGATAAGACATGAAACTGAGCGATTTCAAAGCACTGACCTTTGACGTCTATGGCACCCTGCTCGACTGGGAAACCGGCATGGTCACCGGGCTGAAGCCCCTGACGGACCGGGTGAGCCGCAACCTGACCCGCGACGACATTCTTGAGGCCCACGCCTTTTACGAAAGCACCACGCAGCGCTACACCCCGTCGAAAAAATACTACGAACTGCTGCCCGTGGTGTACCGCCGCTTGGCAGAGGAATGGGGCGTCGAGGCCACCTGGGAAGAGTGCGAGACCTATGGCCGATCTGCCCGCCACTGGCCTGCCTTTGACGATTCGATCGAGGCGCTGACCTACCTGAAGAAACACTTCAAACTGGTGGTCCTGACCAACACCGACAACCTTACCTTCTCGGGTGCCAATACCCGCCTTGGCGTGCATTTCGACGGCGTCTACACCGCCGAAGATGTGGGCAGCTACAAGCCATTCGACCGCAACTTCGACTACATGCTCGAAATGCTTGCGCGTCAGGGCATTCAGAAGCATGAAATTCTGCACACCGCCGAAAGCATGTTCCATGACCACGCCCCGGCCAACAAATACGGGCTGTCCAATTGCTGGATCTACCGCCGCCACGACCAGGAAGGTTTTGGCGCGACGATGAACCCTGGTGAGATGCCGAAATATGACTTTCGGTTCAACAGCATGATGGACATGGTAAAGGCCCATCAGGCAGAGTTGGCGGGCTAAGCAACGGGAGGAAAGAATATGGTGGGGACGCCAAAACTCGACCGGATCGACATCAATATTCTTTCCACCCTGCAGGCGCAGGGCAACATTACCAATGTGAATCTGGCAGAGGCTGTGGGCTTGTCCCCCAGCCCCTGTCTTCAACGGGTGAAACGGCTTGAGAAAGCGGGCTATATCCAGAATTACCGGGCCGTCATCAATCTCAGGAAACTCGGTGAACACGTGACGGTCTTTACCGAGGTCACGCTTGCCGACCACCGCCGCAAGGACTTTGTTCGGTTCGAGAACGAAATCCGCAAACATGACAATGTGGTGGACTGCTACCTGCTGAGTGGCGGCTACGACTATCTGCTAAAATTTGTCGCGCGCGGTGTGTCACAATATCAGGAGATCATGGAGGATCTGCTGGAACGGAATCTCGGCATCGACAAATATTTCTCCTACATCGTGATCAAGCCGGTCGTCGAAAAGCACAGCGTGCCGATCCAAGATCTGGTCGATCGGGACTAAGACGCAGCATAAAATGTTGTAACGAATTTCTTGTGCGGCACAGAATGCTGCGTCGCTGGGAGATTCGAGATTTCCACCCGCAGAAACCCGGTAGGGTTTTTCCAACTGCTGGAGTTGGAAATCATGAATCTTCAAGACATCACCCTGTTTCGTCAACAAAATCTGGTCGCGGGCGAATGGATCAGCGCAGACGATGGCACGACGATCAAAGTGGACAACCCCTCAACACTTTCTGTTGTCGGCACTGTTCCGAACTGCGGTGCGGGCGAAACGCACCGCGCAATAACCGCCGCCGAGGCATGCTTTGCGACCTTCCGAAAGACCACTGCAGCACATCGTGGCGCGCTGCTGGAGACGTGGTTCGACCTGATTATCGAAGCCCAGGATGATCTGGCCACACTCATGACCCTGGAGCAGGGCAAACCTTTCGCCGAGGCCAAAGGCGAAATCGCCTATGCGGCATCTTTTGTGAAATGGTTCGCCGAAGAGGGAAAGCGCGTCTATGGCGAAACCATCCCCAGCCCGGTTCAGGATCGACGTATCATTGTCCAGAAACAGCCAGTGGGTGTCTGCGCCATCATCACCCCCTGGAACTTCCCCGCCGCGATGATCACCCGGAAAATCGCCCCGGCCCTGGCCGCTGGATGCCCCGTGGTCATCAAGCCTTCGGAGTTCACCCCCTTCACCGCCCTGGCTTTGGGGGTTCTGGCGGAACGTGCTGGCTTCCCGTCCGGGGCCGTCAACATCGTCACCGGGGATCCGGCAGGTGTCGGCGGAGCGCTGACCGCTAGCACTGCGGTGCGCAAGCTGTCCTTCACCGGCTCCACCCGTGTGGGCAAACTGCTGATGGAGCAATGCTCAGGCACGATGAAACGCCTGAGCCTGGAGCTGGGCGGCAACGCCCCATTCATCATCTTCGACGATGCCGATCTGGATCTTGCCGTCGAAGGTGTCATGGCCTCGAAATTCCGCAACGGAGGGCAGACCTGCGTTTGCGCCAACAGGATTTTTGTCCAGGCGGGCGTCTATGATGCCTTCGCGGAGAAACTGGCAGCCGTTGTTGGCAACATGAAGCTGGGGGACGGCTTTGCCGACGGTGTCGAAATCGGCCCCATGATCAACGAAGCGGCGATCACCAAAATCAAATCGCATCTGGACGATGCCACTGCCAAGGGCGGAACCGTAATCGTCGGAGGAACGCAAAAAGACACCAACACCCGCTTTATCAGCCCGGCTGTTGTGACCGGCGTGACGTCGGACATGCTTGTGGCAGACGAAGAGACCTTTGGCCCCGTGGCGCCACTCTTCAAATTCGAAACAGAAGGTGAAGCACTTGCAGCAGCCAATGCCACGCCCTATGGGCTGGCGGCCTATTTCTACACCAACGACCTAACCCGCACATTCCGTGTCAGCGAAGAGCTGGAAACCGGCATGATCGGCGTCAACGTCGGCGGGTTTGCTACTGAGGTCGCGCCCTTTGGCGGCATCAAAGAAAGCGGTTTGGGCCGTGAAGGCGCACACCACGGGATCGACGAATACCTGGAGGTTAAAACCCTGCACATCGGCGGTATCGCGTAAGGAAACCTGGCTATGACAAAAACATATCGTATCGCTGCCATCCCCGGAGACGGCATCGGCAAAGAGGTTCTGCCGGTCGGTCAGCGCGTCATTGACCTTGTGGCGCAAAAGCACAACTTCACTGTGGAGTGGACCGAATTCGACTGGTCCTGCGAACGCTATCATGAAACGGGCCGGATGATGCCCGAAGACGGCATCGAGCAGATGAAGGCGTTCGACAGCATCTACCTGGGGGCCGTCGGTTTTCCTGGCGTTCCGGATCACGTGTCGCTTTGGGGCCTGCTGATCCCGCTGCGCCGCGAGTTGGATCAATATGCCAATGTCCGTCCCGTGCGCCTGCTAAAGGGCATTAACTCGCCCTTGGCAGGGCGTGGTGCTGATGACATCAATATGATCATCGTGCGCGAAAACGTCGAAGGAGAATACTCCGAGATCGGCGGGCGCGTCTATCAGGGCACGAAACATGAGGCCGCCATTCAGGAAAGCATCCTGACCCGGCGCGGCACAGACCGGATCATGGACTATGCGTTCAACGTGGCCAAAACCCGCAAACGCAAACATGTGTCCTCGGCCACCAAATCCAACGGCATCATTCACACAATGCCGTTCTGGGATGAGCGTTTTGCCGCCGCCGCAGAGCGTCATCCGGATATCGGTACGGCCCAGTTTCATATCGACATCATGACCGCGAATTTTGTCCTGCATCCGGATTGGTTTGACGTGGTTGTAGCCTCCAACCTTTTTGGTGACATCCTCTCCGACCTGGGGCCGGCTGTCGCGGGATCGATCGGCATCGCCCCCTCGGCAAACATCAATCCCGAGGGCAAGTTCCCTTCGATGTTTGAACCCGTACACGGGTCCGCTCCCGATATCGCAGGGAAGGACGTAGCCAATCCCGTAGCCGCGGTGTGGACGGCGGCCATGATGCTGGAGCACCTGGGCGAGACCGGGGCTGCCGCAGAAATCGAACGCGCTATCGAAACCTCGCTGGAGCGCGCAGACACTAAAACCCGCGACCTCGGCGGTACCGCTGATACTGCCGGGTCCGAAGCCGCCATCCTGGCCGCTCTGTCGTAAGGAACAAGCACATGAAAAAAGAAGAGATCATCTATGACGACTTCGCCAAGGTGGAAATGCGCCTGGGCAAGATTGTCGAGGTCAAGGATTTCCCCCGCGCCCGCACCCCTTCTTACAAGGTTTGCGTTGATTTCGGCGAACTGGGTCAGCGCTGGTCCAGCGCCCAGATCAAGAACTACTCCGAAGAGAAGCTGCTCGGCCGTCATGTCGTTTGCGTCGTCAATATGCCTCCGCGCAATATTGCCGGGTTCAAATCGGAGATCCTGATCATGGGTGTCCCGAACGAAGCGGGTGAGACCATCCTGCTGCAACCGTCGCATGACGCGGTTCTGGGCAGTGAGGTTTTCTGATGTCAGCCCGGCACACAGGACTGGGCGCTTTGGCCATTCTTTCCTGGGGCACATTGGGAGCCCTTGGCGCTTTTTCAGCCTCTCTGCCCCCCTATCTGGTCCTGACGTTCTGCTTTGCGATCGCGGCCGCTATGGGGCTTGTACTATGTGCTGCAACGGGCCGGAAACCGGTGCGCCTGCTGGACCGGCGCACCGTCCTGTTTGCCGGGCTTCTGGCCGCCTACCATCTGGCCTACCTAGAGGCCTTCCATCATGCCGCACCTATCCCGGTGTCGCTGATCAATTACCTTTGGCCTGCTTGCCTGATCATTCTTGGCAATTTGTTCTTCCAACTGCGCAGCGGGTTCCCGGGTTACCTTGGAGCCGCGCTTGGTTTTGTCGGTGTGCTGGTCCTGATCGGCAATGATCGGTTTGTGCTGCAGCTGTCTGAGGCCTTCGGCTATGGTCTTGCCTTCGTTGGCGCACTCCTTTGGGCGACGTTCTCAAACCTGCGTCGCCATGACCCGTCAGATGCTATCTCTACCATGACGACAATCTGTTTTGCGTCCTCGCTGATATGCGGGCTGTGGTGGATGGCAAATGGCGCGAACCTGCCGGCGCTGACCGCCCAGGATGTTTGGGTCATCGCTGCGCTGGGGTTGGGGCCTGCCGGAGGTGCGTTCTTTCTCTGGGATCTGGGCATGCGCCAGGGTCACGCTGCTCTGCTTGGCGTCCTGGGATACTCAGCCCCCGTTCTTTCCACCATTCTCATGCTTGTGCTCGGCCTCGGCCAACCAGGCTGGGAAGTCTTCGCCGCGATCGCCCTTATCACCTTGGGCGGTATCGTGGTTCAAATCGGAACGACAAACACGTCTTCCGGCAAGCTGAAGGCGAGCGCGAGGTGAAACAGGAATGGAACAGAGACCACCGCTGAAGGAAAGACTGCTTCCCCTCAACCCCACAATTGCCAAGCTGCTTTTCTGGGCATTTTGTGTCTTTGTAACAGTCTCCGTTTGCCTTTCAGTCTGGCTCGTATCTAGCGTTGAGCCAAACCCCTCCGTCCTTCCAATGTGAACGCGGCCTGCCGCAAGTCATCGGAACACAAAAAACCTGCTCGACGCTATTTGGGTATGCCAAACCTATTTGAGGTGGGGCCGGCTAGCAGTTTGTCAGCCAACCCGCTGAGAACACATACGGAGACGCCACCCGGCGAAGTGCTATGCCAAGCAGAGGATCGCTAAGAACGAAAACCAGGAATAGAGGGGTCAGTCAGTTCGCAGTACCTGGAAACCTACAAAAGCTGTAGGTGTGCGCATAACGCTGCACCCCCATCATTGAAACTAAAGGGAAAAATCTAAGGTTCTAGCCCATAACTTTGCGCGGCGTTTGCGCATGAATTTGCACGAGTTGCCCATAAGTTTGCATTACTTCCTGAATTAGCCTCCTCATAGGGGGAGAGACATTGGCGAGATCAACTTTGAGGCATAGATTCTCTAGCATTAAGTGCATTTGATGCCCCAGGGTGCAAGATCTAGTTGAGTTTGGCCCGCGGTTTTTACGTCTCGCCTTCACCGCCCCCAGCGGGAGGAATACGGGTTCAGCATTTGTCGATATAGGGTGGGCCGCTGCCAGTCGCTGCTTTCTCAAGCAACAGCAGCCATGCGCAGGTAGTGGACTTTGCAAACTCGGAGCGCCGGGACCAGGCCAGCTAGCGCGAACGGCCCAAACCGGTCCTTCCAAGAAGAGACCGTGAACGTCCGCTTTGAAACGATCGACCAAGATATTGCTCTGTTTGGGTGCCCCAAATAGACAAATCCGGCCAGCGAAAACCGCTGGCCGGAGGTTCGTTGCTTTAGGCCTTTTAGTCGGTCTGCCAACTCATGAAGTTATCAACCATTTCTGCGCTTTCCGGACGCAGGTTTTCGATGCCGCTATAGGGGCGATCGCGGCCGACTTCGGCGTGGGGGTATTTCTGAATTGTCTTCACGTGCCGCTCAATGATGTCCTGATAGCTGGCAGAAGCCCAAAGGGCGATTGGCAGCATCGGGTTCGCTTCGCGCGGATCTCGATAGACATCATAGACAGCCGCGGACACTCCGGGCGCACCGGGCGGGGGCAACTCCAGCTTGAACTTTTGCTTCACGACGGCGCGCAACGTGTCTGTGCTGTAGACAAATACATAATCGCGACGCCCATGACCGTCGCCTTCCAATAGCAAGGCGGATTGATCGAGACCGTCTATCACGCGATCTGTTGGGATATGGTCCATGCCACCTCCAAGCCGTGCAAAGGTTGTAAACAAATCCGAGATATGGATCATGTCACCTGCCAAGCTGTCCTCAGCAATCATGCCGGGCCAACGGGCAAAAGCGTTCACACGCAGCGCACCTTCGGAGGTGTCGACTTTGCCGCCGCGATAGATTGTGCCACTGAAGCCCAGTGTTGAATCAAACTGCTTGAACCGACCATTGTCGGCCATCAGCACGACCAGGGTGTTCTCGGCAATGCCAAGCCGATCTACTTCGTCCACGATGTCGCCAAACCATGTATCCAGTTGTTTCAGACTCTCCACACCTGTGCCGCCGTTCGCGGTCTCAAAAGTATCGAACCGCGTGCGGTCAAACTCCAACGGAATCAACGGCCAGTATTGCAGGAAGAAGGGCTCATCCTTGGCTGCGAGGTCTTGCAGTTGTTCAATGGTTTCGCGCTGATATTTCTCGTGCATGGCATCGTAGTGCGCCTGCGTCCAACGCTCGCCTGCCGTGAAATCAACCTCTCGTGCCAGCTCGCCATGGCGCGCTTCCAGCGAGTAGACAAGGCCATCGGGCTTGAAGGTGCCGTCCAGCGCATACGGATCATTGCTTGATCCAGGCAGCCATCCTTGCATGACCTGCGAGTGATCTGATTCAGGCGTCATAAAGCCCAGAAGCACCTGCTGGTGGATGGGAAAGGACGCATAGTCAAAGCCCTGATTGTGGGGGTAGCCTTCGGCGATATCGCCAAGGTGCCATTTGCCAATGTGCACAGTGTTGTATCCGCTGTCAGACAGAACTTCTGCGATTGTGACTTCCTCTGCCGCCAACGCCTCGCCGGCAACGGTGGCCTTAACTTCGCCCAAGCCATTACGCACCGGATGGCGTCCGGTCATAACCGCCGCGCGGGACGGGGTGCAGGACGGTTCGGTGTACATCCTCATGAGGGAAAGTCCCTCGTCGGCAAATGCGTTGATGCGCGGGGTTTGGGAACCGCGCACATAGTTCATTTCAGGAATGCCCATCTCGCCAAAAGACAGATCGTCCACCAGCACATAGAGGATGTTGGGAGGCTTGCCGCCGTTGCGCTCTTTGAACTCGGCGAGTTTTGCGTCGATGGTCTTATCGTGCTGCGACCAAACCTCACCATGCTGGGCCTCCAGGATGTAGTATTCCGCGTCATGGACGATGCTGGTTTCCGCGTGGGCTGCGCCGAACGCGCCTGATCCGGAAAGGACGGTCGCCACCAGCCCCTTTCGCATTCGTGATCGATACTTGGCAATATCCATTGGGTGTCCCTCTTGTTTTGGTAGGTTTTGACAAAGCGACGGAGTGTCACTCGGAACCTTGGTGTTGAAAGGCTCTCAGCTCCTCTCGCGCGTCATCTTCCAAGCCGGAGAGGGCAGCTCCGATGTCGCAAAGAGCTGTTCCGTCTAGGTGCTCCGGTGCCGCGCTGAGCCGCCCGAAGTCCTTCAACAGCAGCCTGTAATCTTCATGAATTTCCCGAAATCGGGCACAGGCTGCCAAAAGTTCCGCAAATTCAGCGCTGACGTCAGAGAAAATTTCCTCAAGTGGCTTTGGCGTGTCCATGCCCTTGCTCTCCCCGCAATTGCTGTTTTCAATCAAGCGAAGTCCGCGGCGACACATAAGTGTCTCACTGTGAGACTCGGGCCGAAAACAAGATAGAAAAGCGACCAAGTATCTGGTCTATCTTAGGAATGAGTTTTTTGCCTAACCCCACCGACTCTGAGATCCGATTTGCCTTGTCGCGCGTTCTGGGCAGTGAAGCCTTACGCAATTCTGACCGCTCAAAAGAGTTTCTGACCTATGTGGTGGAACAAAGTCTGGCGGGCCAGGCAAAGAGCATCAAAGGCAAGACAATTGCGGCCGACGTCTTTGGCCGAGATCCTTCCGAAGTCGATAGCGACAATGTTGTGCGCGTCGAGGCACGCCGCGTCAGAAGAAAGCTCAGCGACTACTATACTGACGAAGGCGCAAGCGACGCAGTGCGGATTCACATTGATTCCGGAGGATATGCGCCGCGGTTTGAAATGCTTGAGACGATGGAGGATGAGCCCGACATCTTTAAGCTGACGCCCAGACAGAGTTACGTTGGTGCGATTGTCGTGGCATTGATCGTTGCTTTGATGGGGGGAGGCGTTTTGACAATGTGGATGGCACGTTCAACACTTTCGCCTTCGGCTGTTAGCGACACAGTTGCCGGAACCGAAAGGAAGGCATTGCGGGAAAAATCTCTATCCACCTTGCAGGCCGCAAATCTCGATGTGCAAGGGCGCAATTTGTTGTTCCCGATTACGGATCCGAAGCGCCAAATTCTTGCGTTGTCCCTATTTGAAGAAGCCATCGCGTTGGATCCCGAATACTTCGGAGGGTACGCCAGTGCGGCGCACAGTATTGGCACACTTGCTCTTCTCTCCGCGGAAGGCCCACGCCAACAAACACTCCTGACCCGCGCTACCGAGATGTCGCAACGCGCGCTTGAGCTGGCGCCGCAAGAGGCATGGGCGCACGCTGCCAGAGCTTGGGCACATCTCGCTGGAAGGGATTTCGACACTGCCATCAAGGCGGCGCAACTTGCCGAAGAAATGGATCCGAAAGACAGCAGCGTTTTGGATACCTACGGGATGGTTATGTTTATGACCGGCCACTTTGACGAAGCCTCGGCAGCATCCGACCCCAACCGCAAGAGACACGGCGACGGGCAGCGGTTGGTGCGCCACAACATTCGGGGTGTTGCTTCCTTCCATCTGAGCCAATTCGAAGATGCCATCGACGCGTTCGAGACAGCTATCCAAGAAGGCGCGCCGGTTAGTCCGCCGACGCTGGTGTTTATGGCGGCCTCATACGAAGGACTTGGGCGTTTGGAGGAAGCCAAAAAAACAGTTGCGGAACTTAGAGAAACCTATCCCGAATTTCGCCCCGATTTAGTTTTTCCGCGCTTTTATCGTGATCCCCTACACGCCACCGCTGTTCTGGACGCCATCGGCCGAGTTGGTTGGTCAATTGACTAAGAAATCATCGCAATAGTGGTGGATCAAAGGCCCGCATTTTGCCATTTCCTGGCTGAGCTGACCTTGGTGAAGCACGCAGCCAATGTCCGCTGTCCGCCCAAAGTGACCGATTGCCTTTGCCGCCTTGAGGTTGAAACAAGATGGAGAAGAAATTCCTACATCTGGACGTCAAAAGCTATTTCGCACTTCAAGGAAACCGTTCTTGCCAGTAATCACCACATGCTGAATGAGAACGCTGCAACGTGTTTCCAAGGTTGCGGTTCGTATATTCAGTTCGAATAGCGACGATGTTTATTGTCATCGCGAAAAACTATGGGCGAACTACGCAAAATTATGGGGTGTGCGAAGTGCTATGCGCACACCTACAAAAGCCTAGAAATCCAAATTCTCGACGCTCAATGCGTTGCGTTGGATGAATTCGCGGCGGGGTTCGACGACGTCGCCCATGAGTTTGGTAAAGAGATCATCGGCTTCGACCATATCATCAACGCGCACCTGTAGCAGGGTGCGGGCATCAGGATCCAAGGTCGTTTCCCACAGCTGGTCGGGGTTCATTTCTCCCAGACCTTTGTATCGCTGCAGCGCCAAACCCTTTTCGCCTTCGGCCAATATGGCGTGCAACAGCGTCAGCGGACCGTGGATGGCCTGAACGCGGTCTCGGCGGATCAGAGTGGCCGGGGTCGCATAGATGTCCTGCAGGCTCTTGGTGAAACTGCCTGTTTTGCGGGCCTCTCCCGAACGCAACATGGGGCCGTCCAATGTCCGAACCTCTTCGACACCCCGGAGAATCCGGGCGAGACGAATGCCGTGATCCTGGGTGATGCGCCCCTGCCACCCGCGTTCATATTCCAGCGCGATGGCGTCCAGGCGGGCCGCAACCTTGTCTGCGACGCCTTGCAAGTCGGCGTCGACCGCTCCGGGTACAAAGGCTCCGGCCACTGCGGCCTGCTCCAGAATGTGACGCGGATAGTGAGTTGGGAAGGCGTCCAGAACCCGTTTCAATTGGCGGGCATCATCCACGACACGGATCAGGTCCTGACCAATGATTTCTTCGCCAGTGCCGAGCTTGAGCGTTGCGCCTTCGACGCCCTGTTGGATCAGGTAATCATCCAGCGCAGCCTGGTCCTTGAGATAGACTTCGGACTTGCCACGGCTGACTTTGTACAGTGGTGGCTGCGCGATGTAGAGATAACCGCCTTCGATCAGTTCCGGCATCTGTCGGTAGAAGAAGGTCAGCAGCAGCGTCCGGATGTGGGCACCGTCCACGTCGGCGTCGGTCATGATGACGATCTTGTGGTACCGCAGCTTTTCGATGTTGAATTCGTCACGGCCAATGCCGGTTCCCAGCGCCATCACCAGGTTGCCGATTTCCTGACTTCCCAGCATCTTGTCGAACCGGGCGCGTTCGACGTTCAGGATCTTGCCGCGCAGGGGCAGGATGGCCTGGGTCAGACGGTCCCGCCCGGTCTGGGCAGATCCACCGGCCGAGTCACCCTCGACCAGAAAGACTTCGGTCTTGGACGGGTCTTTTTCGGAACAATCCTTGAGCTTGCCGGCGAGGAAGTTCACATCCATCGCCGTCTTGCGCCGGGTCAGCTCGCGCGCCTTGCGGGCCGCTTCACGCGCCAGAGCGGCTTCGATGATCTTGCCAACAATTTGCTTGGCGACAATCGGGTTTTCTTCGAACCACTCAGCCAGCTTTTCGTTGAGCAGACTTTCTACAACCGGGCGGACTTCTGAGGATACCAGCTTGTCCTTGGTCTGAGACGAGAATTTCGGGTCCGGAACCTTGACCGATAGCACACAGGTCAACCCTTCGCGTGAATCGTCACCGGTAAAGCTAATCTTCTCTTTTTTGGCTATCCCTGAGCTTTGCGCGTAGTTGTTGATGGTACGTGTCAACGCGCCACGGAAACCGGCCACATGGGTACCACCATCCCGCTGGGGGATGTTGTTGGTAAAGGGCAGGACATTTTCGTGATAGCTGTCATTCCACCACATCGCGATTTCGATGCCGATGTCGTCCTTTTCACCGATGATATAAATCGGTTCTTCCATGACCGGGGTCTTGTGACGGTCCAGGTATTTGACGAATTCCTTGACGCCGCCGTCATAAAACAGCTCGGTTTCGAGCCGCTCCGCCGGCCGTTCGTCAACCAGGATGATCCGCACGCCCGAGTTCAGAAAGGCGAGTTCGCGCAGGCGTTTTTCGAGTGTTTCGAAGATATATTCGAGGTTCGAAAACGTATTTGTCGAAGCCATGAAGCGGACTTGGGTACCAGTCTGGTCGCCGCACTCACCGACCACTTCGAGATGCTTGACAGTATCGCCGTGTTCAAACCGGGCGACATGTTCCTTGCCATTGCGCCAGATGCGCAGTTCCAACCAGTCGGACAAGGCGTTCACGACTGAAACGCCCACCCCATGCAGGCCACCCGACACCTTGTAGGAATTGCTGTCGAATTTACCGCCAGCGTGCAGCTGGGTCATGATGACCTCGGCGGCGGATACGCCTTCCTCCTGATGGATATCCACCGGAATTCCACGCCCATTGTCGTGGACCGAAACGCTGGAATCTGCGTGAATTTTCACGGTCACCGCGTCTGCGTGACCGGCCAAAGCCTCGTCAATGCCGTTATCCACGACCTCATACACCATATGGTGCAGACCCGAGCCATCGTCCGTATCCCCGATATACATGCCGGGACGTTTGCGGACTGCTTCTAAGCCTTTGAGAACTTTGATGGAATCAGCGCCATATTCGTTCGGCTGCTGTGTGTCTTCGGACATGCGGGACTTCCCTATTTCTTTTGCAATCTTATACGATTTGCAAAAGGGATTGTCACGCAATCACCGGGCTTTTTCCTCAGGTAAAGGGAATGATCGCCCCCACACAGATCAGCAGGCAACCGGCGATCTGATTGACCCTGCGCATCGATGTTCGCGACGTGATGATATGGCGCAACCGATGGATGAAACCGGCAAAGCACAGATTACCCACCAGTGGCACAAAAAAGGATAGAACCACGATGGCGATGATGTCTGGTCGCGTGATGCCGTGCAGGTCGAAAAATCCCGGCAGGACGCCCATGTAGAACAGGATGGCCTTTGGGTTGCCCAGAATGACGACAACACCAGCCAGGAACCCGGCCCAGGCCCCTGGACGGGTCAGGGCCCTGTTCTCTTGCAGCCTGTCATCGCAATGGCGCAACAGGCCTATGCCCATCCCCAGAAAGATCAACGTCGCCACCCATCTCAGAACAGTCATGACCCCAGAGATTTCGGAGACGACCCAAGACATGCCGGCAATGGCGATCAGCGGCCACAGGATGTCTCCGACCGCCACGCCGAATGCCAACGGCCAAGCGGCCGTAAACCCGCCGGACACCGACCTGGCCATCAGGGCCAGCCAAACGGGTCCGGGGGTCAGAAACAGAATGAACAATGCCCCTGCGTACAGAACCAGATCCCAAACCGTGATTGTCATGTCAGGCTGACCTTTGAGAGACCGCTGTCATCTGTGACTTCCAGAACCTGTGCGCGGGTGTCCAGTTCGGCAAACAGCTCGGGTCCGGTGCCGGTCATCCAGGCCTGGGCCCCCAGGGCACAGATCTCGTCATACAGCGCCGCCCGGCGGCCTGCATCCAGATGGGCGGCCACTTCGTCCAGCAGCACAATGGGCGGGGATCCGGTCTGTTCGGCCAAGGCCCGTGCATTTGCCAGGATCAACGATACCAGCAACGCCTTTTGCTCGCCTGTGGAACATTCGCGCGCAGGAACGGCCTTGGCGACAAAGACCCCATTCAAATCCGACCGATGCGGTCCGACCAATGTGCGCCCGGCCTGAATATCGCGAAACCGGCTCTCGGCAAACGCCTCTAGCAGGTCCGCTTCGGTACCCGGCATGGCACCCTCGCTTTGGACCAGTTCCAGATCAGCAGTGGGAAAGGCGGTTTGTGCCTTTTCCTGGGCCTGGCGTATCAAATCCAATGCGCGCACCCGGGCTGTATGAATGCGCAGACCCGCGGTCGCCATCTGGGCTTCGATAACCGCATACCAATGGGCATCCCGGATCTGGTCCTTCAGCAACCGATTGCGTTCCCGCATCATCTTTTCATAGATCAGCGAGGCTTCGGCATGTTCGGGGTCAAAGCTGAGCGCGATCCGGTCGAGAAACCGTCGTCGCCCTTCTGCGCCTTCGATCCACAGACGGTCCATTGACGGGATCAACCAGACAACCCGCGCAATCCGTCCCAATGCAATCTGGTTCGAAGCCTTTTCGTCGATTCGAACCTGACGTGGCGATCCTGCTTCGGACCAGGTTTCCACCTCGAATGTCTGCTCAGCGTTGGAAATCAGCGCTTTCAACTTCCATCCCAACGCTTCAGGTTTGCGGGCCATTTCCGCAGCACTGGCCCGCCGCAATCCGCGTCCAGGTGAAAACAGCGATACCGCTTCCAGAATGTTGGTTTTGCCCGCGCCGTTGACCCCATGCAGCGCCACCGGTCGCCCGTCCAGCTCCAGCTCGGCCCGTTTGTGCGAACGAAAATGGGACAGGCTCAATGCCTTCAAGGCCAGCACGCGTGCCCCCTTCTTCTGGTCAAAATATCCCCGTCCCGCTGCCCGGCAGGCGGCTTCGCCGCCAAGAGGGGAGGCCGCGTGCCAAAGGCGCGCTTAGACACGCATCGGCATCACGACGTAGACGGCGCTCAGGTCATTGCCTTCGCGCATCAGGGTCGGATCACCTGAGGAATTGAACATGAACACCGCGTTTTCCCGGTCCACCTGGCTGGCAATCTCCAGCAGGTATTTCGCGTTGAACCCGATTTCCAGCCGTTCGTCGCCATAAGCCACAGCCAATTCCTCTTCGGCGGCACCGCTGTCGGGGGCGTTGACCGACAGGATCAACCGGTCTTCGTCCAACTGCAACTTGACCGCGCGCGACCGTTCTGACGACACGGTTGCAACCCGATCAACGGCCTGAGCGAACTCGGCTGCATCGACCTCCAGGCGGCGTGTGTTGCCGGTGGGAATGACACGCGTGTAATCGGGAAAGGTGCCGTCGATGACCTTGGAGGTCAGAATGATGTCAGGCGTGGCAAACCGGATCTTGGTTTCCGAAACAGAAACGGCGATGTCCATCTCGTCGTCATCCAGCAGCTTGCGCAGCTCGCCCACGGTTTTGCGGGGCACGATGACACCGGGCATATCCGACGCCTCGGGCGGCAGGTCCGAATCGATGCGCGCCAGCCGGTGACCATCCGTGGCCACACAGCGCAGAACCTTGCCGTTGTCACCATCCGACACATGCAGATAGACGCCATTCAGGTAATACCGGGTTTCTTCGGTCGAAATGGCAAATTTTGATTTGTCGAACAGCCGACGCAACACCGCCGCATTGGCGGAGAAATTGGACTGGTATTCAGAAGTCGCCATGACGGGGAAATCTTCGCGCGGCAGGGTGGCCAGCGAAAAGTTCGACCGCCCGGCCTCCACCGTCAGACGCCCGGCGGCATTGTCTGCGATCAGGGTCACCAACGCACCATCCGGCAGCTTGCGGACAATTTCGTGCAGCGTGGTCGCTGCCACGGTCGTGGCACCGGCGCGCTCGACCTGGGCAGGGGCCTTGTCGACCACCTCGATGTCCAGATCGGTGGCGCGGAACTGAACCTGGTCACCTTCGGCTTCGATGAGAACATTGGCCAGAATCGGAATTGTATTGCGGCGTTCAACGACCGACTGGGCCTGCGATACGGCTTTCAACAGGGTGCCGCGTTCGATGCTGATCTTCATGTCCCTAATTTCCTCTCCGCATGGCCGGGAGAAGCACGTTAACGTGTTACCCCTTCGGCACAAGGTTTTTTCTTGGATTTCTCGGCAGGTTTTTCGGGGGCGTCAAGAGGCGGATCCCAGGAATGGTTCAGAACACCGGGATTCGTTGCCCATCTGACCACGAAAAGGCCCCGAACACTGATGTTCGGGGCCAATGTGTTCAACGTATTGTAGGGTGCGTGCTTGCACGCACCGCCCAGATCTCAACCCTCACGCTTCCAGCGCGCGCCGCAGCATTTCCACATCTTCGGCGATCTGCCCATCGGTCAGCTTCAATTCTTCGATCCGCTTGACGCCATGCATCACTGTGGTGTGGTCCCGTCCGCCGAACCGGCGGCCGATTTCAGGCAAGGACCGGCTGGTCAGTTGCTTGCACAGATACATTGCCACCTGGCGTGGACGGGCATAGGAGCGCAGACGCTTTGGGCCGATGATGTCAGACAGGCGGATATTGTAGTAATCCGACACTTTTCGCTGGATTTCCTCGACCGTGATTTTGCGTTCCGAGGCGCGCAGCACATCGGCCAGACAATCCTGGGTCAGATCCATGTCGATCTCGCGTCCGACCAGAGACGCAAAGGCAAACAGCCGGGTCAACGCACCTTCGAGCACGCGCACATTGGTAGAGATCCGATGTGCCAGAAACTCGAGAACCCCATCTGCCAACTGTAAATCCGGGTAGGTCGTGCGATATTGCTGAACCTTGGTCTGCAGGATCCCCAGACGCAATTCATAATCGGTGGGGTGCAGATCAACGACCAGCCCGCACTGCAACCGCGACTTCACACGGTCTTCCAGATCCTTGATCTCGCCCGGTGCGCGATCGGCAGAAATGATGATCTGCTTGTTCTGATCCACCAGCGCGTTGAAGGTGTGGAAAAACTCTTCCTGGGTGCTGTCCTTGCCTGCGATGAATTGCACGTCGTCAACCATCAGGACATCAACAGAGCGGAACAGATGTTTGAAATCCATCATCTTGCGTTCGCGCAGAGCCTGCACGAACCGGTACATGAATTGCTCGGCCGACAGATACAGGACATTCAGCTCGGGTTTACGGGCTTTCAGTTCCCAGGCGATTGCGTGCATCAGGTGGGTTTTACCCAGGCCGACACCGCCGTACAGAACCAACGGATTGAATGTCACGGGGCCGCCTTCAGAAACACGACGCGCCGCTGCATGGGCCAATTCGTTGGGTTTTCCGACGACAAAGCTGTCAAAAGTGAACCGCGCATCCAGTGGCGCAGCCTGAAGTTCATCCAGCCCGGTGTTCGAATAAGCCGACTGCGACTTTGGCGCCATGGCCTGTTCGACTTCGGGTTCGGCGGGGGTCTCGGATGCCCGCATCGGGCGGGTGGCCGTATTGGCAGCGACCTTGAAGGCCACACGCTGAACCGTTTCCCCCGAATTGTTCAACTCATATAGTATCAGATCAGCAAAGTTCTGACTGACATAGTTGCCCATAAAGTTTGTGGGCACTTGAAAGGTAACAACCCCCTCGGACATTTGATCGAACTGCAGCGGTTCGATCCATGTTTTATAATTATTCCGGCCAACCGTCTTGAGCAGTTTTTGACGGAGTTGTCCCCATTTCTCTTGTGTCAT